>NZ_CP010776.1:318749-637498 GCF_001577755.1 Rufibacter sp. DG15C
AGCCTAAGTCAGCACCAATGTTAAACTGCTTGGTTTCTTCCCATTTCAAGTCTGGGTTTTCTATTTGAGAAAAGGCAATACCCGGTCTGTTGGCATAACCACCAGCGCCAAATAAACCAAGGAAGGTAAAATCACCAATTTCCTGGTTACCTGTAATACCGTAGCTGGCGCGTAGTTTCAACTCACTGAGAGCTGCCACCTCAGGCATAAAGCTTTCTTCTAAGACCCTCCAACCTACAGACACAGATGGGAAGTAACCATACCGGTTGTTCTCACCAAAACGGGTTGAACCGTCTGCTCTAAAGTTTAAGCCCAGCAAGTATCTGTCTGAGATATTGAAGTTGGCTCTACCAAAGTAAGACAGCAATGCATACGGGGTAATGGAGTTGGACCCGCTGTTTACACTTGTAGCACTGCTTAGGTAGCGGAACCTCTCACTTGGGAAGCCTTGACCTGTTACAAAGGTTCTGTCTATGTCATTCTCCTCTGCAGAAGTACCTGCCAGTAAATTCACATAACTGTTGGTGCCAAAGTCCCAGCGGTAATCTGCCGTGGCTTCTAGCAAGCGCTTACTCACCAATGTAGTGGTTTTAGTGGCAGAACCCTGGGTGGCAATCCCTACGCTACCCGGAAAGTTATCACCAGTATAGCTACGCTCAGAGAGGTTCAATACGTCTGCTCCCGCTTTCAAATTCAGGTTCAGTTTGGGAAGGATGGTGTATCTGGCTGAGATGTTTCCTATAGCGCGTAAGTTCTTGCTCTCATTGTCATTCTCCCTACCTTCTGCCACCGGGTTGGTATAAAAGTAGTTTGGGTATGTATATGTGCCATCTTCATAATACACCGGGAACACCGGCGAAGCCGCCAAAGAGTTGGCAAACGGCCCAATAACCGTGTTGTCACTGACAATGCGTTGGTTCTCAGAAAGGCTTAACTGTACCCCAGCAGAAAAAGAAAGCTTGTCACTGTAAGAGTGATCCAAATTTAAACGGCCGCTGTACCTTTCATATCCACTGCCTATGATAATACCTTTCTGGTCAAAGTAATTACCAGACACATAGTACCGGGTTTTGGCATCCCCACCGCTGGCAGAAAGTTCATAATTACTAATGCGGGCATCCTTCACGGTTACTTGATCCATCCAGTCAGTATCCACACCTTCTGGATCAAAGTCAAACCCACCGTAATAGAAATTGCCGAAATCTGTAGCGGTCCAAGGGTCATCTTCTCCCAGGTAACCGTCATTGATAAAGGCTTCGCGCATTACTTGTAAGTAATCTGCTGCATTCAAATAGCTAGGCTTCTTCCACATGTTCTGGATACCAGTGTAGGCATTCAGGTTAATGGTGGTTTTATTGGCCTTACCGCGTTTGGTAGTAATCAAGATAACCCCATTGGCCGCTCTTGAACCGTAGATGGCTGCTGCAGAAGCATCCTTCAAGATGTCCATAGACTCAATGTCTGAGGGGCTTAAATCTGAGAGCGCATTGATGGACTGACCCCCAAAATCCAACTGAGAATAGTCACCCGTGGTCATAGGCACGCCGTCAATCACATACAATGGTTGGTTACTGGCAGAGATGGAACTGGAGCCACGTACGCGCACGGTTACCCCGCCCCCAGGTGTACCAGAGTTCTGCGAAATTTGCACCCCCGCGGCACGGCCTTGCAAAGCTTGGTCTACGCCAGCTACGGGTACGTTCTCAATAGCGGCGGCGGTTACTTGGGTAGTAGCTCCCGTCACCTCGCGGCGCTCCTGCGTACCATAACCAATCACCACCACTTCATTTAAACTTCTGGAGCCCTCAGCTAAGGTAACGTCTAGGTTAGATCCACTACCAGCGGTTACTTCTCTGGTGTTGAAACCCAGGTAACTGAACACCAAAACCGGAGTACCGGATACACTCAAGGTATACCGGCCGTCTGCGTCTGTACTGGTACCATTGGTAGTACCTTTCACCACCACACTCACACCCGGAAGAGCCGAACCGTCTGCCGAGGAGGTTACCCTGCCCGAGATGGTTCTGTCCTGCGCCATGGCGCTAAAACTTAGCATGTTGATGAAGACAAGTAAAATGAGCAAAAGTCTTTTCATATACATTTGTTAGAGTTGGTAATTTATTTTCAAATCAAATGATCACAAGAGAGATGATCGCTAGCTCATCTCTATACATCAATAAAAGTCTTGCTCCTTGGCAGTGCTTTTATTCATCATATCACATGTACGTATATAGATATAAAGCAGGGTTTAATTTTTTCATATATTTTTCTTACTAAAATTCTATTTAACCGTAATCTTTAGGTTATGTTTAGCTAAGCGACACTTTTCTCTTCCTTTAGCTTGATAGCACATGACCTAGTCTTTTCTAGCCATTTTGCCTAATATTACAGGACCAATTACTTCACTTATAAGACATATGAAAAAACAGATTCAATTTACCTATGCCTTGGTTTGCGCCTTGGCCATGATCTTGATGGGCACAGAAGTCTCTGCCCAGATTAAAATGCCGGCCGCCAGCCCAGCCGCCACCGTGAAACAAACAGTGGGCTTAGGCGAAGTGACCGTGGAGTATTCTAGACCCAGCATGAAAGGCCGCAAGGTGTTTGGGGATCTTGCTCCGTATGGCAAACTTTGGAGAACAGGCGCCAACGCCTCAACCAAAATCACCTTCTCTGAGGAAGTAATGCTGGAAGGCAACAAGGTACCAGCCGGACAATACGCCTTGTACACTATTCCGGGTGAAAAAGAATGGACTGTAGTGATCCACAAAAACCTAAAACACTGGGGAGATGGTGGCCCTGACTACAAACAAGAAGAGGACTTGGTACGTTTTAAAGTGAACGCCAAAGAACTGGATGACAAAGTAGAGACCTTCACCATTGGCTTCAATGACATTACCAACAACGGCGCCACCCTGCAGATCATGTGGGACAAGACGCTGGTACCGGTAAAAATCACCACAGACGTGGACTCCAAAGTGATGGCCCAAATCCAGGAGAAAGTCATCAACGGCACCGATGTGAAGCCCGCCATGTACGCCGCCGCGGCCAACTACTACGCAGACAACAACAAGGACCTGAAGCAGGCCCTGGCCTGGATGCAGAAGGCCAACGCCACCAACCCATTGTTCTACAACATGCACTACCAGGCCAAAATGCAGGTGAAGTTGAAGGACTACAAAGGCGCCAGAGCCACTGCCGAGAAGTCTTTGGAGATGTCTAAGCAAGCCAAAAACGCTGACTACGTGGCCTTGAACGAGAAGCTCTTAGCCGAGATCAAAAACAAATAACGTTTTGGCCTCTTTTGGCTAAAACAAGCCAAAAACGAAGCCCCGCCAGATGTTCTGGCGGGGCTTCGTTTTTAGAAAGAGTTTATAAATGTTAGGCTTATTCCCCTATCAAGGTTTCCTGTTTGGGCAGCAGCGGCTGCAGCAGATAGGCAATTCCAATCACCAGACCGCAGCCAATAAGGTTATACCAGAGATAAGCGATCTCCGTGGTATAGTACAGCGTAAAGATGATCCCCTGCGTAAGCACCGCCGACCAGAACACTGCATTCCCGCGCAGAGATTTGCAGTAGAAGGCCGCCAGAAAGACCCCCAAGATAGTACCGTAAAAGAGCGAGCCCAGAATGTTCACCGCCTGTATCAGGTTCTCCAACTGCGAGGCAAACAACGCAAACAAAATGGACACCGCCCCCCAGCCAATGGTCAGCCACCTTGACGCACTCATGTAATGCGCCTCTGAGGCGTTCTTCACAATAGAGCGCTTGTACACGTCTACCACCGTGGTGGAGGCCAAAGAACTAAACGCCGAGGCCGTGCTGGACATGGCCGCGCACAAAACCACTGCCAGCAATAAGCCAATCAAACCCTGGGGCAACTGCTGCGTCACGAACGTGAGAAACACGTAGTCCGTGTCCTTCACCTCCACGCCCACGTTCTGCTGGTTGACCAACGCATTCGCCTCTTTGCGGAGGGCCTTGCGCTTTTCCTCGGCGGCTTGGGCCTGTAGGGCGGCTTTTTCCACGCCTTCGGGATTATTTGCCTGGTGGGCGGCTACCAAGGCAAGGGCCGCTGCGCGCTTTTGGGTGAAGGCGGCGGTGCCTTCGGTTTCCAGTTTCTGCCACTCACCCGCCTGCGCCGAGGCCGTTACCTTATCCACCTGCTGCTGGTTGAAGTACAAAGGCGGCTGGTAGAACTGGTAGAATACAAACACCATCACCCCCACCATCAGAATCAGAAACTGCATGGGCACCTTCACCAGTCCGTTCATGAGCAATCCCAACCGGCTCTGTGCGATGGTTTCGCCGCCCAGGTACCGGCCCACTTGTGACTGGTCTGTCCCGAAGTACGAGAGCGCTAAGAAGAACCCGCCTATCAGACCCGACCAGAGGTTATAGCGGTCATTGGGGTTAAAGCTCAGGTCCACCAGGTTCATCTTTCCCAGCTTACCGGCCACCACCAAGGCATCAGAGAAGCCCACCTGTGCCGGCAACAGCCGCACCACCACAATGGCCGCTACCAGCATGCCGCCCAGCATCACCGTCATCTGCAAACGCTGGGTTTGGCTCACGGCTTTGGAGCCGCCCACCACCGTGTAGAACGTCACCACCACACCAATGAACAGAATGGTATAGGTCAGGTTCCAGCCCAGAATAGCCGATAAAATAATGGCCGGCGCATAAATGGTAATGCCCGTAGAAAGGCCGCGCTGCAACAGAAACAAAAAGGCGGCCAGAGAACGCGTCTTCAGGTCAAAACGGCCCTCCAGGTACTCATAGGCGGTGTAGACTTTCAGGCGGTAATAAATAGGAATGGCCGTGGCCGACAATACCACCATGGCCAGCGGCAATCCGAAGTAGAATTGAATGAACCGCATGCCGTCCTCAAACGCCTGACCCGGCGTGGAGAGAAACGTGATGGCGCTGGCCTGCGTGGCCATGATGGACAAGCCCATCATCCACCAGCGCTCGGTGTTGTCCGCCTTCAGGAACGTAGACATGTGGCTGGTCTTGCGGGTCTTCCAGACGCCGTACAACACTATAAACGCAATGGTGCCTACCAGTACGGCCCAATCCAGGTAACTCATTGGTAAGCCTCCGTCATCAGGTAGAACAACACAATCAAAAATGCCAACACGCCCAGCACCAGCCAATACATGCCTTTCCAGGTTTTAAAGAACGGCGGCGGGTCAATATCTCCTTTGTTCATTTGCGGTGGTTGTTGGTTGCTGATTGTTGATTGCTATGCATTCGTTTTTGGCCTGATTTCCGGAAAACAGGCCAAAAACGGATTAGTTGCCCAAGGACAAGATATTCACAAAGAGGCGGTATGCGCCGGGCACACCGGCCGGTAATTCCCTAAAGAAGGAGTAACCGGTGTAGACGAAGTGCCCCTCGCCGTACTTGGCTACCAATAAGCCGCTGTCTTTGGGGCTCTCACCCGGGTCGTTGCTGGAGATGATGGCTTCGTATTCTGGCGCCCACTGGCTCGGGAAATACAAGCCGCGCTCCTGCACCCAGCCGGCAAAATCCTTTTCGGTGATTTTGTTGGGTGTGTTGAGAACGGGATGGTTGGGCTTCAGGAACTTGACCGGCGCGTCCTCCACGGTCACTCGGTCTGAGGAAAGCTTGAGCGAGTAAGGCCCCAGTTTGTCGGTGACCAGGCCGTTGCTCACGTTGTACTGCACAACCAGAGTTCCGCCTTGGCGCACATACTCCATCAACTGCGGCTGCTGAAACCGAAGACGGTCCAAGGTATTGTAGGCCCGGACGCCCGTCACCACCGCATCATACTTTTGCAGGTTGGCGGCAGACAGATCCTCTACGCGCAGTACGTCTACGTTGTAGCCTATCTGCTGCAAGCTGGCCGGCACCTCGTCTCCTGCGCCCATCAAATAGCCAATGCGCTGGCCATTGCGCTTCAGGTCCAGTTTGACTGCTTTTGAAACCGCCTCTGGGAACAAGGTCTGCGTGGGAATGTGGTTGTAGGCAATGGTCTTGAGGCCTTGGGTGTAGGTTTTGCCCTGCACCGTGACGGCCGCGCCAATGATGCTTTCGGTTTGGGATGCCCCCGGAACCACCTGGAACGTGAACTGCTGTTCTTCACCTTTCTGGCTAAGTTTCACGGGGAAAGAGGCCGGGCTGGCTTTCCATCCCTGGGGTAATCTTAAAGTCAGTTGACCATCCAAATTATTGTCCCCGGCGCGCACTTTCACGGTCACGGGTTTAGAAGTTGCATCGGCAAAGACGTAGACCTTCTCTGTGAGGTTGGCGAAGACTGGCGGCGTGATTTCAAACGGACGGTACTGTTCGCCTTCCACGGGGTCTGTGCGCTTGTAGACCACGGGCACGGTAAACGCGAAGGGCAGGCCCTGTACCGTCAAATGGATTTTTACCTGCGCGGCGGCAGGGTTTTCTGGTAAGCCAATCAACGCGGCGTCTTCTACTTTGAACATGCCGGTAGTGCCTGGCGTCTGCAACCAGTAAGGCTGAGAGTAAGCCATGGTGTTGGGCAAAGTGACATTGGTTCTGGCCATCCAGGGCTTACTGATCGCTAGCGGTTGTTGCACCGTGGTGTCTTTCTGCCCGAACAGGTATTCCACCTTGGTCAAGGTCACCTGAACGGAAGAACGGTTCACGGCTTCTACCTGCACGCTTACCTGGTCGCCGGGCACGGCGGTGTAGTCTCTCGCTGAAGCCTCCAGGTACAATCCCAGACAGGCTTTGATGACGTTGGCCAGTTCCTGCTGCTTTACTTCTTTATAGGGGTTGGCCGGAAGTTTGTCCAAGGCCGTTTTCGCTTTTAGTAAGGTGGGCACTATGGCCGACGGCTGGGCAGGGTTGTATTGTTTAAGCGCGTCTTGCAGAAGTTTGGAAACAGATTCGCCGCCTTTCACGCGGGCCCAGGAAGTGTTCACGCCTTCCAGCAAATCAGTCTTGGCAGGTTCGCCTTTCAGGAATTCAAAGTACTCAATGGCCTCTCCCCGGCTTCCGCTGCTGCCAAAGCCCTGGCTTTTATGCATGCTGCGACTCTCAGCGGCCACTTCATTGTAAGACTTGCCCAGCAGCGGATTGTACACGCCGGTCTCTACCTTGAGCTTGTTGCTGTCGTCAAACTTCTGGCCCTGGGCTACAAAAAAGCTGGAGGTGTTCCAAAAGACGCGCTTCACTTGCCATGGCTCTACGGTTTTCAATTGCTCCGGAAAGCGTTTGGGGTCTGCGGCGGCGGTGAAGGCCTCCAGGGCAATCATAGCCGAGGCCGTATGGTGTCCGTGCGTGTTGCCGGGCTCCGGAGAGAAGCGCGTCACAATCACATCTGGCCTGAACTTTCTAATCACCCAAACGGCGTCTGCCAGCACCTGATCGCGGTCCCAGATGGTAAACGTTTCTGCCGGGTTCTTAGAAAACCCGAAGTCGTTGGCGCGGGTAAAGAACTGCTCTCCACCATCCAGGCGGCGGGCCTGCAACAGTTCCTGCGTCCTGATGAGGCCCAGTTCTTCGCGTATTTCGTGGCCAATCAGGTTTTGTCCGCCGTCCCCGCGCGTGAGCGACAGGTAGCCGGCGCGCAGTTTTCGCTCATTGGCCAGGTAGGCAATTAGGCGGGTGTTTTCATCGTCTGGGTGCGCGGCTAGGTAGAGTACACTACCCAGCACGTTCAGTTTTTCAAGGGCCAGCCGTATGTCGGCAGCATTGGGTTTCTTGGGGGCCTGGGCCTGCACGGGTGGGGCAAACGCCACCCAGGCAGACAAGCAGGCACCTAGTATCACACGAAAAGAGGTCATGGAAATAGCAAGAAGTAAGAGCCGACAATCCCTTTTGCCGCGCCCGTTCTACGTAACGGTAAAGCTATTCAATTTTATATCAATCGCCACAGGCTAGGCTTGCGCAAACACCGTAAAAAGGCTTTCATAACTTTTTAAGCCTTTCTTTAGTTAAGAGAACTTGAAACTGCACGTTAAACCATATCCCTATGAAAAAGTTATTTGCAATACTCTGCCTGGCAGGCACTACCAACTTCTTAGCCACTTCCTGCGACTCTAACACGGGTGGTACCACCACCACGGCTACCCAAGACTCTGAACACATGGACGGCGCCCAGGCAGATGCCGTGAACACCGTTCCCAATGACACCACTGGCACCGCGGCCACAGAGAAAACCCAGAAAAACGTGGGCAATTCTGAAACGCGCGGCGAAACCAACACTTCTAAATCTTCTACCACCAAGAACGTGACCGTGGGCAAAGACTCAGTTCAATAAGAAGGACTTAGTTTACAGCAAAGCGCCCGTTTTTGGCCTGATTTCTAGAAATCAGGCCAAAAACGGGCGCTTTGCTTTTATGAGGTTAGAATTATTTCTTTTGAGCGGGTTTGGTGGCGTTTCTGGCTTTCTGCTTTTCCTTGAACTCCTGGCCGCCACGCCAGGTGTAGAACTCCCCTACCAACGACCTGATTTTGATCTCGTCCAGAGTGGTCAGCTGGTTTTCAACGGCGGCTTTGCGTTTGCCCAGATTCTGCAAGATGTATTCGGCGTAGTCCCAGTCCCGGGGAATCCATGTTTGGCGTTTGGCCCGCACGTTCTGCAGAAAGAAAATGTAGGCTTCGCGCATCTGCACGGCTTTGATGGTTTGCACGTTGCTGAACTTGCCCAACAACTCCTTTTCGCGGCGGCGCACTTCTTCTGCCTCCAGCGGAATCTCATCATAGGACGGCCGGTTTTCCATCTCATGAAACGTGGCCTTCAAGTCCAGAAAATCCCGCTTGGAGCTCTCTGACAACGTTTGAAAGCTGCTCTCTATCTTGTCTGCCTGTCTAGCGAAATCACTTTTGATACTGGGCCACTCGGCGCGCGAGGTGGTGGCTACCTTGTCTTTCTGCACACGCATCCATTCTTTGAACTGCTTCAATTCCTGCTCGGCGGCTGATTCCTGACCGGCTTCTTTCTTTACTTCCTGACTGGTTTCTGACTTCACTTCCTGTGCGAGGGCGGTCAATTGGGTGACACCTGTAAAGGCCATTGCCAAGCCAAAGGTTTTCCAAGTCATCATCGGGTTTTTCATAGAATGGGGACTGTTGTGCATCTCAAATATACAGATTTCTAAAAACCACCTCCGCAAAAAGCTAGCCAAGGATTAGTGACTGGAGAGTAAAGTATAATAATTATTGACCAGTGATTAATAGAATCTGCAAACAGAGTCCATCCTGGAGGCAATTGTCATGTACCTTTCTGTCATCCTGAAAGGATCTTGTGGGCAAGCTGTAAGAACTTATTATTAAACGCCAATCTAGTTCGCCACCAAGATTCTTTCAGGATGACAAAAGAAAAAAAGTAGATAGAACAGAGAAACAATCCATTACTATGCGTTTCTGGTCTATTTCCCTGAAAACAGGCCAAAAACGAACAGGCCCGCGTCAGATAAACTGACACGGGCCTGTTTTAGTATTTCTCAATTGTTTCAACTCAAGATCACAAGCTTGGTGTTGCTTAGTTCTGCTCCAGAATCTGAAAGAGTTCGTCTAGCTTAGGAGTGAGGATGATCTCGGTGCGGCGGTTCTTTTGGCGGGCGTCTGCCGAAGTTCCTGGGTCTACCGGCACGTATTTAGAACGGCCCGATGGCGTCACGCGCTGCGGGGCAACACCGGCGTCCGTGAGAATGCGGGTAATTTCTGTGGCGCGCATCACGCTCAGGTCCCAGTTGTCTTGCATGCCGGCGGTACCTTTGGCGATGGGAACATCATCCGTATGGCCTTCTACCACCACGTTCACATCTGGCTGGTTCTGCAACACACTGGCCAGTTTTTTTAGGGCTTCTTGTCCCTTGGCGTCTACTTTGGTAGAGCCAGATTTAAACAGCAATTGGTTGGATAGAGACACGTACACCTTGCCGTTGCGTACGTCAATGGTCAGGTCAGAGGCTTTGAAACCTAGCAGGGCGTCACCAACGGTTTTGCGCAGGGCGTTCACCGCACGGTCCTTTTCTGCCAGGATGCGTTCCATCTCTTTCAGGCGGGCTTCGCGGGCTTGCAAATCTGTGGTGAGTTGGTTGACTTGTTCGCTTTTATTGCTGAGGTTGGTGCGCAGCGAAGCTTCTGTAGAGGCTTTCTCTTTGGCTAAGTCCTCTTTTTCTTGGGTAAGGCGGTCACGGTCTTCGCGTAGTTTAGCGCGCTCGCTTTCCAGTTCTAGTTTCTGGCGGTTCAATTCATCCTGCAATACTACCAGTGAGCGGTTCTCTGCCAAGGCGGCCTCGTACTTTTTGGTAGATACGCAAGAACTCATGAAGCCCAAGGCTAGAATAGCAGACAAGGCAGGCGTTATGATTGATTTTTTCATAGTAAGGATACTTGTTATTAGAGTCCGTAAAAGACGCAATAATTTTTAGTACCCTTACGCAAGGAAGTGCGCAGAAGTTGAAAAGCCGGCTTCGGTCACGGGTAGGATTTATTTTGGCATTAGGTAGGGCAATGGAATTACTACTCTTCTTGTGGCGCAGAAGTAACCAGTTCTGTCTGGCCCAGAAACTCCTTGATGGTCTGTGAAGCCTGTTCAATGCCCTCTGCACTTTCTAACACCAAGCCGTCGCTGCGCAACTGTTCTAATTGTTGCGAGGTGGTTTCTACCAGTTTGAGGTACTTGGTCTTGCAGCGCATGGAAATCTCATGCAGGTAAATGCGGGCGTCTGCCAAATAAGAGGCCAGTTGCTGGGCGTTTGCCTGTTCCTCTACCTGTAGCTGTTCCAGTTGGTCAGAGATTACCTTTAGTCGTTCAATCTGTAACGCACATGCTTTCATAGGTCCAAATTTTAAGTAGATGTACTATACGTAGTTATCGCAAAAAACAGACCATTATTGTCTTCTCATTTTAAAGTCAGCCGAAAAGGAAAATGGGATAGACGCAGGCACTTTGCCCAAAAAGACTATCTTTGAAACGAGGCAAAGTCTCTTTGAGCGCCGCAGGCTGGGTAATTACCTTTTACTCATTCCACCTTTGCCTCGTTTTAGCCCTATTTTTTCCAAAACAGCATGAAAACAAAAATTACCGTGAACAGCAACGGCTCTCTAAAAGTAGAGGGCGATTTTATAGTAGTAGACGCGCAAGGCAACGAGTATAACCTGCAGGGCCGCGAAGTAGTGTCTTTCTGCCGCTGCGGCCTGTCTAGCAATAAACCCTTCTGCGACGGCGCCCACAAAGGCCATTTTGAGCACAACGCCGTGGCCTTTGACCTGCCGCCAAGAAAGGTCTAACTAGTCGCGAGTGATGAATTTTGCCATGATTGTTGATTGCTAATTGTCAACTATTGATTAATCATTGGTCATTACTCATTATTCAATATTTTATTAATCATTGGTCATTAATCATTCTTCATTCCCAAAGGGTGTATGTCTGAAACTTCTACAGGGTTTAAGCGCGAAATAAAGCTGTTTGATGCCGTCATGTTGGTGGCGGGTTCTATGATTGGCTCCGGTATTTTCATTGTGAGCGCAGATATTGCCCGCTCCGTGGGGAGTGCCGGCTACTTGCTTCTGGTTTGGGGCCTCACGGGGTTGATGACCCTGGCGGGCGCGCTCAGCTACGGCGAGCTGACCAGCCTCATGCCCAGAGCCGGGGGCCAGTATGTCTACCTCCGCGAATCTTATGGGCCCATGGTGGCGTTCTTGTATGGCTGGACGCTGTTTCTGGTAATCCAGAGCGGAACCATTGCGGCGGTGGCCGTGGCATTTGCGCGTTTTACCGGCGTGCTGTTCCCGGTCATCTCAGAGGACAACATCCTATTGGATCTAGGCTTCCTGAAGTTCACGACGGTGCAGTTGCTGGCCATTGGCTCCATTATCCTGCTTACGCTCATCAACCAGCAGGGTGTCAAGAATGGCAAGTTTATCCAGAACATCTTCGGGAGTACTAAAATCATCGCCCTGTTCGCTCTGATCGGGTTTGGCTTACTGCTGGGCACCAACGCCGAGGTCATTGAACTCAACTTCACCGACATGTGGAATGCCCAGACGGTAACCACTGAGCCGGTTTCGGGTACGCCGTTTAGGGCGCCCTTGCACGGATGGGCTTTGATGGTGGGCATCGGGACGGCCATGATCGGTTCGCTCTTCTCTTCAGACGCCTGGAACAACATTGGCTTCTCTGGCGATGAGATTGTGAACCCCAAGCGCACCATTGTCTTGAGCATGGCCATTGGTACCGCCATTGTGACGGTGCTCTACATTCTCATCAACGTGGTGTACTTGACTATTCTTCCCTTGGAAGGCTACAAGGCCGGCGCGGATGTGATGGCCCGTGGCATTCAGTTCGCCAGCAATGACCGGGTAGCCACTGCCGTGGCCGAAGTCATTGGAGGCTCAACCGCTACCATTGCCATTGCCGTTTTGATTATGATTTCTACGTTTGGCTGTAACAACGGTGTGATTCTATCGGCGCCGCGCGTGTACTACGCCATGGCGAAGGATGGCTTGTTCTTCACCAACATGGCCCGCCTGAACAAGAACAGCGTGCCGGGCGTGGCCTTGACCTTCCAGTGTGTTTGGGCCAGCATCCTGTGCCTCTCTGGAAAGTACGGCGATTTGCTGGACTACGTGATTTTTGCAGTGCTTCTGTTCTACATCCTGACCATTGCCGGTATCTTTATTTTGCGCCGCACCATGCCAGATGCGCCAAGACCGTACAAAGCCATTGGGTACCCGGTGCTACCGGCCTTGTACATTGCTATGGCCTCGTTTATCTGTATCATTCTTTTGATTTATAAGCCTGCCTACTCTTGGCCTGGTTTGATCTTAGTGGGCATTGGCATTCCGGTGTACTATTTCTTCAAGAACAAATTCCAGAAGATAGAGGATTAACCAGTAGTTGATTTTCTTACAATCGCCCTTCGTTTTTGGCCTGTTTTACACGAAACAGGCCAAAAACGAAGGGCGATTTCTTTTCAGCCCATGCTTCAGGAAGAAGCTAACGTGATCGCTAGCAAACTTTCACTATTTTAGACAGTCCAAACCTACTCTACAAACAACCTCTATATGAAGAAACACTTTTACGCAGTAGCTACCATGGCTTTGCTGGCGTTCTCTGTCTCGCACACCATGGCTCAGAAAACGTACCTGCACTGCGGTAGATTGATAGACGGCCTCAGTGACAAAGCCCAAACGGAGATGACGGTCATTGTAAACGGCAACCAGATTGTCTCTGTAGAAAAAGGCTATACCAACCCAGAGGCGGGCGCCAAGGTCATCGACCTGAAAAACAAGACCGTCTTGCCCGGCTTCATGGACATGCACGTGCACTTTGAAAGCGAGACCAGCCCCAACCAATACGCCGAAAAGCTTTCTCTCAACCCCGGCACCACGGCCTTTAGAGCGGGCAACTACGCAGAGAAAACGTTGATGGCTGGCTTTACCACCGTGCGGGACCTGGGAGGAAGCGGCATCAACATCCAGTTACGAAACGCCATTAACCAGGGTCTCATGCGCGGACCCAGAATGTACGTGGTGGGTAAGGCCATCTCGGGGACGGGCGGACACATGGACCCCACCAACGGCTACCGCCAGGATTTAATTGGCGATCCGGGTCCGGCTGAAGGCGTGGCCAACGGTGTGGAGGAGTGTAGAAAAGCCGTACGGCACCAATACAAAAACGGCGCGGACCTGATCAAGATTGCGGCTACGGGCGGCGTGCTGAGCGTGGCCAAAGACGGCTCCGGACCACAGTACACCGAGGAAGAAATCAAGGCCATTGTAGAAACCGCCCGGGATTTGGGCATGAAGGTGGCGGTGCACGCCCACGGCGCCGAGGGCATGAAACGGGCCATTCGGGCGGGGGTCACCTCTATTGAGCACGGCACACTCATGGACGAGGAAACCATGAAGCTCATGAAGAAGAACGGCACTTGGTACGTGCCCACCATCACCGCCGGCAAGTCGGTCGCCGATTCGGCTAAGATTCCCAATTACTATCCGCCGCTGGTTACGCCCAAAGCCCTGGCCATTGGACCGCAGTTGCAAAACACCTTTAGCAAAGCCTATAAATCTGGGGTGAAGATTGCGTTTGGGACAGACGCAGGCGTGTTTATGCACGGCAAGAACGCCAAGGAGTTTGAGTACATGGTAGAGGCCGGCATGCCCGCCATGGAAGCCATCAAAGCCGCCACCGTGCACGCGGCAGAATTGGTGGGCGCGACAGATAAGCTGGGCTCACTTCAGAAAGGTAAATTAGCCGACATCATTGCCGTGGACGGAGATCCTTTGCAGAACATCAAAACCTTGCAACAGGTGGCCTTTGTCATGAAGGACGGAAAAGTGTACAAGCAATAGACCACGGTTTGAACCGTTAGAGGAAATATTCAGAAAAAACGGGAAGTGAGTAAGGCCTTTTGGCTTACCTTTGCCCTCTCTTAACTGCGTAACATTTAGTATGAAAAGATTATTCCTTTTGGGTGCTTTCGCCCTTTTAAGTGTAGTTGGCGCCCAGGCACAGACTAGTTTTGGTTTAAAAGTAGGCTTGAACGTGGCCAACATTGGCGGCGATGCTAGAAACACAGACCCACGCACGGGCGTGCACGCTGGCTTCTTTGCCACGGCTCCCATCTCTGAGCGTTTTGCCATACAGCCAGAATTACTTTACTCTCAGCAGGGTTTCAAAAACGATGACTTCACCTACACTTACCATTACTTGAACATTCCCTTAATCTTCAAGGGCACCATTTCTGGCGGTTTCCATTTACAGGTGGGTCCACAATTTGGTATTCTGTTAGACGCAAAGCGCAAACGTGGGAACATCACAGAAGATCTTTCAGACAATTTGAACAAGTATGACGGAGCATTAGCCTTGGGATTGGGTTATGATGTATCTAGATTACAGATTTCGGCTAGGTACAACCTAGGGTTATCTGATGTAAATGATGGCAATGAAAAAGGAGCCACGTACCCTAACAATGTCTTCCAGGTATCTGTAGGCGTGAAGCTGTAGTCATTTTTGGCCTGTTTTTCTCAAAAGCCTCGAAAACCATTCGGGGCTTTTTTTATTTATTACCTCGAGTGATTTTTAAATAAAAGCAGAGGGCCTTTAAATGGTGGCTTGTGCTGCGCAGCTTTTAAGTTTAAGCGGTAAATTGCCACTGCAGGAATTAATTCAAAATCATTACCCATCACGCTTTAACCTATGTCAGTTCACCCTACCGACAGTGCTGCCGTCTCCATAGAAGTAACCCAGGACGCGCAGGCCATCCATCACTTGGCGCACCAAACCTGGACGCCTACCTACCAAGACATTCTGGCCCCTGAACAAATCCAGTACATGCTGGACCGGTTCTACACCCCGGCCTCGCTCCTGGAGCAGATGGAGGAAGGACAGACGTTTCTGTTGTTGAAGAACCAGGGAGAACCGGCTGCCTTCGCGTCATTTTCCTTACTGTACCCAGAAGAGAAGATTTACAAGTTGAACAAGCTCTACATCCATCCGGCGCAACAGGGCAAAGGCTTTGGCAGGATGCTGCTGGAGGAGATTGTGCGCCGCCTTCAGCCACTAGGCGCCATGGCCCTGGACCTGAATGTGCACCGCGAGAATCCCGCCAAGAACTTCTACCAGAAACACGGCTTCCAGATTCATGAAACCTTGGACATTCCGCTGGGACCATATACCTTGAATGATTACATCATGCGGAAACCGCTGAGCACTTAAGATTTTCCATTCACCAAAGCATACACATCCAGATACGCTTAAATGATCTATAAAATGCGTAAACTCTCTTTAACCATCTGCTTGGTGCTGGCCTGTTCTGCCGTGAGCATGGGCTGGGGCTTCTTCGGGCACAAGGTCATCCAGCAGCTGGCCATCTATGGGTTGCCTAAAGATATGCAGGCCTTCTACCACCGCCACATGCGGTACCTGGTAGACGCCTCCGTACGGCCTGATGAGCGCCGCAACACAGACTCTACAGAGGCTCCGCGCCATTTCATAGACGTGGACTACTACGGTCCAAACGCCGTAAATGAGATGCCCGAAGGCTGGGCGGCGGCTTCTGCTAAATATCCCGTGGACACGCTGACCAAATACGGCTTGGTGCCGTGGCATGTGGTGGTCATGCAGAAGCATTTAACCAGGGCTTTTCAGCAGAAGAACGTGGACAGTATTCTGTATTACTCGGCAGATATGGGTCACTACATCCAGGACGCGCACGTGCCCTTGCACACCACCCTCAACTATGACGGACAGCTCACCGGCCAGCACGGGCTGCACAGCCTCTGGGAGTCCAAGCTACCCGAACAAAGCCTGAAGGGCTATTCCTTGAAACACCCACAAGCCAAATACCTGGCTAACCCGGAGCATGAAATCTGGGAGGTGATCCGGGCCTCGCACAAAGATTTGCCCCACATGCTGGCACTGGAGAAAGAGGTGAGCAAGAACTTCACGGACCAGACCAAGTTTGTCACCACGGAACGCAACGGCAGAACGCGCAAAACCTACTCAGACGCCTTCGCCAAGGCCTACCAGCAGGCGCTGGGCACTACGGTAGAGAAGCGCATGCAGGCGGCAGCGCAGATGACGGGCAGCTTCTGGTTTACCTGCTGGGTAGACGGCGGAAGGCCTGATTTGGAGAAGCTGCTTTCTGCGCCGCGCACCAAAGAAGAAATCAAACAGTTCAAGCTCGAAAGGAAAGCCTGGAAGAAAGGCCAACTGGCAGAAAAAGATTTACTGCTCACCAAAAGCCGCTAATCCTTTCTGACGTAAAATGGGAGGCGTTTTTGGCCTGTTTCTAAGAAAACAAGCAAAAAACGCCTCCCATTTTTTATGCCTAATCGCCTTTGCACCTGATGATAATCAGCGTGAATCCTGTACTTTTGTCCTCCTCATTTATTAAGCACCCACAGTATCATGCATATTGCCATCGTCGGTAACATAGGAGCCGGCAAAACCACTCTGGCCACTAAGTTAGCCCAGCACTTTCAATGGGAAGTTTTCCTGGAAGCCGTAGATGACAACCCCTATTTGAAGGACTTCTATGAGGATATGCCGCGTTGGGCATTCCACCTGCAGGTCTTCTTTTTGAACAGTCGCTTTAACCAGGTGCTGCAGATCAATGACCGCAAGAACGGCGTGGTACAGGACCGTACCATTTATGAGGACGCTTACATCTTCGCCAAGAACCTACACCAGTCTGGCATGATGAGCGAGCGCGACTACCAGAACTACTTCAATCTGTTCCAGTCCATGACCAAGATGGTGAAGGCCCCAGACCTGTTGGTGTACCTGAAGGCCGACTTGCCTAAGCTCATTGGTCAGATACAGAAGCGCGCCCGTGACTACGAGGAGAACATTGCCCTCTCCTACCTCAAGAACCTAAACGAGCACTACGACCAGTGGATTAGCGGATACACCGCGGGAAAATTGTTAGTGGTAGACGTCAACAACATGGACTTTGTGCAGAACCCAGAAGACTTGGGCGCCATCATTGAGCGCATCAACATTGAGCTGTTCGGGTTGTTTTAACCGGTAGACGCTTACAAGTATAGAGATTTCTTTATCTTTCGGGCCGGGATTGCGTATGTACCAAAAAAATGATTGGTCATATGAAATCCCGGTTTTCTTTTTCCCTGCTGCCCATTATGGCCGCAGGATTCCTATGTTTTGGCACCAGCTGCAACAAGACCACTTCTGAGACGGAGGCCGATGCCCGCAGAACCACCAACAAAGCAGAGCAGGAATTAGCTGAGCTGCGCGAGTGGGCCAAGGACAAAGCCAAGGACGTAGACAGCACCGCAGAGCGCAAAGGCCCTCAGGTAAAGGAGGAATTCAAACAGCGCTCCGCTGAACTGGAAGCCAACCTGGACAGCCTGTCAGAAGAGTCTAAAGAGGAATACAAAGAGCTCAAACGCCGATTTGAGAACTGGCAGTCCCAGAACAAACAGCGCAGTGACATGCCCTTGCAGCCTGAAAAGCTGGACAGCATCACCGCGTTGCTGTTAGGATCAAGTGCCGCGCTGGACATCACCTGGATTCCCACGCAGGTGCGCAGCAAATATGAGACGTTCACCAAAAACGTACGCCAGCACCAATCTTCCTGGACGGCCTCAGACTGGGACTATGTAGACGCCGTCTACAGAGAGATGAATATCAAGAAAGACCCTTTGGAAGACAACCTAAGCCCCGCTGATAGACTCAGGATAAAAGGATTGCAAGCTGAATACCTTGCCCTGGAAGCCAAAAAAGACGCGAAGGATTTACACCAGCAGATAAAAGACAATTAAAAGAAAAACCGTTTTTGGCCTGTTTCTTTTAAAACAGGCCAAAAACGGTTCCTATCAACCAGCCTTGTGCACTTTGTCTTTCTGTTTTGGTTCTTGGGTTGCACTGGATGAGTCCTGAGGAGCATCTGCTGGTCTATGTAACCATTTTTCGGCTTGCTCCAGGTCCCAAAATAAGGCGGCTTCACAGTGCTCACTAAACCGCTCTATCATATCTTTAGCCGAGGCCACCTGCTGAAAATCTGGTGACAGCACGTGGGCAAACCGTCTTAAGCCCAATTGCACCGCTTCTGGTAGCCACTCATACTCCAACCAATTATTAGCGTCCTCCCAATCACCGGTTACATGGCTTTTGTCATTGAGCAGTTTGCCACATTTCCATTTCTCCTGCAAGCCCAGATAGGCTTTGGCCGCCATCAAGACATCCTCGGCGTTCATGTGGCCAGTCCATTTGACAATAACTTCATCTTTCTCTTCATCAAAGAAGATAGTGATGTGCGCATGCGCATGTGAAAGATGCCAGGTAGATTCCATAGATAACGCTGTTTTAGGTCTTCGGTAAATTGGACAAGTAACAGAAGCGTTGAATTGAAAGGAGTTGTCTTTAGAATTGTACGCTGGCAGGGCCTTGAATGTTAGTGGTTTTCCGTATTTACGTTACGTATAAACACGTATGCCTTACGTATTTCGCTATTTTCCTTTGCCTGTTTCTGTAGGTTCTGCCAAGACCCAACCAGTAGCGCCTCCAGAAACTTTCACCAGCCAATAGTCGGTCTCTTTTGCCAATACCTGCACGCTGGTGTCTGCCGGAAGCGTGCGTTTAGCCGCCGCCTGGGCATGAGACGTCTCTAATAGGTCAGCGGTCTGCCGCAGGCGCAGAGTGTGCAGCGGCTTATCTAAGGGCTCTAACAAGAAGGCAGCCATAAACCCCTGCTGGCCGTTGGGCAGTTGCACCCGGTACCAGTCTGCGGTGCCGGCCAGCACTTGCACGGGCAGGTGCTTCTCTAAGGTAGTAAGCACGGTGGCTTTGCTGCTGGGAGACTGGCGCACAGAGGCCTTGTCTTTGCTCACGCGAGTCCAAGCGCCAATCTGTTCTTCGTTTACTTTTAAAGGGGCTGGCTTTTCTTTGTTCTTGAACACATAAGGAAAGGGATCAACCGCTCCGCGGCCATATTTGTAGATACCGAAGTGAAGGTGCGGCGCCGTGGTTTTAGCGTTGCCGGTATTGCCCATTAAACCCAAGGTGTCTCCAATAGAAACGCGCTGCCCGGGCTGTACCAACTGGCTGTCTAAGTGTGCGTAGTACAGACTTTGATTACGACCAGGGTCTTGCAGCCAGACTACCTTCCCACCAATGGGCGTGGTGCTCACCCTAGACACTACCCCCTCCGCAGAAGCAATGATGGGCGTGTTTCTGGCTGCGAAGATGTCTATGCCTTCGTGTTTGCGGGCACCCGCATCTCTATCCTGCCCCCAGAAACTCTGAATGGACCGTCCGTCTTTGCCCTGCACCGGGAACGCTAGCACGGGTTGTGTCTCAATAGTGACGGTGTACTGCCCGCTGCGCAGCAATTCTGGTTGCAACCGGACTACATGGGGCAAATCTTCCTCTACCTCATATTCCAGTTCCTGTGAGGTAGAATCTGCGTGGGCTACCTGCTTCGGCTCTGTTGGGTTATCTGGATTAGACTCAAACAAGTCCAGAAATACCCTTGGAACGTCGGTGCCTTTGGTCTGCACTTTCACAGACACCTTCTGGCCTTCTTTGACCGTGAATTGATACCCCGCCGCTATGGGTTTGTCTACTGGAAAGTAGCCTGTTTCTTTAAAAGGTAGTGTGATAGGTACCGGGTTTTCCAAGGCTTTGGTGCCAGCCGTCAGCCACTGTTGACCCAAGGCAGTCTTGTCCAGCTTGGCCTCTTCTAAGCCTTTTTGGTAGCGCTCATAGGGCGTATGCTTCTTAAAAACACCGCGTAACGCCTTTTGGGGGCTACAAGCTTGTGCACACAGCAAGGCCAGCCAGAAGATGTATTGATAATGCTTGCGAAAGAGGAAGGTACGGCTCATACGTTATGTCAAAAAAATACCCGTCACCCGGGCTGTATATAACGCAGGGTAACGGGTAAAATGTACGAGCCTCCTGAAGTTTTGGCTTCAGGTACAGGCAGTTACTCTTCTTCTATGCGGCGGTGCGGGTGTTGGTAGCCCAGTGCCTCCTGCTCAGAAATCTCCTCATATTGGTCCAGCATCAGGTGCAGGGTGCCCGAGTTGGTTCCTTTTACAAACGCGCCTTCTGGGGTGCGGTAAATGGCGTAGTTGTGCAACCCAAATGGGTACAGATTGTTGCTTCTAATCTCTTTGGCCAGGGTAAGGTCATGCTCCCCGCCGTTAGACGTTTGAACTATGTATAACGTATGCTGTGTCATGTGCAAATCAAGATAAACTATTTTACAAGAACCCCAGACGGTTGCAAGAAAAGCCATTGCTTGGCTTCTACCAGGTTGGGGAATTGACAGTAGTCACAGATGCCTTTGCCATTGGACATGTCCTCAATTGATTTCATGGCCAGTCTGGTAAAAGTGCTCTCTGGCACCACCACTGCAATATACAGATAATTGTTAGGAGCCAGTTCTGCCAGTCTTGGAATAATAAGATTGGCCATCCAGCGCTGGTCCTCAGGTGATACCAGGCCTAGGTGTAGCACATCCAGGTTGACGCGCTGGGTAGAATACTCCCGCATGGTTTGCAAAAGCCGCTGGTTTGCTTCCCTGAATTCCTCAGAGGTGCCCTTGCGCAGAAACCGGAGAAACACACCCTGCAACAACTCATCATACCCGGTGATGGCGTACTCTGTTCTGGTGTGAATCATAGGGGTGTAAGCGAAATTTAAGTAAGTGAATGCTTTAAAAAACTACTAACGGAGTACTATTTCCCATGTTTCTTGGTCACTTTTAAAAGAAACTAAGCCACTCGTTTTCGGGCTGATTTCTGGAAAATAGGGCAAAAACGGAATTAGGCTTCGTCTACATTACCGGCTTCCATGACCTGGATCTTGTCGCCTACGTTGATGGTGCCGGTAGAAAGGCCAATCAGGTTCATGCCAAACAGAACGCTGTTGCCTTGCTTACGGTAGGTGGCCAAGGTTCTAAGCGGCTCCTGGCTGGTAGTGGCGGTGAACTGGTCAATGGTAGTGACGTTGCAGCGGCCGCAGGGCTTGGCGCCGTAAAACAGGACATCGCCTATTTTAAAGGTCTTCCATTTCTCCTCGTCATAGGGCAGACCGCCGGTGAACACAAACGTGGGCCTGAACCGGTTCATGGGCACAGGTTGCTCTAAACGGCTGTTCAAATCATTCAAAGACTCCTGGCCAATGATCAGGAATGGATAGCCATCGGCAAAACTCACTTTCTCATTGTGCTTGGCGTAGTTGGGGTCAATGAGCCTGATTGAATTTTCGGGCATATAAACCAAGCGGCAGTCAATGCCCAGGGCCTCGGTAAACCAGGCGTTGGCTTCTGAGCTTACCACATAGGCAAAGCAAATGTCATCCCAGACGGTTACCAGCAGAGAACGAGTGCTGTTCGTTTCTAAGGGCACGCGCAAGGGCGACAGGTTTTTGGTACGGTGCGTGACTTCCAAGTGGTCTGCGTGCAAGGCTACGTCCAGCAAAGCCATCTCAGCCAACTTGCGCTGAGTCAAAAACATGCCACTCTCATCTATCAACATCCAGCGCCGGTCATACTGCAGGCCGCGCTCTTCTACCTGGGCAGACGTGAGCGAAATGCCGCCTAAAGACTTGATGGGATAAATGTTGATTTCTGAGAGTACCAAGTGTGACATAAAGTATATGTGCTGTGACGTGCCAAAGCTCCTAAAAGATAAAGGTAGGAATGATTCTTAAAACGCACAGACACTATATAAGGATTTGCACTTTTGCAACAATTTATCTTCACTAAAACCTATATTTAGCAACTTTGGTAATTTTTTTAGCAGACAATTGACCGCAAAGACAAAAAGCGTAATTTTAGGAGATTGAAAATAAGAGGAGCGCACGGAATGGGGACATATTTTCAGAGTTACCGCGAGGAGATTTCGCTGACGGTTAGCACTAACCGCCCGCTCACCTTGTATGAGTTCAACCACCGCCTGCGCGAAGAAATTGAGAATGCCCTGCCCCACCGGTATTGGATTATAGCTGAAATCTCTGAGGCCCGCGTGCACCACGGCAGCGGCCACTGCTACCTCACCCTCACTGACAAAGAACCCGGCTCCAAAGGCACCCTCACGGCCCAGGCCAGAGCCACCATCTGGAAGCGCCAATACCAGGAGATTGCCACTTATTTTGAAGAACAGACCGGTCATCCGCTAAAGGCCGGGCTTAAAATCCTGTTCAACGCCAGCCCGCGGTTCCATGAGCTGTACGGGTTCAGTTTGGACATCCATGACATTGACCCCACCTACACCCTTGGGGATTTAGCGCGCCAACGCCAGGAAACCATTCTTCGCTTGCAACAGGAAGGATTGCTGGACTTAAACCGAAAGCAAATCTTGCCCGAAGTTCCGCAACGGTTGGCCATCATCTCTTCGCCTACCGCAGCGGGCTATCAGGATTTTGTGGTGCAGTTGGAGAACAACCCGTTTGGATATGCGTTCAAACTCACCTTGTTTGAAGCCAGCGTGCAAGGTGCTGAGGCCGTAGCCTCTATCAAAACCGCTCTAAACCGCGTGGCCCTACAAAGACCCGCCTTTGACGCGGTGGTAATCATTAGAGGTGGAGGTTCTCAGACAGATTTGCTGTGCTTTGACCGCTATGAACTGGCGGCTACCGTGGCCCAGATGCCTCTGCCAGTTTTAACGGGCATTGGGCATGAGCGCGATGAGTCCATCACGGATTTAGTGGCGCATACACCTTTGAAAACCCCTACCGCCGTAGCGGCTTATCTAGTGGACCGTTGTAATGAGTTTGAGGCCAAAGTAGAAACCATCTTCTTGCAGATCCGCGAGTCGGCGACGGCGTTGGCCGTTATAGAGGAACGCCGCGTAGCCCAATTGACCAATCAACTGCAACAACGCACCACCAGCTTTTTACAGACGCGCCAGTTCCAGTTGGAGTGCCAGACACGCACGCTCTCAGACAAGCCTAAAACGTATCTCACACATGAGCAAAAGCATGTCATGTGTGAAGAGTTGCGCCTCACCCATTCTGTAGAACAATTACTAAGAGCCAAGGAAGCCAAACAACACCAGTACATCCAGACCCTGGAGCATGAGAGCACGCAGAAGGTAACCGCTGGCCAGCGCAAGCTCACGCACGTGGAGCACTGCGTACAACATACCGCTGAGCAGAGGGTACAGAAAGCCAAGCTCACGTTCCAGAAAAACCAGCAGCGGTTACTGTACGGGGCCAAAGATCATCTACAGACCAAAAGCCACCAACTGCAGCTAGTGGCCATGGACATACGGTCTCATGACCCCGAGGTGATGCTAATGCGCGGCTACACGCTCACCTACGTCAACGGCAAACTGCTTAGGTCCATAGAGCAACTCACACCCGGCGATGAACTGAAAACTAGACTTCTGGTTGGCTCCGTCACCAGCACTGTCACCAACATTCAAGAACCAGACCTTTTTATTTAAGAATTAATAATTAGTAATTAATAATGCCCCAGGCACTAAGATTTAGAAACCTGCCTAGCATTTTGATTATCAACTACAATTCTTAATTATTAATTAATAATTAGTAATTACAAAAAGCCATGAGCACCTTAACGTATAAGCAAGCCACCCAAGAACTAGAGGCCATTTTGAAGGCCATTGAAAACGATGATGTAGACGTGGATGAACTGACCCAAAAGGTACAGCGCTCCTCAGAACTCATCAAGCTGTGCAAACAGAAACTGCGCACCGCCGAAGACGCCATCAACCAGGTCTTCAAAGACATCAACTGCGAAACCCCAGAGACAGAGTAAACTCGTTTTTGGCCTGTTTCTGGTAAAACAGCCCAAAAACGAAAAAGGGTAGCCATTTGCATGGCTACCCTTTTTCAATGGTGATGGCAGACTAGATGTGAATGATCGGGTCTGCTTTTCCGTCTGGGTCACCTTGAACGTAGCCGCTAATGGTAGGTCTGCCTGCTTTCAACAACATGACCCCAGCTGCGTGCGGCGTAGCCATGGATGTGCCACTGATGGTGTTATAGGCGCCGCCTTTCCAGGTAGATTTAATGCTTACGCCAGGCGCGCACCAGTCTACATGAGAACCATAGTTAGAAAACGACGCCCACAGGTCTGAGCTGTTCATGGCCGAGATAGTGTAGATGTTGGCACCTTCGGCGCGGGCGGGTGAGTGGTTGTTGGCGTCATCAGACTCATTGCCGGCAGCCAGGCAGAAGATAACCCCGCCCTTGGCGGCATTCACCACGGCATTGTCTAGGGTGGTAGAAACTCCTCCGCCCAGGCTCATGTTGGCCACTTCACCGGTTTTACCCACAGAGGCCACATAGTCAATACCGGCAATCACGCCAGACGTAGACCCGCTGCCTCTGGAATTCAACACCTTCACAGCCACCACGGTAGCGTTGTAGGCCACACCAATCACGCCAATGGTATTGTTTTTTGCGGCAATGGTACCTGCCACGTGTGAACCGTGCCCGTTGCCATCATCTGCGCTGCTTGCGTCTGTGCCAGAAGTAATAAAGGTGCGGCTACGAGTCACGTCTACATTCAAGTCTGGGTGGTCCAGGTCAATACCCGTGTCAATTACCCACGCTACTTTGCCAGTACCATCCCCAAAGCCTACTCTGGTAATGCCGTATGGCGTGGTTTGAGCGGGCTGGGCTGTACCGCCACCGCCCGGTTTGCCCAGACTAATGATTTTATCTTGCTCAATATAGGCTACCCGTGGGTCACGGCGCAGTTTCTCAACATCGGCTTCTGTGAGGTCAGCAGAGAAGCCTTCCAAAACTTTGCCATAGGCGTGGCCCAGAGCATTTTCAGAAATTCCGCGTTCCCGCAAGATTTGCTTGCCCTGGCTGCGCATCTGGTTCTGGCGTTGGCCGTAGGTGGCCTGCGCAGGAAGGCTGCGGGTATTGTCTTTCTTTAACACCACAATGTATTTGCCGGCAATAGGCGCTCCTTGGACAGAGGCTTCAGCGGTTATGTCTGTGGCGGGGGACACTACCTCTTCAGTGCTTTCGCAGCTTTGAAATGTGAAGGCAAGCACTGCGGCACCAAGCAGATACTTGGCAGGTGACACGGTTGTGAAGTTCTTTTTCATACTGAGAAGTGTTTGTTTGAAAGATGGTTGTTGAAAAGTCTTCGCACTTGGTTAAATGCATTACCAATCTAGGGAAAACATAATTCAAATGATACTCCAAAAGCATGTATCTTTAAATTATTTACCTCGTATACAAGCAGTTATGAACTTACACCTCCTATTTTCAAGCCTTCCATAGTCGCTTTATTCCCTCCCTATAGGCTTGTCTAAGACCGCCGCAATCGCTAGTTTTGGTCATCACCCTTGACCGGATTCATTCAACCCTATGCGTCTTCCTCTTTCTAGGTTATACATCCTATTGCCGGTAACTATTGCCTACCTCTTTGCTTTTTCTGCCTGCCAGCAAAAAGCTCCAGAGAAGCCAGCGCCAGTCAAAGCTGAGCCCTTCACCCCTACCCTGCTCACCCAAGAAACCGTGGTGGACTCCTTAACCGCGTATGGCCAGGCACATCCCCATGACACGCTGGTGCTCATTAGCACCTCTAAAGGCGACATTAAAGTACGCTTGTTCAAAGACACGCCCCTGCACCGCGCCAACTTTGTGCGGTTGGCCAATTATGGCTTCTTTGACAAGACGGTCTTCTTTAGGGTAGAGAAAGACTTTATGATACAGGGTGGCAGGACAGACGAACCCAACATGAAGATTGGCATGTACAACATTCCCCAGGAGATACGCCCGCACTATTACCATAAGCGCGGCATGGTGGGCATGGCCCGTTACGGCGACAAGGAGAACCCAGAACGCATGTCCTCTCCCCGTGACTTCTACATTGTCCAGGGGCACCCACTTTCTCCAGAAGAGCTGGCCGCCAACATCCAGGAGTTTAAACTGAACCTCACGCCCGCCCAAAAGAAAATCTACCAAACCCAAGGCGGAGCTCCCAACCTAGACCAGCAGTACACCATCATTGGCGAAGTTCTGGAAGGGATGTCCGTGATAGACAGCATTGCCGCCGTGCCGGTAGACCCACAGAAATGGCCATTGAAGGACGTCACCATGAAGGTGCGGGTGATTAAATAGAAAAGTAACGTTTGCCTCCTTGTCTTGTCCTAAGGAATCTAGCCCCTCGCCAGCCCTAAAATCATTGTTTTTAGAACCCTACGCATGAAGCACATCCACCTCCTTTCAACCGATTTTCTAAACCTAGAATACAATGCTGTGGATGATATTCTCATCAGTACCTGGAAAGGCAACTTGTCTAATGCGGAGATAAAGCAGGGCTATGAGAGCATCAGCCTGCATTTAAAAAAGAACTTCTGCCACAAGCTTTTAGACAACCACAAAGACGTGCGCGGCCTTTGGGCAGAACTGGCCGATTGGGTAGCCTTGGACTGGTATCCCCGGGCCAAAGCTGCAGGTTTGGAATACCATGCTTGCATCTACTCCACCAACACGTTTAGCCACCTATCCACTGAGAAAGCCATTGAGATGATGCAACAAACGGGCATTGCCCAAGGTTTTGAAGACGCTACCGCCGCAGAAAATTGGTTGAAGTCTTTTTAAGAAAGTAGCTGAACTGCAAACAATAGACATCATAAAAAACGCCTCTCATTGCTGGGAGGCGTTTTTTGCTTGTTTTCTGGAAATCAGGCCAAAACGGCTTACCAGATGTGCACGCGTTCTGCTTCGGGGCGGTACATTTTGTTGCCCGGCCCGCAGTTAAAGGCTTTGTAGAACTGTGGCATGTTGGACAGAGGGCCGTTGATTCTGAAAGAAGCCGGTGAGTGCGGGTCTGTCTGTACTTGCTGGCGCAGGAAGCTCTCCGTGGCGTTGGTTCTCCAGATTTGGGCCCAGGCCAGGAAGAAGCGCTGCTCTTGCGTGAAACCGTCAATCTTGCCCACGTTTTTGCTGGCGATGGCTTTCTGCAAGGCGGTGAAGGCAATGTTCAGGCCACCAATATCGGCTATGTTTTCGCCCATGGTCAGTTTGCCGTTCACAAAGACGCTGTCCAGTGGTTGCATGGCGCTGTATTGACGGTCTACCATGTCGGTGCGTTCTTTGAATTTGGTTTTGTCTTCAGCGGTCCACCAGTCACGCAGGTTGCCTTGTGGGTCATATTGGCTGCCCTGGTCATCAAAACCGTGCGTGAGCTCATGGCCAATCACGGCGCCCATTCCTCCGTAGTTCACGGCGTCATCTGCCTTGGGATCAAAGAAGGGTGGTTGCAGAATTCCGGCCGGAAACACGATCTCGTTCATGCTGGGGTTGTAGTAGGCATTCACGGTGGGCGGCGTCATGCCCCATTCCATACGGTCTACCGGCTTGCCCAACTTGGCCGTGTTTTCATTAAAGCGCCACTGGTTGGCGTTCATCACGTTGCGCACATAAGAAGTACGGTCCACGTTCAGGCCTTTGTAGTCTTTCCATTTGTCTGGATACCCAATCTTCACGGCAAAGGCATTGAGCTTGTTCATGGCCTGGGTTTTGGTGGTTTCGCTCATCCAGTCCAGGTTTTTCACGTGCTCCTGAAAAGCAGCCTGCAGGTTTTTGACCATCTCCAGGGCTTTGGCCTTGGCTTCGGGGCTGAACGTCTTGTCTACGTAGGCTTGCCCCAGGGCTTCGCCGATGTTCCGGTCCGTGACGCCCAACACCCGTTTCCAGCGGGGTTGCATGGTTTTAGCGCCACTTAAGAACTTACTGTAGAAATTGAAGTTCTCCTGCACAAAGGCTTGCGGCAAGTAGGCGGCATAGCTACGAGCCAAGTTCCAACGCAAGTAGTTTTTCCAATCTGCCATAGGCACTGCCGTGAGCATGGCACTGGCTTCTTTAAAGAAATCTGGCTGCGCTACAATTACTTCCTGGGCACTGCCTACGCCTAGGTTCTTAAGCAACGTAGACCAGTTGAAGTTGGGCGCCAGGCTTTGCAGCTGCGCCATCGTCATTTTGTTGTAAGTGGCATGCGGATCACGCTGCTGCACGCGGGTCATGGACGCTTTGGCCATCCTGGTTTCCATGGCCATGATGGTGGCTGCATTCTTGGCGGCGATGGCTGGGTTGTCGCCCATCATCTGCAGCATGTTGGCTACGTGCTTCTGGTACTCGTCCCTAATGTTCTTGGAGCGGGCGTCTGTGTTGAGGTAATAGTCTCGGTCTGGCAAGCCCAAGCCGCCCTGGTACAGGTTGACCACGTTCTGGGTGCTGTTCTTGTCATCCTGCCCCACACCCATGCTGAACAAACCACCCGTTCCAATGGTCTTAAGGTAGGCAATGGTCTGCATAAGCGTTGCCTTGTCCTTGATGCCGTTGATGCGGGTTAGCTCGGTTCTGAGTGGCGAAAGACCGGCTTTCTCAATGGCGGCAGAGTCCATGCCGGCGGCGTAGAAATCACCTACCAGTTGTAGGCTAGAGCCTTTGGCAGCGTTGGTGCTGGCCACCGCCTCATTGACCACCGCGCGCAAGGCGGCGTTGTTGTGGTCTGCCAATTCATTGAAACTCCCCCAGCGGCTTTCTGAAGAAGGAATGGGATTGTTCTTGAGCCATCCGCCGTTGGCGTATTGGTTAAAATCCTCGCAGGGAGAGATGGACCGGTCCAGGTTTTCCATCTTCAGGCCAATACCCGGTACACTGGCCTCTTGCTGCGTAGTGGCGGTGGTTTCTACGGTGTCTGCCGTGGTGGCCGTCTGGGCCACCGTTGCCGGTTTGCTGCAACCTGCCGCCATGACACCCGCAAGGGCGCTGGCCAGCCATACCATGTCTGTTTTTTTCATATGAATAGGATGTTAAGCATGAAAGAAAAACGGGCGTCTCCCGTCAATATGATTTCTAACCCCAGTATACGATGCTGGGACAGGGAGGTGTTATGGCTTCGTTTTTGGCCTGATTTCCAGAAAACAGCCCTAAAACGGCGCATGATCTGTTTCACGCACCTCGTAAAACGTGGCAAAGTGCTTGGGGAAGAACGGTAGTTGCTCTGCCTGGGCATACACCTTGGTAAAAGCCGCCCCGAAGAACAAGATCATGGCTGAGTAGAAGATGAACAGCAGTAGCACCACCACAGATCCCGAGGTTGAATACAAAGACCCCAAACCGCTTTTCACCAAGACCTGCACCAGGATCAGTTTTCCTATCAAGAAAAGCAAAGCCGTGATAGCAGCCCCTACCCACAAGGCGCGTTTGTCTATGTGCGCATAAGGCAGGAACTTAAAGATGATGGCAAACCACATAGTCTCCACCACCAAACCTACCAGCCGGTTGGCCAGTTGCACAAGGTGCAGCTGAAAATGAGCATCCCAGAGTACATAATGGTCATTGATAAACGTAAAGGTGGCATCCATGAACAGCGTACCCAAGAACAGGATACCGCTGGAAAAAATGATCAGCAACGCCCTGAACCGGTTACGCACTGCTCCTCTCAAATGGCGCTGGCCCTTGGCGCGCACGCTCCATAGTTGATTGATGGAATTCTGCACCACCCCAAAGAGCGTAGTGGCCACAAAGGTCAGGAACAGGAAACTGAAGGCCGCTGCCCAACCATTGCCTTGCAGGTTTAAGAAGTTAATCAAGATGAGCTCTACCTGGCTGGCCACGTTTTCGCCCACCACATCAGTCATTTTGTGAAACAGCTCCCCGGTAATCAACGCATTCGTGAAGAGCATGCCCAGCACCGAAATAAGCAGAATCAAAATAGGCGGCAGCGCAAACAACGTGAAGAACGCCGTAGAAGAAGCCAACCGCAACGGGTCATTTTGCCGGAACAACACAAAGGCTTCTTTTAAAAGCTTGAGAAAGGCCTGAATTCTTTGTAGCAACGTGGGCGATGGTAAACGTGTAATCATTTGGGGGCAATACGTAAGCAGCCGTTTTTAGGCTAATTTCTGGAAAAGAGGTCAAAAACGGCTACCGGTGGCGGGCCATGACTTTTAGTTGCAACCGCACAATGTCGCCCATGGATTTACAATTCAGAAAGGCATCATTTTGATGGTGCTTGGCCAGCTCAGAGCGGAGTTGCGCTACCTTTTCTGGCGTGGAGATGGTGTCTTGTCGCATGCAGTCAATGAGATCCTTGAGACGGTAGCGGTCAGAGCGGAGGCGTCTAAAGAGCAGTGTCCGCTCCTCGTTCTGGTACTGTTTGATGGTCTCGGCGGGAAGCCATTCGGTGCAGAGAGCCACAATGGGGTTGTTTTCCTTGAAGAACTGCGGCAGGTACATGGTCTTGCGGCCTTCGTAGCACTCCTGGTCAAAGTCAATGGGCCGCACGCGGTACTGCTCTTCCTCAAAGTCTGGCGTGATGTCAATAACATAATTATAGGAGCGCATATCGCCTAAAAGCACGGAGAAACACCGCTCATTGAACTTCACAAATTCCTTGGCAATGCGCACCTTGTTGAGCGTAGGCCGGTCCAGGTAATGCTTGATGAACTCGTCTCCTGGAATGCCGGCAATGTGCTCTTCAATCAAAGAATCACCGTGCACCAGGTAGCTGATGCGGTTAGGCGACAAGATGTGCTCCAGTTCCAAGCCATACACCCGTGAGGCATCTGCCTTCTTGAAGTAGAAGTAGTCAAAGTTGTCATTGAGCAGGTTCACTACCCGTATCCTGAACGGGTTGGAGTTCCCGAAGGAACAGTAGTCCACCCGCTCTACAGACAGGTGCTCCATGACGCTTTCATCCCCGTCGGTTTTGAGCTGCACGTAGATGCGCGTGAGGCCGTCAAAGATTTCCTGCATCTGACCCTGGTCATAAATCACAGATTCCCAGAGCGTGTCATGACCATGCCGGTCATACAACGGGTACGACTCAACGTAGCGCAGCATGTCCTGGTAGGTGACGGGCAAGGGAGCTTCGCGGTCATACTCGCGCAGGTATTTGCGCAAGCGTTCCTGGATGGGGTAGAAATGCTTTTTCTTGGAGATGTTGTTGAGGTTGTTGCTATCTACTTCCATATAGGTTACAGCAGTTCTTTGGCTGGGTCCCAAAATCGCGTGACAAAGTCCACCACCTGGTCGTCTTTCACCTGTACGCCCTCCTTTTCCAGACTTTCCTGCATGCCGTTGGGATTGTCAAAATGTTGCTTGCCGGTGAGCATGCCGTTGCGGTTGACCACGCGGTAGGCTGGTATGCCGTGCTGGACATGCGAGGCAATCAAGGCCCAGCCCACCATTCTGGCAGATCCCTTTGCACCTAGGTAGGCGGCTATGGCCCCGTAAGAGGTGACACGGCCCACCGGAATGAGCTTGACCACTTCATACACATCCTGAAAAAAATTGGCTTTGCGCTGGGCAGCGTCTGTAACTGGCATAGTTTGACTGTTTGAGGCCTAAGTACGTAAATTTCAAGACACAGGGGAACAGGAATAATTTATTTGCCCGGTTAAACCTTGTGCCGCAATAGTTGTCTATACATTAATCGGGAGCTAGACACAATAAATTGCTTAGCAGCCGTTGAAACGTAGGGTACCATGTGACCTGCGTTTCCATTTAAACGCATATAGCCCCCATTTTTGCGCTATGAATAAGATAGTTCTTTCCATTACCCTTTGCCCAGAGAGGCTCTTTTCTACGCCGAGGCAGGACACCCTACCTATTTTCCTCTTTTCTTTGCACGGCTTTGGTTTTAAAAATCGCCATTCACAAAAGAGGAACCTTTGCCATTTTTCTTAATGTTGCAGTCTATTCCCTGGATTAGAATCATTTAACCACACACCTATACAACCTCAAAGCTCCGTCTTTGACCTACCTATCACACTCTTTATTAGTATATGAAAATCAAACACATTGTCTACACGCTTTTAATTCTAGGTTTTGGAGCCTTGGTGTATTATCGGATTTCGGCAAACAAAGAATTAGCAGCGGCAGGCGGCCCTGGCGGTGGCGGCGGTAAACCCGGCGCCGGTGGTCCTGGTGGCGGAAAAGGCGGTCCCGGTGGTGGAGGTGGTATGCCCATGCGCGTGAGCGGGGTAGTGGTGACTCCCAAAGAATTTGCCAACTCCCTCTCGGTGACAGGTTCTATTGAAGCCAATGAGCAGATAGAAATAAGAGGCCAGGTATCTGGACTAGTGCGCAGCATCTCGTTCACAGAAGGCAGCAACGTAAGCAAAGGACAGACCTTGGTGAAGATTGATGATTCTGAACTGCGTGCCCAATTGGCCCAGGCCCAAACCAGACGTACCCTCACGGCAGAGAATGAGCGCCGAGCCCGTTTATTGCTAGAGAAAGAAGCCATCAGCCGTGAAGAATATGACGTAGCCCGCGCCGATTTACGCACAGCCCAAGCCCAGATTCAATTGATTCAGGCCCAGATTGCCAAAACCACCATCAAAGCACCGTTCTCCGGCAAGGTAGGTTTACGGTCCATTTCGGTAGGTTCATTCTTGTCGCCAGAAACAGTGGTAGCCAATTTAATGAGCACCAACCCTGTCAAGATCACATTTGCAGTGCCAGAGAAGTATTCCAACTCCGTGAAGACCAATACCCAGATTCAATTCACGGTAGCGGGCTCTAATGAGAAATATACCGCCACGGTCTACGCCATTGAGCCCGGCATTGAGGCTGCCACCCGCACCTTGCAATTGCGCGCCAGAGCCAACAATCCTAGCGGCGAGCTGCGTCCCGGCTCTTTTGCCAACGTACAATTGCCCTTAACTACCATTCCAGACGCTATTCTTATCCCTACAGAAGCAGTAGTACCGGTGCAGAATGGTAAAAAAGTGTTTGTCTCTGAAGGCGGCAAAGCCAAAGAAGTGATGATTGAGACCTCTACCCGTACAGAAAAAGACCTACTGGTGACCTCTGGTTTGACCGCAGGTGATACTGTGTTGACCACTGGTGTAATGTCATTGAAAGCTGGAAGCCCCGTGCGCGTGGCCATTGGCAAGAACTAAAAGACTGAAGATTAGCATATGAGTTTATCCACCACCAGTATAAAGCGGCCGGTTTTTACCATCGTGCTCAACTTGCTCCTCATGTTGTTTGGGGTGATTGGGTACACGTTTTTGGGCGTACGCGAGTACCCGTCCATTGACCCGGCCATTGTCTCTGTGAGCACCAGCTACTCTGGCGCCAACTCAGACATCATAGAATCCCAGATCACCGAGCCGCTGGAGAAAGCCATTAACTCCATTGATGGTATCAGGAACATCTCTTCTTCCAGTAACCAAGGTAGAAGCAACATCAACATTGAGTTCAACCTGGAGAAAAACCTGGAAGAGGCCGCCAATGACGTGCGGGACAAAGTCTCCCAGGCGGTAAGAAGCCTGCCCGAGGATATTGACTCCCCTCCAGTGGTTTCCAAAGCCGATGCGGACTCTGAGCCTATCATCACCATGACGGTGCGCAGTGCCACCCGTGACGCCTTGCAACTGTCAGATTTTGCCGAGAACGTAATATCACAGCGCCTACAGACCATACCAGGGGTGAGTAGCGTGCAGATCTGGGGACAAAAACGCTACGCCATGCGCTTGTGGCTGGACCCTATGAAGCTGGCCTCTTATGGCTTAACGGTGTCTGATGTACGCACGGCCCTCAACCGCCAGAATGTAGAGTTGCCTACAGGTAAAGTGTCTGGTAGCAACACAGAATTAACGGTCAGAACGCTAGGCAACCTGTCTAACCAAGAGCAGTTCAACAACTTGATCATCTCATCGGCGGGTGGCAGCATCACGCGTTTCAGTGACATTGGCCGCGCCGAGTTAGGTCCAGAGAACTTAGAGACAAAGATGACCGAGTCGGGCACGCCTATGGTGGGGATGGCCATTGTGCCGCAACCGGGTACCAACTACTTAGAGATTGCCGGCAACTTCTATGACCAGTTTGAAAAGCTAAAAACCGAGCTACCTAAGGATATTCAGCTGGATATTGTGATGGACAACACCGTGTTCATCAAGAAATCTGTAACTGAGGTGGCAGAGACCATCTTAATTGCCTTGGTGCTGGTGATCCTGATCATCTACCTGTTCTTTAGAGACTGGGGCATTGCATTCCGTCCGTTGATTGATATTCCGGTGTCTTTGATTGCCACGTTCTTTATCATGTACCTGGCCGGCTTCTCCATCAATGTGTTGACCTTGCTGGCCATTGTACTGGCTACCGGTCTGGTAGTGGATGACGGTATTGTGGTAACTGAGAACATCTACAAAAAAGTAGAAGAAGGCATGTCGCCTATTGAAGCCGCTATTAAAGGCTCCAATGAGATTTTCATGGCCGTTATCTCCATTTCCATCACGTTGGCGGCCGTATTCTTACCCGTTATTTTCTTGGAAGGCTTCGTGGGCCGACTGTTCAGGGAGTTTGGAGTGGTGATTGGTGCGGCGGTGTTGATCTCGGCGTTCGTGTCTTTGACCTTGACGCCAATGCTGAATGCCTATTTGATGAAAGGCGGCGAGCAGAAGAAGTCTAAGTTCTACAACTGGACCGAACCCATGTTCCAACGCATGAACTCAGGCTACGCCGAGGCGCTGGAAGGCTTCATGAAACGTAAGTGGTTGAGCTTCCCGATCATCTTCGCCTGTTTAGGTTTGATCGTGTTGTTCTACAATGTGCTGCAAAAGGAAACCGCGCCGTATGATGACCGAAGCATGCTGCGCGTCTCAGCCACGGCGCCCGAAGGCGCTTCTTATGAATACATGGACCGCTTCATGACGGAGCTGTCTGCCTTGGTGGATGACTCCATCCCAGAGAAACAAGTCAATTTGGTGATTACCTCTCCTGGTTTTGGTGGTTCTGGTTCTGTCAACAGCGGTATGATGCGTTTGGCCTTGAAACAGCCAGAAGACCGCAAGCGCTCCCAAAAAGAGATTGCCGACCACCTCACCAAACTGACCAAAAAATATCCAGAGGCCCGTACCAACGTGATTCAGCAGCCTACCATTTCTGTGAACAGACGAGGGGGGCAGCCCATCCAATACATCATTCAGGCGCCTAACTTTGAGAAGCTGCAAGAGAAAATTCCGCAGTTTATGGATGCCGTGAGCCAGGACCCAACCTTTACACAGGCTGACGTGAACCTCAAGTTCAACAAGCCTGAGATTAACATCACCATTGACCGCGAGAAGGCGCAAAGCTTAGGCATTTCTGTCATTGACGTAGCCCAGACCCTGCAATTGTCTTTGAGCGGTCAGCGGTTTGGCTACTTCTTGATGAACGGACGTCAGTATCAGGTCATGGGTCAGTTTGACCGTCAAGACCGCGATGACCCCATGGACTTGACCTCCTTATTTGTGCGTAGTTCTACCGGCCAATTAATCCAGTTAGATAACTTGGTGACCATGGAAGAGCGTAGCAGTCCGCCGCAATTGTACCATAACAACCGCTATCTGTCGGCTACCGTGTCGGCGGGTCTGGCGCCGGGTAAAAGCATTGGCGATGGTATTGAGGCCATGGACGCCATCAAAGAGAAAGTCTTGGATGAAACCTTCTCCACTGACTTAGGCGGTGAGTCCCGTGACTTCGTGGAAAGTGGTTCCAATACTACGTTTGCCTTCGGGTTGGCCTTGCTGTTAATCTACTTGATTTTGGCTGCGCAGTTTGAAAGCTTCATTGATCCGTTCATTATCATCTTGACGGTTCCTATGGCGGTGGCCGGGGCTATGTTGTCCTTGTGGTTGTTTGGCCAGACCTGGAACATCTTCAGCCAGATTGGGACCATCATGCTCATAGGCTTGGTGACCAAGAACGGTATCTTGATTGTGGAATTTGCCAACCAACTCAGGGAGGAAGGCAAGCCGAAGATGGAAGCCATTCTGGAAGCCTCTGAAGCCCGCCTTCGTCCTATCCTAATGACCAGTTTGGCCATTGCCTTGGGTGCCTTGCCTATTGCCATGGCCATGGGCGCCGCGGCGCAAAGCCGTATGGGCATGGGGATTGTGATTGTGGGTGGTACCATCTTCTCTTTGGTACTGACTTTGTTCATTATTCCGGCCATCTACGCCATGTGGTCTAAAGAACGCAAGCACCACCCAGAGTTTGATCATATTGAAGAATATGAGAAAGCGGTCGCCCATTAATTGTTGCATGATATTTCACTCAATGAGACTATATAAAAAAGGTGCTTTCACGCTTGCCCTGCTTCTCAGTTTTCTGGGGGCGGGACAAGCCAAAGCCCAAGAACTCCTCACGCTGGAAGAAGCCGTTAAAATTGCCTTAGAGCGCAACTTCAACATCAAGCTTTCTACCAATGACATACAGATTGCCAAAAACAACGTAACCCGCGGCAATGCCGGCATGTTGCCAGCGGTAAATGCCACCGTTACCAATAACAACACCATCCAAAATAGTACCCAAACTCGGTCAGACGGGCAGGTGAACGAAGTAAGCTGGGGCCAGGGCTCTACCTTGAACTATGGCGTGGGCTTGAATTGGACCGTGTTTGACGGCTTTGCCATGTTTGCGCGCTATGAGCAGTTGCAAGAACTCCAGAAGCTCGGCGAAGCCAATTTTCAACAGACGGTCCTAACCACGGTGGGCGATGTCATGGGCACTTATTTTGAACTGGCTCAACAGCAAGCCCAGTTGCAGGCCTATGACACGGCAATTGTCATCTCCAGACTACGCGTAGAAACCGCCCGTAACCGTTTTGAGATCGGGAAAGCTGCAAGACTTGAATTGTTAAACGCTCAGGTTGATTTCAACACGGACACTACCAACCTCTTGCGTCAGCAGGACTTGTACAGAAGCACCCAGATACGGTTGAACCAGATCATGGCCCGGGATGTGAACACTACGTTTAGGGTGGCTGACAACTTCAACATTGACAGTCAACTAACCTTGGGCCAGCTGGCAGGGTTAGCCGAACAACAGAACCCGTCCGTGAAAGCGGCCATCTTGAACAGACGCATAGCTGAACTAGAAGCCAAGCAAGTTCAGGCGGCACGTTTGCCTACCATTAACCTTAACTCGGGTTACAATTTTAACCGGAACAGGTCAGCCCTTGGTTTTAGCACCTTGTCTACCGGCAATGGCTTGAACTATGGAGTATCTGCCTCTGTACCTATTTTTAACGGGTTTAACCAGCGCCGGAACGAGCAGAACGCGAACATCCTTATCAACAGCGCGCAACTACAGGTAGAGCAAATCAACCAGCAGGTCACCGCGCAACTGGCGGCCGCCTACCAAACGTACCTGACCAACTTAACTCTGGTGCGCCTGGAGGAAAATAACCGCCGCATTGCCCGCCAGAACCTGGACATCACCCTAGAGAAGTACCGTTTGGGAAGCATCACCACGGTAGAAGTTAGAGAGGCCCAGCTCAACTATGTGAATGCCACCGTGCGCTTCAGCAATGCCCAATACCAAGCCAAGCTAGGCGAAATTGGCCTGAAGGAAATTGCCGGCAACTTGACTTTGTAGAGTAGAAATTTTCTCTCTTTTGTAAAAAGCGTTTTTGGCCTGTTTTCTAGAAAACAGGCCAAAAACGCTTTTTACTTTTACCAGGTTAAGTAACGCTTTGGCGGCTCAAGCTGCTATACATCAAATACTAGCGCCACATATTCGTTGCAAACCTGTATCTTTATCCTTGGTATATCCCCGCTATCCTTCATACCATCAATTCATTGCATTGAAATCTCTACGCGTTTCAACAGTACTCTTCCTGCTTTCCTTTTTGCTTTTCTCACAGGTAGCGCGGGCGCAGGAAGATTGCAACCTACCCAATAGCATTCCTTTTTCTACCAACAGCAAAAGTCTCACCATGTGGAACGGTGAGCAGTACGTGCCGCTGTTCATTAAAGGCGTGAATTTGGGCGTGGCCGTACCCGGTACCTACCCTAGTGAGTTGGCCGCAACGCGTGCGCAGTATGGCCGCTGGTTTAAGATGATACAGGAGGCAGGGTTTAACACCATCAGGCTGTACACCTTGCATCATCCGCGGTTCTATGAGGTGCTGGACTCATTTAACACCGCCAATCCGCAGCGTCCCCTGTTCTTCTTCCAAGGCATCTGGCTAGAAGAGGAGATTCCTAATTATGACGAGGACCTGTATTCTCTGACGCCCTATTTTGACAAAGAGATTGAAGAAGACGTGGACTGCGTGCACGGCAACCGCACCATTGCTCCCCGGTTAGGGAAAGCGCATGGTGTTTACAAAACAGACGCCTCTAAATGGCTGATGGGCTACATCATAGGACGTGAAGTACACCCCGGCGAGGTCCTGCATACCAATGAGAAACATGCCCAAGACACCCAGTACCAAGGCCGTTTCCTGTCCATCCAAAACACCAGACCCACCGAGGCCTGGATGACCAAGCGCCTGGACAATGTTCTGGCCCGGGAACAGGATCTCTACAAAACCCAACACCCGGTAAGCTTCTCCAGTTGGCCCACGCTAGACCCCATGAAGCATCCCCAGGAAGCCAACCAGTATGAAGATGCGGCAGCCGTAGACCTGTCCACTATTGACATTTCTAAGGCCAAGGCCGGTTATTTCGCTAGTTACCATGCTTATCCGTATTACCCAGATTTTGTAAGCAAGGACCCTGCCTATGGAGGTTCCAAAGACTATCTGGGCCAGAACTCTTACGTGGGCTACCTCTCCGATCTCAAGAAGCACTACAAGAACATCCCCCTAATCATTGCCGAGTATGGCGTGCCGTCCAGCTGGGGCGTGGCGCATTACGCACAAAGCGGCATGAACCACGGGGGCTTTGATGAACAAGCCCAAGGCGAAAGTAACTTGCGTCTTTTACAGAACATGGAGCAGACCAACCTGGGCGGCGGCATGCAATTCTCTTGGATAGATGAATGGTTCAAACGCACCTGGATCACAGATGAGATGGACTTTGACATCAACCGAAGAATCCTCTGGCACAATGTAACCTCCGCTGAACAAAACTTCGGGTTGGTGGGGTTTAAAAAGCCGGGGCCCGCTGTACGGCCTTGGACAAGCTTCTGTGCCACCTGCCCGGCACCTTCACTAGACGCTGGCGCAGACTATACCTTTTTTAACTTACGCCTGAACACCGGCCAACCGCTGGGCCTCATGGACACCGTCTGGGTGGCCCTGGATACGTATGACGCCAACCTAGGCGAATCTCAACTACCTAATGGCAAAACCCTTACCAACAGATCTGAATTCCTGTTGATGATCACTCAATACAAAGCAGAGTTGTATGTGACGGAAGCCTATGACCTGTTCGGGATTTGGCACAACACGGCCACGCCTGAGCAATTGTTCAGGTCTACGGCCACAGACGGCAAGCCCTGGAAACTGGTGAGATGGCGCAATAATACTGGGGAGCAGGAAGTGCAGTTCATTGGAGATTTGCGCGTGAACCGCTTGGGCCTGCCGGGTACCAGCATGGACGCCGTCATTTTAAACGAGAGTTCTATTGACATCAAGCTTCCCTGGACGCTCATCAACTTTACAGACCCCAGCACCTTGACCGTGATGCATGATGACCGCTCAACCCGGGGCCGCGAGGTGCGCGTTTCTGATGGGATTTCGGCTTCCGTTTTCTATAAAGGCAGTATGCATACCACTCCATCCAGATTTACCTGGGAGCCTTGGAACCACACCCTAGACGTACAGGAGTACACCAAAGCCTCTTATGAGATAGCCAAGAAGAACCTGCGTAATCTGCCCGGCAACCCCATTGCCCGCTGCGACCGTTACATAGTGCAAGCCAATAAAATAAACCAAGTATTGACCAACCAAGGCGTCCTCAAAAACGACTTGGCCTTGGATGGTGGCAACCTGGAGGCAGTACTTGAAAAATCTCCCGCCACCGGGCAACTAATCCTCTTCAGTGACGGTGGTTTCACCTACGTGCCCGAAGAAGGCAAGACCGGGCCCGTCTCTTTCATCTACAAAGTAATTTCGGGGGCTTATGCTTCTGTGCCCGTGACCGTAGAATTATCTGTGGAAGGCGATTTAAGCGGAGATGGCTTCTCTAAAGTCTATCCTAACCCAACTTCAGGGGACGTAAGCATAGAAGCCAGAACCGTGGTAGACAAGTTGGAGATTTATACCGCAACTGGTCAATTGGTCAGCAGCTTCCAGATCAAGGCCAAAGCCACCAAAATAAACTTAGACACCCTGGCCGCCGGACTATATGTGGTCAAGCTATACTCAGGCAAAGAAGTAGTGACCAAGAAACTGGTCATTCAGAACTAATCGAATTCTGCGTCGTTTTTGGCCTGTTTTCCAGAAAACAGGCCAAAAACAGAAATCCAACAAAAAAGCACCTGACAATCCAACAGGTGCTTTTTTTATGGGCTTAGGCTACTGGTTGGTGCTGGGCCCGCAGTTGCTTGACACGGTCCTCAAAAAGGTCTGGCGTTTCTTCTTTGTAGACTACTTCTTCAAACAGTTGCATTAGTTCTGGCTCATGGGTGGCCCTAGCGGTTTTGCGCACGTCTATGTACACAAACTTGGTCCAAAGCACGGCCTTCAGTTTTTCTTTCTTCTCGTCCAGCATCACGTGCTCTACCAACATGCTGGTATCCGTCACCCGTATGATGCTGGTCTGGATTGTCACCAATTCCCGCACCACGGCCGGTTGCAGGTACACTATCTGGTTCTGGCCCACCACCCAGGCTCTCCCAGTCTTCCGGAAAAAGGCGTGAATGTCCAGGCCATAGGCTTCTTCTACCTGGTCCTCGCGCGCGTTCTGGAAGTAGTTGAGAAAGGCGCTGTTATTGAGGTGCCCAAATGGATCACAGTGGTCAAACCGAATGCGGGTCTGGCTTTCTAGGAGGACGGGTCTGGGGGACGTGGTTTCTTTTATCATAGTGTTAGCAGTTTATCTTGAATTAATTTCTTCGTTAAAAATCTCCTAGCTCTTGTTGTAGCCAGCGCTCCAATTGAAGCAATACTGTTTGAAGTGGCTTAGAGTCATTGTAGGCTTTGCCCAGCAGAATGGCGCCCTCTACCGTGGCCACAAAAAAGGTGGCCATCTCATTTGCGTTAGCCGATGCCTTGAAATGCCCCTGCTCTTTGCCCAGTTCCAACAGTTTGTAAATGCCTTTGTGCAAGCGGTTGAGTACTACCAGTACCCGTGCATGCAGGGCTGGCTGGTTGTCATCAGCTTCTACTATGGTGTTGAGCACAGGGCAGCCGCCCGCCAGTACGGGTTTGGTGAGGTAGGTATGGTAAAACTGCAAGAGTGCCCGTAGTCTTTGGCCGGCATGTTCAAACGGAGCCATGGCCTCTCCTACTTTGTCAATCAAGACCTGCGCGGCATATTCAAAAGCCTCCACGGCCAACTCTTCTTTACTAGAAAAATGCCCATACAGACAGCCTTTGGTGACGCCAGTCGCCTCCATCAAATCTTGGTAGGACGTCCCCGCGAAGCCTTTTACATTAAACAATTCGGCCGCCTGCGCAATGATGCGCTGACGCGTTTGTTCGGCTTTAGGAGTTAGTGGCGCTTTCATGAATGCAAAATAAACCAATCGGTATATTTTATCCAAATTTATTTTCTAAGCTCAAATTCTGGCAGGAACGCTAGACTTGCCCAATAGGCGTTTTTGGCATATTTTCTGGAAAACAAGCCAAAAACGGTTGGCGGGTGTACAGTACTTCCTTTGAGATTCTGGGTGGTTCACATGTATGCTGCATATAAAATCTGCCGTCTATTGCAATGACCAGCATCACCTCACCCGTCATCTCTGCTCATCTAATTCTGACGATACACATGGGTACCTTGCAGGCAGCATTTCAGCTATTTGAACCACTTATTGCCTACTTTATCATGATTGCCACTTCTTCGCCGCACTCCTTCCATATCCCGGTCATGGGATTGGCCTTCTCCATTGACTCTCCTTTAAAAGTGGCCCGCTATGGCATCTCGTCGGTGCTGTCGTTGGCAGATGATAAACTCCTGGAGGACATGCGGCAATACTATGCGGCGCTCTACCAGAAGCCGTACGCGCCCATCTCTGAGAAGCAGGAAGACTACCGCGCCCAACGGGTGACCGCTTATCTGAATCTAGTGGATGCACTGGTGCAGGATCAGTTGGAAAAAGTGAAGCAAGAAGAGTTTGCGCCCGGCACGCAGCTGACCAAGTATTTTGAGCTGCTGCCAGATGCCTCTGCCTTGCGCGTGTTATACCAACAGATGCTCCAGACCACAGATGAGCCGTACCGTCAGTTCTTGCAAGACCAACTGCGCGAGGCGCTGGTGCCCGGCAGCATTGACGTGAACATCATGACCAAGGTGGACAAGACCAATTATGCGCCAGACGGAACGGCCCTGCCATCTGAATATTCAGATGCGCTAGCGGCTTTGCGCGGGTATGCCCAGAGTACGGTGCGCTCTTCTATTGTTTTCTCGGCGGGCATGAACCCCAGGCTGTTCAGTTACCTGGAGCAGTTCCCATGTTTTTTACCAGACGCCGAGGGGCAGTTTGAAAAGCAGGTAATTATCAAGGTGAGCGATTACCGGTCGGCGGCGGTGCAGGGTAAGATATTGGCCAAGAAAGGTGTTTGGGTGTCTGAGTTCAGGATTGAGTCTGGCTTGAATTGCGGGGGCCACGCCTTCGCGACGGATGGATTACTGCTGGGACCAATTCTGGAGGAGTTCAAAACCAATAGAAGCTCCTTGCAGGCCGAGCTCTGGACCATGTGCCAACAAGCGCTTGGCAACAAAGGGATTGCATTCACAAGTGCCGCGCCACAGCAAAGAATCACGGTGCAGGGCGGCATCGGGACGGCGGCAGAGCATAGCTTCCTGTTAGAACATTACGGCCTGAACGCGACGGGCTGGGGAACGCCTTTCCTGCTGGTCCCCGAAGCTAGCACCGTAGATGCCACCACCTTGACGCAACTGGCCCAAGCCCGCGCCGAGGATTTGTACCTAAGCCCCATCTCACCGCTGGGCGTACCCTTCAATGCTTTGCGTGGCACCACCAGCGAGCAACTCACCCATGCCCGTATTGACAAAGACAAACCAGGCAGTCCCTGCATCAAGAAACACCTGGTCTCCAACACTGAATTCGGCGAGGAGCCACTGTGCACGGCCTCTAGAAAATACCAGCGTCGCAAACTAGAACAACTGGCCCAACAAGAACTCACTCCTGCCAAGTTTGAGCTTGAGAAGGGTAAAGTCTTGGCCAAAGAATGTCTATGCGAAGGCCTGGCCAACACGGCTTCTCTGCTCTATAACCTGGGTAAGAAGGCCATCAACAAACCTGTGGCCATTTGCCCGGGTCCTAATCTGGCTTTCTTCTCGGGCATCTTCAAACTACAGGAAATGGTGGACCATATCTACGGCAGGTTTAACGCACTTAACCAAGCGTACCGGCCGCACATGTTCATCAATGAACTCAAACTGTACATTGACTTCTGGAAAAATAAAAAGGCCGAGCAACTGGAATCCTTAACCGACAAGCAGGAAAAGTACCTGCAGACCTTCTGGCAGAACCTGCAGCAAGGCATTCATTACTACAAGCAACTGCTGCCTAGCCTGTTCACTTCTGAGGAACTGGAGCGCCGCGTGGTGATGCTGGAAGAGCTCCTAGAAGCCGAAGACCAATTACTACAGGCCGCCTTGGTGCGCGTACATTAGATGAGCAGCATCCTCATTAGACTAACCCGCCGCTTTACTTTTGAAGCTGCCCATGCTTTAGATCATTATGACGGCGCTTGCCGGCATATTCACGGCCACTCCTATAAATTAGAAGTGACTGTTTTGGGAAAGCCCTTGCAAGACGAGGAGCATCCAAAAGACGGCATGGTCCTGGACTTCGGGGAGTTAAAGAAATTGGTCTCTAGCTATGTGCTGCAAGACTTTGACCATGCCTTGATATTACAAAAAGACAGTGACCTCGCGCTAATTGAGCTGCTACAGGTGCAAGGCCACAAACTGCTGCTCACCGCATGGCAACCCACCTGTGAGAACATGCTGCTGCACATAAAAGACCAGCTTCAGCCGCAGTTGCCTGAGCATGTTACTTTGCATAGCCTTAAACTTTGGGAGACGGAGAATGCCTACGGCGAATGGCACGCGGCAGACAATGCATAGCTTAATATGCGCTATCCGTTTTTAGGCTGTTTTCCAGAAAACAGCCTAAAAACGGCCTGCGCTTGGTGTATGAACAGCGTTTGAGGTTCTACTTACTTCCTGTAGCCCTCGGCGTGTTCCGCCATAATCACTTGGATGTCTTCTGGCCCAATAGGCTTGTGTAACAGGTCTGCCACCAGGGGGTAGTCCTTGATGCGCTTGGTGTCTGTGAAATCCAGGGAAGAGGTGAGAATATAGATCCGGCAGGTGTTCAGGAGCTGGTTCTCATACGGCTTGATGGTATCCAGGAACTCCCAACCGTTCATGCCGGGCATGTTCAAATCCAGAAAAATGACTTGGGGGCTTTCCTTTATACCAGTTGCACCTACCAGTTTATCCAGAGCGTCTTCAGCGGAATGGAAGGTTTGGATGTCCTCAGAAAAATTTTCCAGGCGCAGGGTTTGGGCAGTAATGAAAATACTGATGTGGTCATCGTCAATTAAGTACGTCTTCATGCCCCGTTAATCAAGATGTAACGTGAAGGTGGTACCCACATTTAACTCACTGTCAATATCAATGGTGCCGCCCAAAGACTCTACGTGCGTTTTCACCAGGAAAAGACCTATGCCCCGGCCCTCAATGTTTCTATGAAAGCGCTTGTACAGGGTAAAGACGTCCTCCCGCACTTTGTTCAGGTCCATGCCAGAACCGTTGTCTGAAAAATTAAACAAAGTACCGCCCGCAGGCGTGGCACTGCACTGAATAGAAACCTGCAAAGCGCGCTCCTTTGACCGGTACTTGATGGCGTTTGACAATAAATTATAGACAATGCTGTAGAGGTAGGCCTTTTTGGCGGGCAGCGTATAGTCTTTGGGTATCTGCACCTCTATGGTGCCGCCGCAGTTTTGCAGCGACTCCTGTAAACTGGAGATAACCTGTTGGCATACATCGCCTAGCCGCACCGGTTCTTTTTCAACGGTGTCTTGGTTGTCCCTTATAGAGAGAATGAGGTTGACGTCTTTGATGATGGTGTCCAACTGAAACACAGAAGCTCGTACCTGGCTTAATAGAGGGTCAAAACCGGCATCTTCCTTCTTTAACCGGGTCAGCAGGTTAGAAAGCCCCAAGGCGTTGGCCACCGGCGCCCGCAGGTTGTGCGAGACAATGTAGGTAAACTGCTGCAAATCACGGGTCTGCCGGTAAAGGTCTTCGGTGAGTTTGACCAAAGCCAACTCCTCTTTCTTTTTGGAGGTGATGTCCCGCACAGAGACTACGTACTGCTCTACCAGTCCTTCAGAGTCTAGTACAGGAGAAACTTCCAAGGCCCACCAAGCGGTCTGTTGGCTATTTACTGCCACCGGTATGTCTACCGCAACTGGTTTTGCTAAGTGTATCTGGTCCTTAAGGCTTTGCGCCTCTTCCTGGTCTACGCCTGCACGCACCAACAATCCAAAGAAGCCTTGTCCGATTGCCCGAGGAAGGTCAAGTTGGGTTAGTTGCAAGAATCCTTCATTGGCCCATTGCACACGCAACTCTGTGCTTAATAGCGCCAGGCCCTGTCCTAGGTGCGCTGCTACCAGAGCGGCTGGCCCTAAAGAGACTGCCATTTTTGGCACCAGGGCTTCTGGAGGTATGATTTGAAAGGAAGAATCATGAGAAATTGAGATTGGGGGATTTTTCTGCAATGTCATAAAGGTGTTTTACCTGCTTACTTCTTGCCATGGTATCTGATTTGCCAATAGCCACAGATAAGATATTACCCTATGTTGTAGCCCTAAAAACAAATCACATTCTGCTCTGCGCAAACTAAGCGCAGCAGGTAACCAAGGGAAGGTCAAGAATGAAAAGCCCTAGCTTAGAAGTTAAATGAAACCACAGAAAATTGGTCTGCCTGGACTAGACATTTCTCCGTCATTCTCACTACTTCAACGCATGGTAGGCTTACCATGTAAGCATGTCGTTAATGTATAACCAAAGCTATTTATGAAAATTTAATTTTTATAACAACCCGCCTCGGGCATTTCAGATATAATTACAAAATTTAACTATTAAAATCCACCAAACTAGCCATTAAAGGCTCATTCTTAATTAACTTAAGTCATATGAACACAATCCTATACTTGTACTTTCCCAATTATTTATTTTCAGAAGGGAGTTTAAATCATAAGTGGCTCAGCAAGACAGAGCTATTTTAAATCTATTTAATTGATAACTGCAAAATCCTAAATTACTGTTTACCTAAGCAGACAAATAACTAAACAGAGAACAAATCCATTAAAAGGTACTTTTCCATTTTTAGGCTACTTTCCATAAAACAGACCAAAAACAATTACCTCCTGATTATTCCTCAGACAAAATATAACTTAAAATTAACACCCACCTCTCAATCATTCAATTACCCGCCTTAAACCCTTCTATACTATATTTACAGCAGACGTTTTAATTCTCTGTATTTAAAAGAATTGCATTTAAGGACTTTATATGTTTAGAGTTTACATAAATAGCAGTTCCGGTTTTCAAATATGAACTTATATAGGTAGTTTTACCTTTCCCCTCAATAGTTAATCAGGTAATAAGTGGTTTACGCCCTTCTCTCATAAAGCCAGTATGCAATTTCCTGGCTATTGAGGAGCATGAAAGCCACTTTTGAAGTTGGAAAATACCCGTGGACGCAGAATATTTACTTGAGGCCTTGTACCAGTTGTTTTCTGAGTTTTGTGAGGCGTATGATGCCACGCATTATCCGGTCACCGACTTGGAGCTGTATGTAGAGGAGTCTGCCACGCTACTGGAGAACTGGCTTGTGCTCAAACCCCAAGACACCAAACTCACCCGCCGTACCTGGGCCATCCTTAAACTGGCCTTACAACAGGCCAAAAAACTAACTCCTGAGGAAGCCAAAGAGCATTTGTCCAGAGAGGCGAGCGTCACCTTAGAGCTTTTCCTACAACTAAGAAGCACTTGACCTAAATCTTGGCTATAAACTCATCGTCATCTAAGCATCTTGTTTTTAACAGTTTACAGCGTCAATCACGTATGACAAATTTGTGGCCGTTCTGGAAGTAACCAACAGAAGGAATAAATCTTTTCCTGGGCGGGCATAATCTTTCTTGTAGTACCAATTATCTAATAGCTATTCTTTAAATTGGAAATATAATACCCTTTTATCCTATATTAAATCTAAAATTAAACCCTTGTCTACGTAAACACAGATGAAGATACTTCCCCCAAGTGTTCATTTAGAAAAACTAAGCAGGCATTCCAGAGACATTCTCTGCACGCTAGACCAGGCGGGCAACATTTACTTTATCAATGAGGCCGTTACGTTCATTTTAGGGTATAGCCCCGAAGAAGTGGTAGGAAAATCTAACCGCCATTTTGTGCACCCAGAAGACGTAAAAAGCACAGCCAAAACCATACAGCGCTTTATTGAGGCAGAGCATCCAGAGGCAGTTGAAAATCCTATCATTGAAAACCGGTGCGTTCATAAAAATGGACAGGTGATTCCTATGGAATGGACCGCCACCTGGTCACCAGAAGAGAATTTCCTTTTTTGCGTGGGCAGGGACGTCACCAAGCAAAACCAGGTAAGGCAGGTCTTCCATGAAAAAGTAGAAGTACACCGGGCCCTTGCCCAACAAGGCGCCGACATGCTGGCTTTGTTGGATAAAGACGCATATTTCACGTACAGTGGCGGGTCTACGGCCAAAGTGTTAGGCTATGCACCCCAAGATCTGGTAGGCAAAAGCGTTTTTGAGATTCTCCATGAAGAGGACGCCCAAAGAGCCCAAGAGGTGCTGGAGCAGTTGGCTACTAGCCAAGAGACCATCAAGGTGTCTGACTTGCGCATTAAAACCAGCCAAGGCGACTATAAATGGCTGGAGACCACTGCCAGCAATCAGTTAGACAATCCGCATGTAAATGGACTGGTCCTTACCTCCAGAGACGTAACGGAGCGGGTGCTGACCGGCTTAAAACTACAAGAGCGCGAGCAGCACTTTAGGTCCTTGTTTGAGAACAGCCCAGAACTGATCATCTTTGAAAACCCAGAGGGGGTAATCACAGACGCCAACCCTTCGTTCTTGACCTATTTCTCTTTAGAAAGAAGCTCCATCATTGGATATAAACTGGCAAACTTTTTACCGCCCGTGGCTGCGGCCAGCTGTCAAGCTAAATTTATAGAAGCTCTGTTAGGCAAAACTGTGGCGTTTACGCTAGAGGTAGAGATTGAATCCTTTAGCCCGCGGGTATTTGACGTGACCAAGATTCCGGTTGTCAACCAGCAGGTTACTACGGGGGTATACTCCATTCTAAAAGACATCACAGAGCGTGTGCAAGCCAACCATGAACTGGAGCAGTTGTCATTAGTTGCCAGCAAGACCAGTAATGGCATTGTCATCATGAACGCACAAGGGCAGATAGAATGGGTCAACAAGGGATTCACCTCCATCAATGGCTACACCTTGCAAGAAGTGAAGGGGAAACGCCCCAATGACTTTTTACATGGCCCCAACACAGACCCAGAAATGCAAAAGCAGATTACGGCGGGCTACCGGTCTGGTCAGCCATTCACAGAAGAGGTTTTAAACTACAAGAAAAATGGCGAGGAGTTCTGGGTAAAGATTGATGTCACTCCGGTTAAAAACGAAGAGGGACAAGTCACCAGTTACATTGCCATCCAGACGGATATTTCTTACCGCAAAGAGGCGGAGAAAGAACAGCTCCTGCTTACCCGTGAGCTCTATGAACAAAACCGAGATTTGCAGCAGTTCACCTACATTGTCTCGCATAACCTGCGGGCACCCGTGGCCAATGCCTTGGGCCTTTCCAACCTGCTACCGGTAGTAGATAAAGACTCAACCGTCTACGCTACCTCATTGGCCAACCTGAAGGCCAGCGTTTTGCAGATTGACAGTGTGCTCAGGGACCTTAACCTGATTCTGTCTATAAGAGACCACAGAAATACCATTGAAAGGCATAAAGTGAACCTGGCTCAAAAATGCCACCAAACCGTAGAGAGCCTGAAGGAGTCCTTGCAAGCCAGCCATGCCACTTGCTCTTTACAGGTGCCCGAGGATATTAGTGTGCGCGGCAATGAGGCCTACCTGTATAGCATCTTTTACAACTTGTTGGCCAACTCCATTAAATACCGCTCACCAGACCGGCCCTTGCACATAGAAGTAAAGGCAGAACAAAATACGGATGGGGGCATCACCGTTTCATTTTCAGACAACGGACTGGGGTTTGACCTACAAAAAGCCGGCAACAACGTATTTAAGCTCTACAAAAGATTCCATAAAAACGCTGACGGCAAGGGGATTGGCCTCTTTCTGGTGAAAACGCACGTAGAATCCATGGGGGGCCAGGTAGAGGTTTACAGCGAAGTAAACAAAGGCACCACCTTTCTCATTTACTTAAAGTAACCTGGTATGAAGTTTTGCATCGTGGATGATGATCCTATCAGTATTTTTCTGACCCAGCACTTGATTGCAGCAGAAGGCATCACTGACATTGAAACGTTTCAATATGCCGAGGAAGCGGTGCAATCACTGCTCAACCGGCCCGTGAGCGAGGCCCCAGACGTGCTTCTCCTGGATTTAAACATGCCTGTCATGAGCGGCTGGGAAGTCATAGAAGCACTGGAACCGGTTGGCGAAGAATATCACAAACGTTGCAAAATCTATATCTTAACCTCCTCCCTGGATGTGTCTGACTCTGCCAAAGCCGAAGACCACCCGCTAGTCAGTGGGTTTATTTACAAACCCATCACCGAGGAAGACATTAAAGTGCTCATTGCCGAGAAGGTAGGATAAGGATTCTCACTGCTTCAACAACTACAGTATAGTCACATCAAGCAGAAGAGGCGCCCCAGAGCGCCTCTTCTGCTTGATGGACACCTTTGTATAGGTCACAGGAAGATACTCTTGCTAATAGGCAACTGGTATTCTCAGCCTGGTTCTGAAAAGTATTAAAAACAAGAAAGCCCCGTTGTTTCCAACGAGGCTTTTGTTGCAGAGAGAGAGGGATTCGAACCCCCGGACCCGCAAAGGTCAACGGTTTTCAAGACCGCCGCATTCGACCACTCTGCCATCTCTCTAAAGTGTTACAAAAGTAAGGGTTGCACAGGTATGAGTCAAGCCCCGGCCTAAAAAAAACTCACTTTTTTAAGCAGCATCTCACTTTTTTACCTTTATCAACAGTTTCCCCTGCAGTAGATTCAAATGAAATCTGTCCTTCTCTTTCTCGGCTTGCAGGCTGGTTATTTGCAAAGCCGCCTCTACCCCATTGCTGTTTGCCTTGAAAAACAACTCGTTAGCGGGCAATTGCTTGGGAGTACCATGGGCTTTGGTTTGGTTTCTATGTTTCTGTACCAAGGTGTCTAAGGCAAATCGCAAGGTCTCCTTCCTGAACTGAACCAACACTTCATTTTTAGGATCTGAGACAATTACTTTAATAGCCTCTGGGCCAATTTTAAATTCGTCCACCTTTTGTTCTTCCTCAAAAGAATAATCGTCAAGGGTGATCAGGTAATCATATCCATCTATCACTGTTACTTCTGCCTCCTTAGAATGTAAGACGTAGTACGTAGCATCCAAGGCTTCTGTCGTCTGCGGCATTCGCGTGTAGTCCAGGCCCATTAAGGCCAGCACATCACTAGTATTGGGCGCTTTTGACCCGAAGTGTGGTTTCTCGGCGAACAACGAGTCTAACGGTGCCCCAAACCAACTTCGCACTGACTCATACTGGTGCATCTCTCCTAAGTATTCCACGATAGACGTAATCTCTGCCGCCGCTGTATCTGGAAGGGCCTTTTTTACTTTTTGAATCTGCCCATTCGCCAATAACTGATGCTGGGTCAATAACTCCTGCAAGCGCCCCGTCTGGCTTCTCTGCGACACGGAGAAAACGCCCCACGGTTCAACGGCCACTAGAAAAGCAAGCGCGCCCAAAGTCATGGGAATGAACTTGATGTTCTTCTGCCGGCTGAACAAGAAATACAAAGCCACCGCCAACAACCACAGCGCCAAGACTAAGACGATGTACCGGTTCTCGGTGATGCCATAGTCGCGCACCCGCCGCCAGATGGCCAACAACAAGAGAATCAGCAAGGGAAACAAGGCACGGTAAAACCATTTGGCGAAGGTGCGTATCCAGCGGTTGCATTCATCTTCTCTTACAGGATGGATGAGTAGAAGCGAGAAGATACCGGCCGTAGAAAAGCCTAAAACCAGATAACTTACCCAACCGCGCGGCCACTCCCACTGCACCAGAATCTTACCCATGTAGGCGTACAGAATCACCAGATACAGCGTGACCAGCGGCAAGAGTACAAACTGCGTGAAGAGTTTCAGGCCCTTCGGGTAGTCTGTCACGTTCTCCAGTTCATTGGGGTTGGGCACTCCGGCCAGGAAAAACCAGGTATTGAAAACGCCTACCATGAAAATCCAGAGCTTGGGATAGATTTTCTGGTCAATCTTCACGTCAAACAGCTGGTCAAACGCCATGATGGCCAACAGCAAACCCAGAAACAGCACAACCGTGTAAAGCGCCGCCGTGAGCAGGCGCAGGAAAAGGCTTTTGTTGAACTGCCAGAACCCGTTCTCCACCTTCCAGTTTAGATAGGCGGCAAAGGACGCAGCCAAATGCAAGGCAATCATCCAGAGCAGGTACCGCATCATTTCTTTGAAGGCAGGTTCCTGAGGCAGAAAAAAGTAATAAGTCACTAACAACAGAACACCCAATGCCACCAATCCCCAACGCAACGCGGGCTTGTTGCCTTTTCGCTCAGAATAGAGCTCCAGCACAAAAAACAGAATCAATCCCAGCGCCGAAATGATGGCCAGTTTAGGTAGTATGGTTTCCTCATTACTGTCCCGTTCAATCATGAGCCACACCACGGTGGTGCCCATCACGGCAGAAAGCAAGGTGAACGGAAAACGAAGGAAGGTCTGGTAGGCGGCTAAGGCAATTTCTTTGAGGGGCAATCTAGGCAGGGCCATGAGCGGGATGTCGGTTTTTGCCCTGATTTCAGGAAAATAGGCCAAAAACGCAAATCCTTAGCGCTTCTCTTTCTCCAGCCGCTTAGTGATGGTGTCAATGCTAATGTTCACCTCAAAGCCCAGAATGAGGATCATGCAGACAAAATCCAGCCAGATCATTAAACCAATGAGCGCGCCAATAGAGCCGTAGAACTTGTTGTAGGTGTCAAACTTACTGATGTAGAAAGAGAACAGCATGGACACCAGAAAGATGAGGATGGTAGCCACCACTGAGCCCGCGCTCACAAACGGCCACTTGTCATGGATGGCCGGCACGTAGTAGTAAATCATGGACGTAGCCAGGAAGAACAGCAGGATCACTGCCACGTACTTCAGAATCACGATCAAGGTATACGTAAAGGCCTCTGTCACCACCTCATAAAACACCAGAATGTCCAGAATGTACGTCCCGAAGAAGATGGCACTAATGCTGATGAGCAAGATGACCGCCAGGGCCACCGTCAGCAACGTGGCAATCAAACGCTTGCGCAGATAGGTCCGGCGCCGGAAGGTTTTGTACTTCTTGTCAAAGGCGTCCATGAGGCTCATGATGCCATTGGTAGACAAGACCAGCGCAAACAAGAAACCGAAGGACAGCAAGCCGCCCCGCGGGGTGTTCACAATGTCCTCAATGGTCTCAGCGGCGGCCAGATAAATCTCCTGCGGCATCACGTCCCCCAGAAACTGCAGGATGTCCTGGTCCAGGTGCCCCACCGGAATGTAGGGAATGAGCGTGAACAGGAAGATGATGGTAGGAAAGATGGCCAGCGTAAAATTGAAGGCCATGTACGACGCGCGCTTGGTCAAAGAGTCCAGCTTGAGCTCATCAATCATCACCTTGATGACATGGTAGACGCTTACCCGACCCTCTAAAAAGCGCAGTTGCTTTAAGAAGACGATGAACTTACGGTAAGGCCGTGAGCTGGTAAAGGTCTGGTAGACGTTCATGCCGTAAAGTAAGAGTCTAGCTTGTCATGAATTCCGTGAGGAATAGCTGTGGGCCGCCCAGACTTCATGTCTACAAACACCATGGTGGTTTCGCCAATGTTGAGGAGCTCCTGAGCCTCATTGTAGACCTCGTACTCAAACTTGATGCGGGTACCTTTGGGTTTCTCCTTTACCAGCAGTTTAATGGTGAGCATGTCATCATAGCGCGCCGGCCTGATGTACTTGCAGCGCATCTCCAGTACGGGCATCATCACACCTTCGGCCTCCATCTCTTTGTAATGGATGCCCAAGCGGCGGAACGTCTCGGTGCGGGCCACCTCATAGTAGGCGCCGTAGTTGCCGTAATAGACATAGCCCATCTGGTCGGTTTCGGCGTAACGCACCCTTATCTGTACCTCTGATTCAAACACGTTCCTGTCTTCTTAAGCGGTGAATACCCTGCCGTTTTTAACCTGTTTCTGATAAAACAGCTTAAAAACGATTTCGGCGTTTACAATAATACTAGAAAGATTGAGAAATGGTGCTACCGCCAAATGAAAGCAGACGTATTGGCCGGAAGTTGTTGGTTTTGACGAGTGCTGGCCTATAACCTTTCCTGCAGCCGTTCCCAGATTTGGTCATTAAGACGCCGGACCCGTGTGCACAAAAGTATAGGCAAAAAAAACTTCCGTTTTTGGCCTGATTTCCAGAAGCTAAGCCAAAAACGGAAGACAGGTTATTTCATAATTTTACGCTGCGTCAAGGCGGCCTGGTAGCGGCGGGCGTTGCGCAAATGCTCTTCCATGGTGGCGGCAAAGGCGTGGTAGCCCGAGAAATCCTCTTTCGCGCAGAAGTACAGATACTCTGTTTCTTCTGGGTTCAAGACTGCCTCTAGAGAAGAAATGGCCGGCAGGTTGATTGGTCCCGGAGGCAGGCCTTTGTACATATATGTGTTGTACGGCGAGTCCTTTCTCAAATGCACGTTTAACACGCGGCGTATGCTAAAATCACCGTTGGCGTACACAACCGTTGGGTCAGCTTGCAAGGCCATGTTGCGCTCCAAACGGTTCAAGTACACACCCGCAATTTTAGGACGCTCATCGGCGTGGATGCTTTGCTCTGCTTGGACAATAGAGGCTAGAATGGAAACCTCGGTTTTAGAAAGGCCCAGGTCTTTGGCTTTGGCTTCGCGGGCCTTGGTCCAGAAGATATCGTACTCCTTTTTCATGCGCTCCATCATCTCAGGGGCGGGCGTGGTCCAGTACATCTCATAGGTGTTCGGGATGAACATGGTCAGGATGGTGGTGGTGTCAAAGCCTAGCTTCTTGGTAAAAGACGGGCTGTTCAACAAAGAGTCAATCTCGGCGGGCGTAGAATTGATGAAGCCGCTCAGCTTTTGGGCCAGGTCTTTCTTGAGGCGCACGTTGGTATACGTCAGCTTGACCGGGTCTTGGTCACCGGAGCGGAGCTTGGCAATTAAGTGGTAGTTGGTCAAACCGTTCTTGAGCTCATAGCGGCCGGGCTTCACCAGTTCTGGGTAGTCCATCAGTTTGGCCATAAAGCGCAGGGACAGCTTGTCTATGATTACTTTCTTGGAGTCAATGGAATCCATGACCTGCTCATAGGTGGCGCCTTTGGGGATGAGCACATACACGGGCTCTCCCTTGTTCTCTACGTTGGGCGTGTAAACAATCTGGTACGCGTAGTAAGAGAAGCACACAAACAGGAACATGATCAAGACCAGCGCATATGTCCATTTACTGGTTTTCTTGGGCGTACGTGACCTTCTTGGTCCAGGCGTAGCGGGCGTATTTAATTCTGACATAGACTACAAAGGTACAAATTTAATGAGTGATTGAGAGAGGGATTGAGTGAGAGAATGAAGACAGATTTAAGGCAAGCCTGACAGAAGAAATCATTTTTAGGCTGTTTTCTGAAAACTTAGGTAAAAACGCAAAATCAAGTTTGGGCGTATGCACCTCAAGGTTATCATTAACTGTAAGCATAGTCTCCATAAACTGGATAGCTTTGCAGTAAGACGAATGTGGCCAGACCTATTCTCTCAATCATTCCTTCATTCAATCATACAATATAATGGCACAGGCTACCTTCCTGAAAATTCACCCTGACAACCCGCAGCCCAAGGCCATGGCCCAGGTGGTGGACGTCCTTAAAAAAGGCGGGCTGGTGATTTACCCCACAGATACTATTTATGGCCTAGGCTGTGACTTGCACAATGTGCGCGCCGTAGAACGCCTCTGCCAACTGCGCGGCCTCAACCCCGCCAAAGCGCAGCTGTCGTTTATCTGCAGTGACCTGACTAATATTTCTGAATACGCCCGCATCTCTACCCAGACCTACAAAGTCATGAAGAAAGCCCTGCCCGGCCCGTTCACGTTTGTCTTGGAGGCCAGCAGCAAAGTGCCTAAGATTGGCGGCATCCGGCGCAAAACGGTGGGCATACGCGTGCCAGACAACGCCATCTGCTTGTCTTTGGTAGAGCAACTGGGCAACCCCATAGTGAGCACTTCCATCCATGACGAGGACGAAGTAGTGGAATACACCACTGACCCCGAGTTGATTTATGAGAAGTACCGTAACCTGGTGGATTTGGTGATTGACGGCGGCTATGGCAATAACATTGCCTCTACCGTAGTCAATTGTGAAAACGACGAGTTTGACATCCTGCGCGAAGGTGCCGGCGACATTCAGGAGTTTCTATAGAATTCTGGGCAAGAGCCGCTAGGTTAGCGCCTTTATAAAGCAGAAGAGCCCGTTTGCGAACAAACGGGCTCTTCTGTTTTGGCTTGTTTTCTGGAAATCAGGCCAAAATTAATTGGTAATAGGGTTATTCTCAACCGTGGCCAAGAACTCAGTCAAATCCTCCATCCTGAAGGGCTTGGTAAAGTAACCGTCTGCCTTAAGTTGGAAGGCTTTCTCTACGTCATCCTTTTTCCTGGAAGAGGACAACATCACCACCAAGGGCCTTTTGTTAAGCTTTAACTGGTCAAGTTCTTTTAAAAACTCAAACCCGCCCATCACCGGCATGCTAATGTCTACCAATAGAACCGAAGGAAGCTCATGGGCATATTCTGCGGTGCCGAAGTGGCTCTGCACAAAGGTAAGGGCCTGCCTGCCGTTTCGGGCGGTGCAGAGTTTCTCAGCGATGGCACTCTTCTTTAGGACGCGGTGGGCAAGGAAGGTAGCGGTAGGGTCGTCTTCAACGACCATAATCAAATCTAATTTTTTCATTGTAATGCAGCGGGGAAGGAAGGGATCGGGTCATGGGGTTAGCCCAGACTCCAAATGCTTCGTCTCAACGGAGCGTTAACGTAGAAAACAGAAAAACGGCCATGTTTTATTTAAAAAACTAGTGAATATTTTTCTAATAAACTGACACCCTTCAAGATGCAGGACTTGCCAGCTCTACCGGCTTCTTGTGTTTCCAGCGTTTATGGGACCAAAGGTAATCTGCGGGATTGGCCTCAATCCACTTCTCTAACTGCTGCGCAAAGGCATGCGTCACAGGGTTCTTTGCATCCTCTCCCTTCTGTTGCAACGGCGGAAACAGCTCTATAAACTCTATCTCAAAAAAACCCCGGCGCAGGTGCCGCATGGCCACAAAAAAGACGGGATAGCCAAAGGATTCTCGTAGGCGGTCTCCGCTCACATAAAAGGCCGTGTCTTGGTGCAGAAAGTTGGTCCAGAACTGAATATGCCCGTACGGCGGAACCTGGTCGGCTAGCATGGTAAAGATGCGGGCCTGGTTCTTGTGCCGGATCATGTGCCGAAGCGTGTCTTTCATGGGCACCAACTTTATCCCGAACCGACTGCGCAGAAAAACCATAAAGGCCTCAAAGAACGAACTACTCAAAGGCTTGTACACCCCGTCAATTGGGTAGTCAAAACGCAGGTTACCCGCCGCCGACATAATCTCCCAATTGGCCAGGTGGGCGCCCATGCCTAAGACTTGCTGCCCTTGCGCCAAATACGCTTCGGCGCGTTCATGCCCCTTGAATTGTACCCGTTCCTGTAGCCCTTCTGGCGTAATGGACACCATTTTCAGAGTCTCTACAATCACATCACAGAGGTTTTTGAAGAACTGCTTCTCAATCTGCCGGTGCTCCTGCTGGGTTCTGGCCGGGAAAGACCTCTCAATGTTCTGGCGCACTACCTTCTTGCGGTAGCCAATCATGCGGTACAGCACCACATACAAAAACGTGGACAGCGCATACAGGACAGAGAATGGCAACAAAGAAATCCCTTTCAAGAACCACCAAAGCGGCAATTGACTGGCCTTGAGCGCAGGCCGAGTTTGGGTATAAGCAGGTTCAGTTTTGATAAGCTTCCGGAAAAAGAGGCCAAAAACGATTGCGCGCCCATGGCTAGTGGTTTCAAATATCTTCGAAATTAAAGATTAGCCGCCGCATCAACAAGCGGAACAGGCGGTTATTGCTCCTCTCCTCGTTTTAAGCACCATTAATAGCGCTTTCCCGAATTTCAGGAATCCTGGAAAAGGAAAGGCAACCAATCTTATCAACTGGTTGCCTTTCCTTGACTCGTTAAAAATCCTTAGGCCTTCTTGAAGAACCCAGACAGAATCTCATAAGACCGTAACCGGTCCTTGGGCTCATAAATATTAGAGGCGACCATGATTTCGTCTACCTGCGTCTCATCCAGAAACGTCTGCAGTTCTTTCTCAATGGTGACAGGGCTCCCTACAAAAGAATAGCGCAGCATCTGTTGGACGGCGTAGCGTTCAGAGGCATCCCACAACCCGTCCATGCTTTTGACGGGCGGTAGCATGCGCTTGCCGGTCCCACGCACCACGTTCAGAAACGACTGATACAAAGTGGTGGATTGGAACAGTGCCTCCTCATATGTGTCAGCGGCAATCACGTTCACGCAGGCAATGGCGTAAGGCTCTTTCAAGGTGCCAATGGGCTGGAAGCTTTCGCGGTACATGTGCAGGGCGGCCTTCAAATGAGAGGGCGCGAAATGGCTGGCGAAGGCATAAGGCATGCCCAGAATACCGGCCAACTGAGCCCCGAAGGTACTAGAGCCCAATATCCAGATGGGCACGTGCGTACCCTCGCCGGGCACGGCCCGCACCTTGGCGTTGGGATCTACGTCACCCAGGTAATCGCGCAGCTCCACTACGTTGTTCGGGAATTCGTCTACGGTGCCACGCAGGTCTCTCCGCAGGGCCATGGACGTTCCTTGGTCGGTGCCAGGAGCGCGTCCCAAGCCCAAGTCTATTCTGCCGGGGTACAGGCTTTCCAGCGTCCCGAACTGCTCGGCTACTACCAAGGGCGCGTGGTTGGGCAGCATGATGCCGCCAGAGCCAACGCGTATTTTGGAAGTAGCCCCGGCCACATGCCCAATCAAGACTGCCGTAGCAGAACTAGCAATGCCCACAAAGTTGTGGTGCTCGGCCATCCAGTAGCGCTGGTAGCCCCACTGCTCCACGTGCTGGGCCAGTTCTACGGTGTTTTTAAAAGAGTCTGCCGGGGTTTGGCCTTCGCGCATGGGCACCAAATCCAAAACAGAAACTGGTATATCACTTAGTTTTTTATTCGCCATAACATCTAATCTATCATACTCACCCTCTTTGTACGAGTGATCATGTATAAGGCAAAAGTACGGGGCTTAAGTTCTGCCATGTATATAAACACCCGTTACTAAAAGGATACCACGTTAAGAGTCCTGAGTCGCGAGTTCTGAATCGCAAGTCTTTTTGATTGCTGATTGTTGATTGTTAATTCTTAATTGTGCCACCAACTAGTGTACTCCCCCTTCACCACCCTCAAGGGAGAAATCAGCGTTTGGTAAAAGCCTTTACTAAACGCATCTGATCCAGTCTTTCCGTCGAGTCGCCTAAGCAGGTTGCCGCAACTGCCAGGACGGCGGTTGAAACAAGGCAGGATTGGTTGGCCGGTCAAAGGTGGTGCTACGCAAAGGAGGCAAGCTGGTACAGCGCGAGGCGGGAAGACGGGGCCTCGCGGCCGTGAGCGCTTGGCGGTGAAAATGAAACAAGGCAGCATAAGGGCACCGGAAGAAAGAAACCTTCTCAGGAACAGCCAACCGAGTGCACAACGTCAAACACAGTGAGAATCTGTTTTTGGCCTATTTCCCAAAATAAACCTAAAAAACGGTTTCCTGCCCTAAGCAAATCAATACATTCAATTATTTCCTTTACTTGCAGGCATTCCATTTTGCGTACCGCATGCAGTTACTGACAGAACTACACTACCACCCCAGCATTGTCTGGTTCCAAAAAGCCGTCCAGGCAGATGAGATTCTGCTGGAAAGCCAGGAGCATTACCAGAAACAGAGCTATCGCAACCGTTGCCATATCCTTACCGCGCAGGGTGTGTTGCCCCTCACCGTGCCGGTCAAAAACGGGAACAAGAAAATCAAGGCGCTGGACGTTGAGATAGAGTATGACCAGCGCTGGGTAGATGTGCACTGGCGCACCATCCGGTCTGCGTACGGTAACGCGCCCTTCTTTGAGTTTTACGCAGACTACATCCAGGCGGTATATGAGAGGAAACCATCGCATCTGTTCCAGCTCAACCTGGAGTTGCTGCGGCTGTACCTCAAGTTCCTGAAACTGAAGACACCCGTCAGGCTTACAGAGAGCTATGAGACGACCTACCCTGCCCCGGTGCTGGACCTGCGCAACGTCCTCCATCCCAAGCGGGAGCCTGACAATTTGGACATAAAGAAGTATGCGCAGGTATTTGGCAAACAATTTGCACCTAATTTGAGTATACTTGACTTGTTGTTCAACCTTGGGCCAGAGGCATCTCTTTACTTACAGAACCAATGATTTTCTGTGAACATTTGCCCCCTGCTAATTGTTAAATTTTAGCGTGGCCATTGCCGCCAACAGGTGCAGAAAATAGCACTACAACAATTTACTAGACAAGAACTTACATGGAAGCCAAATTCTCAAATAGAGTGAAAGAGGTGATCTCTCTCAGTCGCGAGGAAGCAATCCGCTTAGGCCATGACTACATTGGTACAGAGCACTTGCTTCTGGGTATGATCAGAGAGGGAGAAGGCACCGCTATTGCTTTGCTTAAAAAACTGGGGGTGCCCATGGAGGAGCTCAAATATTCATTGGAGCAAGCCACCAAAAACACCGCCAGCCCTAATACTAATATAACGGGTAGCATTCCGCTCACAAAGCAGACAGAGAAAGTACTCAAAATCACCTACCTGGAGGCTAAAATCTTCAAGTCAGACATTATTGGCACTGAGCACTTACTGTTGTCTATTTTGCGGGATGAGGATAATATCTCATCACAAACTCTAGCCAAATTCAACGTGAACTATGAAGCCATCCGGGATTCGTTAGACTACCATGCTAACAACCCACTCGCATCCTCAGATACAGACGACAACGACGACAACGACAAGCTCTTCGGATCTTCTTCTAAGGGAGCAGCCGGCAGCGCGGCCAAGAAAGGCGCCGAGAAGTCCCGTACTCCGGTACTGGACAACTTTGGGCGTGACTTGACCAAACTAGCCGAAGAAGACAAGCTGGACCCGATTGTAGGCCGCGAGAAAGAGATTGAGCGCGTGGCTCAGGTCTTGAGCCGCCGTAAAAAGAACAACCCCATCTTGATTGGGGAGCCAGGTGTTGGTAAAACAGCCATCGCCGAAGGCCTTGCCCTGCGCATCATCCAGAAAAAGGTATCTAGAGTGTTGTTCGGCAAACGTGTGGTGACGTTGGACCTTGCCTCTTTGGTGGCTGGTACCAAGTACCGCGGTCAGTTTGAGGAGCGCATGAAGGCCGTGATGAACGAACTGGAGAAATCTCCTGACGTGATTCTGTTCATTGATGAGTTGCACACGATAGTGGGTGCCGGTGGAGCCTCTGGTTCTCTGGATGCTTCTAACATGTTCAAACCAGCCTTGGCGCGCGGTGAGATTCAATGTATTGGTGCCACTACCTTAGATGAGTACCGTCAGTACATTGAGAAAGATGGTGCATTGGCTCGTAGATTCCAGGTGGTAATGGTAGACCCTACCACGCCAGAGGAGACGATTGAGATCCTGCACAACATCAAAGACAAGTACCAGAACCACCACCACGTTAACTACACAGATAAAGCCATTGAGGCCTGTGTAAAGCTGAGTGACCGCTACATGTCTGACCGTTTCTTGCCAGACAAGGCCATTGACATTTTAGATGAGGCTGGTGCCCGCGTGCACATCAACAACATCATTGTCCCAGAGGATATTCTTAAACTTGAGGAGTCTATTGAGAACATCAAGGAAGAGAAAAACCGCGTAGTGAAAAGCCAGAAATATGAAGAGGCGGCCCAACTGCGTGACAAAGAGAAAAAACTACTGGATCAGTTAGAAACGGCCAAGAAGAACTGGGAAGAAGAAACCAAGAAGAAGCGTTACACCGTGAAAGAGGAAAACGTGGCCGAGGTAATCGCCATGATGACCGGCATCCCTGTGAAGCGTATTGCCCAGAAAGAAAGCTTGAAACTCCTTAACATGGGTGAAGAGCTGAGCGGCAAAGTGATTGGTCAGGAGAAAGCCATCAAGCAGTTGGTGAAAGCCATCCAGCGTACGCGCGTGGGCTTGAAAGATCCTAAAAAACCAATCGGTTCGTTTGTCTTCTTAGGTCCTACCGGGGTTGGTAAGACAGAGTTGGCCAAAGTACTGGCTACCTACTTATTTGACAAAGAGGATTCTCTGGTGCGCATAGATATGAGTGAGTACATGGAGAAATTCAGTGTATCTCGCTTGGTGGGAGCCCCTCCGGGCTACGTGGGCTATGAAGAAGGCGGTCAGCTGACAGAGAAAATCCGTCGTAAGCCATATTCTGTGGTTCTTTTGGATGAGATTGAGAAAGCGCACCCAGACGTGTACAACCTGTTGTTGCAGGTACTGGATGATGGCGTGTTGACAGATGGTCTGGGCCGTAAGGTAGATTTCAGAAACACCATCATCATCATGACCTCCAACATTGGGGCCCGTGATTTGCAGGACTTTGGGGCTGGGGTAGGTTTTGCCACCAAGACCCGCACAGACAACGTGGACGAGATCATGAAAGGCACTATTGCTTCTGCCTTGAAGAAAACGTTCTCGCCTGAATTCCTGAACCGTTTGGATGATGTGATTGTGTTCAACTCATTGGCTAAACAAGATATCCATAAGATCATTGATATCTCGCTTGCCAAGTTGTTGAGCCGCGTGAAAACATTGGGTTACTCCATTGAGATCACAGACGCCGCCAAGGATTTTGTAGCCGAGAAAGGCTATGACTCCAAGTATGGTGCCCGTCCATTGAACCGTGCCATCACCAAGTACATGGAGGACCCTATTGCAGAGGAAATCCTGAAAGCGGAGTTGGCCCAGGGAGATGTGATTCTCATTGACTACGCCGAGGGTAAAGAAGAGCTCACCTTCAGCAATCGCAAAGGTGAAAAGTCTAACGTGCCCGACACGTCTGATGAGATCTCAGAAACACCTTCTGAGGAGACGACACCCACTGATGAGAAGTCCAAAGACTAGTCATTCATAGATGAATTAGAAAGGCTGACAGACAAACTGTCAGCCTTTCTTGTTTTTGGGCTGTTTTCTAGAAAGTAGGCTAAAAACGCACGCTTTTATTCAAGTAAATGCATTTGGTCAGTCAGAATGCTCAGGAATCTAGTGATGACAGCAAGAAAAGCGGGGTGAAAATTTCGCGGTGGCTTATACTTTCCTAAATTTGATTTCTTATATCAACATCAAACTGCTTCAATGTCAGACCAGACTACATCAAAAGGTAAATTTGAGATTTTAGACCGCAAAAATGCAGAAGCCCTCTTAGGCGGAGGCCAGGCCCGCATTGATGCTCAACATAAAAAAGGCAAACTCACCGCCCGGGAACGCATAGACTTACTCTTAGACGAAGGCTCTTTTGAAGAGATTGGCAAGTTTGTCATGCACCGTTCCAAAGACTTCGGGCTGGACAAAGAATACTACTTAGGTGACGGCGTAGTGACCGGCTACGGTACCGTGAACGGCCGCTTAGTATATGTCTTCTCTCAAGATTTCACCGTGTTTGGCGGTTCCCTTTCTGAAACCCACGCGGAGAAGATCGTTAAAATCATGGACCTTGCCATGAAGAACGGTGCCCCCGTAATTGGCCTCAATGACTCTGGCGGAGCCCGCATCCAAGAAGGCGTGGTTTCTTTGGGCGGATACGCCGATATCTTCTACAAAAACACCTTGGCTTCTGGCGTGGTACCGCAATTATCAGGTATCATGGGACCGTGCGCCGGCGGTGCCGTATATTCTCCAGCCATCACAGACTTTATCTTGATGGTAGAAGACACGTCTTACATGTTTGTGACCGGCCCCAACGTGGTGAAAACGGTGACGCATGAGACCGTGACCTCTGAGGAATTAGGCGGTGCCAGCACGCACAGCACCAAAAGCGGCGTGACGCATTTCTCCTGCGCCAATGAGGTGGTCTGCATCCAGAACATTAAGCAATTGCTCAGCTACATGCCACAGAACTGTGAGGAGCTCCCTCCTGCCGTGCCGTATGAAGCTAAAAAAGACGAAACCCGCGAAGTCCTCAACACCATTGTGCCTGAGAACCCCAACCAACCCTATGACATGCGCGAGGTGATTGAGGGTATCATTGACGCTGGCACATTCCTAGAGGTTCACAAGAACTTCGGGGAGAACATTGTAGTGGGCTTTGCCCGTTTGGCTGGCCGTAGCATTGGCATTGTGGGCAACCAGCCAGCAGTTTTAGCGGGTGTATTGGACATCAACGCGTCTACCAAAGCCGCTCGTTTCGTGCGCTTCTGTGACTCGTTCAACATTCCATTATTAGTACTGGAAGACGTACCGGGCTTCTTGCCAGGCACCGACCAAGAGTGGAGAGGCATCATCACCAACGGGGCTAAGTTATTATATGCTTTCTGTGAGGCCACCGTACCGCGCGTGACCGTGATTACCCGTAAAGCCTACGGCGGCGCCTATGACGTGATGAACTCCAAGCACATTGGCGCTGACCTGAACTACGCTTGGCCTACCGCCGAGATTGCCGTAATGGGTGCTAAAGGGGCCGCTGAGATCATCTTCAAGCGTGAGATAGCTGCCTCTGAGGACCCAGAAGCCAAGCTAGCCGAGAAAGTAGCCGAGTACCAGTCAAAGTTCGCGACGCCGTACAGAGCGGCACACCGCGGGTTTGTGGATGAGGTGATTTATCCTTCTGAGACCAGAGCCAAGCTGATTAAGGCGTTCAAAATGCTAGAAAACAAAGTGGACCAGTTGCCTAAGAAGAAACACGGCAACATTCCTTTGTAAAAACCATATAACCTTTAGGGCTGAGCGCAGGAAACTGACCTCAGCCCTTTCCCTTTCTACTAGATTTCTACTTAGACCATGAGAAAAGAATCTTTTGACTTTTTAAACGCCTACCTCAACAATGCTGCCCCCACCGGGTTTGAAGCCCCCGGCCAGAAGTTGTGGTTAGACTATATCAAACCCTACATAGACGACTATTTTGTAGACACCTATGGCACCGTGGTAGGCGTCATTAATCCAGAGGCCAGCTACAAAGTGGTCATTGAAGCCCACGCCGATGAGATTTCCTGGTTTGTGAACTACATCACCGCCGAAGGCTACATTTATGTGCGCCGCAACGGTGGTTCAGACGCAGTCATTGCTCCTTCTAAGCGCGTAAACATCCACACCAAAAATGGCCCTGTAAAAGCAGTGTTCGGCTACCCGGCTATTCATGTGCGCAAGCCTGAGCAAGACAAGGCACCCACGGTAGAAACCATCTTCTTAGACTGCGGTGCTACCAACAAGCAAGAAGTAGAAGACCTGGGCATCCATGTGGGCTGTGTCATCACCTTTGATGACGAGTTGTGGGTGATGAATGAGAAATACTACGTGGGCCGCGCTTTAGATAACCGCATTGGTGGTTTCATGATCGCAGAGGTGGCCCGTCTGCTCAAGGAAAACAGGAAGAAGCTTCCGTTTGGCTTGTACATTGTCAACGCGGTGCAGGAAGAGATTGGCCTACGCGGCGCCGAAATGATTGCGCACCGCATTAAGCCAGACGTGGCCATCATCACAGACGTGACCCATGACACCCAGTCACAGGGTTATGAGAAAAAGGCCCACGGTGACTTGCATTGCGGCAAAGGCCCAGTGCTCACCTATGGTCCAGCGGTGCAGAACAACCTGCTCAATATGTTGTTTGAGGTAGCCGAAAAGAACGAGATTCCATTCCAGCGTGCGGCGGCTACAAGAGCTACCGGCACCGACACAGACGCCTTTGCCTACTCTTCTGAAGGCGTGGCCTCTGCTTTGATCTCCTTGCCGCTCAAGTACATGCACACCACGGTAGAGACCGTACACAGAGACGACGTGGACAACATCATCAAGCTCTACTATGAGTTCTTGCTGCAACTAAAAGCAGACCATGATTTCCGCTATTTGAAATAGTCATTTTCGGCCTGTTTTCCAGAAAAGAGGCTAAAAACGATTATGAGACTTGGACCTGTGAGGCGTACAAACTTCACAGGTCTTTGTATTTTTGGACTTCGGTTTTCCCTTTACCTTCATCATGGAATTACAAACCCCCAGGCTTTTACTCAGAGAATTCAAGGAAGATGACTGGCACTTCACCAACCTCTATGAATCCAACCGTGAGGTGATGCGGTACCAGAGCAGTGACGTACGGGACGCCGAAGAAAGCCGGCGATACCTTGAACAGTGCCTGCAAGAAGCGCAAGAAGACCCGCGCACTATCTTTGACCTGGCCATTGTCGTACAGCAAACCAATATGCTAGTGGGCCGCGTGGGCATGAAGGTAGATTATGACGCCGAAGACGCCGCGCTCTGGTACATTCTGCACCCAAGCTACTGGGGCAAAGGCTACGTCACAGAGGCGGCGCAGGCCATGGTCAACTTCGGGTTTACAGATTTACACTTGCACCGTATCTGGGCCGACTGCGACCCGCGCAACACCGGCTCATATAAGGTCATGGAAAAACTAGGCATGCGCCGCGAAGCCCATTTCAAGGAGAACATTTATATAAAAGGCGAATGGTGCGACTCTTACGTGTATGCTGTATTGGCGAGTGAATGGCGCTTAGCCAATCCTACACTGATAGCTGCAGAGCATGAGTAAATTTCGTTTTTGGCTTGTTTTCTGAAAATCAGGCTAAAAACGAAAGACCGTCCTTTTTCATTCCTTGTCTAATTGGCCCGCTAATTTTCTTCTGGGTGGCTAGTGCAGGGTAAGACAATTAGCCTAGATAATCCTTATTTCAATTATGGTGTTTACAGACCAAATGGGGCATCAGGTATTAGTACCGCAGGCACCCCAACGCATTGTTTCTTTGGTGCCTTCGCAGACCGAGCTGCTGTTTGACTTGGGCTTGGGAGACCGCGTGGTAGGCGTGACCAAGTTCTGTCTTCACCCCAAGGAGTTGGTGAAAGGTAAAACCAAGATTGGCGGGACTAAAAATTTTAAGACGGAGGTAATTGACCAGTTGCAGCCAGATTTGATCATCGGTAATAAGGAGGAGAATTACCAGGAAGGCATTGAGGCGCTCCAGCAGAAATACCCTGTCTGGATGAGCGACATTTATACGCTTGAAGATGCGTTTGCCATGATGGAGCAAGTGGGCAAAATAACCAGGACAGAACCCCAGGCTGGAAAGCTCACCTCTATTATAAAAACCCAGTTTGAGAAGATTGAGCCTATCCAGCCACCCGTGACGGCCGCCTACTTTATCTGGAAGAATCCTTACATGGCCGTGGGCGGAAACAACTTTATAGATGACATTCTCACTCGTTGTGGATTGGTGAACGCCTTGCAACACCTGCCCCGCTATCCAGAAGTAACACCAGCCATGTTAGCTGCCCTTAACCCGCAAGTTATCCTGCTGTCCTCAGAGCCGTTTCCGTTTCAAGAAAAGCACATTCAAGAATTTAAGGAGATCTGTCCTCAGGCAAAAGTGCTGATTGTGGATGGTGAGATGTTTAGTTGGTACGGGAGCAGGCTGCAGTATGCGGTTCCTTATCTGCAGAAAGTACTTGAAGAGATACGCAGCGTTTAATCTGCTCGCTATCCGCTTGGCATAAAAAAAAAGCCCTTCCGCCAGATGGCAGAAGGGCTTTTTCACTTTATTTATTCAAAGCCTTATTTAGGAGTGGCCATGGCCAATTTCAACTCCTGGGCTTCTTGCAAATGCTCTTTAAGCACTGGTAACACTTGGTCAATGAAAGACTGGATTTCAGCATCTTTCAATTCTTTGTCAGCTTCTTCATACAAGGCTACCGCTTCTTTCTGGGCGGCAATCTGAACGTCAATAAACTCTTTGTCAAAGGCTAGAGAATCTGACTTCTCCAAGTTGGCGACAAGGGTCTTTTTCTCGGCTGGCAAGGTCTGGCTTACCTCCACATATTTTCTCTTAGCCAAATCCTCAAGAACCGGGCTGGTTTTAGAGTGCACGTTAGAGATCGTCATTCCGTAATCACCTACGGCTTCGGCTTTACTTTTATCTGTGGCTAGGATACCTGTCACAATCCCGAAGTTATCTGTCTCTACTGCCTTCTGCAGGAACTTAGCTACTTTCTTAGTGTCTTCCTTCTGTGCAGCAGTCTCTTCTTTAGCACATGATACCAGTGAAACACTTCCGAACAAGAATGCGGCATTCAGCATCCATACGTTATATCTTTTCATAGCTTTCATACTCAGGTTAGTTTTGTTGCTTATACGGTAAACATGAAGCCATGTTGGAAAAGTTCATTTACCTAATCACAAAAACCCTCAGATTCCAACTACCATCTTACTTTAGTTACAAATTGAACCAATCTATATAGTTCCTATTCTATTAAAATTCCTCATGCTTTTTATTGATGGTCAATAGATTAGATTGATAAGTAGCCTATAAGAGATTTAAATGCAGATTTTTTTGATTATTAAGGAAAATCAAGCCAAAACCTTCCCGCTAGGATTAAGAATTAAAAGCCCAAAAAAGAAGGTTTTCACCCTTTCCAGCCTTTGGAATTTTAAATTTTCTGGATAAAAATTTTGATGAATTTTATAGCGAAAAGCGTTTCAAAATCTTTTCATATCCGCTCACTTTTTGCCTCATCTCAGGTTTTGGACAAACCAGAATAAACCAGAAAATCAGTTACTTGCCTGCAACCAAGGCATTATAAAAGGAGGAATTTCCTTATGAAAGCAATTTGCTAAACAGGACTGATCTGAAAGCCAGCCTGCTCTAGAACTTCCCAAAATCTTGGATACGATTTCTTAACCACGTTTGGCTCATCAATGACAATCTCTTGCTTGAGTGCCAGCGGTGCGAAAGCCATGGCCATACGGTGGTCTTCATAGGTGTGGATGCGGGCTTCGTTTTTGGCCTGGTTTCCAGGAATTACCTTAAAAACGCCTGGTGCAGTTTCCTGCAAAGTGGCGCCTAGTTTGGGCAGCTCGGTTTGGATGGCGAGAATACGGTCGGTCTCTTTTATCCTGAGGCTCTCCAAACCCGTCATCTCCACTTCTAACTGCAAACCCGCAGCCAAGGCAGCCACCGTCTGCGCCAAATCTGGACAGGCTGAGAAATCAATTCGGTGGATATCTTGATGTGCTGGCGCTTTGGTTAGGCGAACGCCTTCCTCCGTAAAAGTGGTCTGCACCCCAAACGGCGTCATCAGGTCAGGCAATACGCTGTCGCCCTGCAGGGAATCTGGGCGCAAGGCTGGCAAGAAGATATCAGCTTCTTGCGCCAATGCCACCATGCTGTACCAATAACTGGCCGCCGACCAGTCTGACTCCACGGTGTATTCTTTGGCTTGGTAATTTTGCGCCGGCACAGAAATTTTATTCCCCTCAAAAACAGCCTGCACGCCAAAGTGCGCCATCTGCGCCAGGGTCATCCTAATGTAGGGCTCAGAACCAATTTTCCCTGCTAAGGTCAATTCCAGGCCCTGTGGCAGCAAAGGCGCCACCATGAGCAACGCCGATATATATTGACTACTGACATCTGCGCGCACTGTAAGTTGATTGGTGCCAGAAGACTCAAAACCTTGCAACTGCAACGGCGGAAATCCTTCCTGGCCTGCATAGTCAATCTTAGCGCCTAGCGTACGCAGAGCATCTACCAAGACCCCAATGGGCCGGTGGCACATGCGATCCGTGCCTGTGAGCGTGACAGCCTGGTTGGTGATGGCGTAGTAAGCCGTTAAAAAACGCATGACGGTGCCGGCGTCTTCGGCGCTTACTTCTGGGCCAGCGGGTGTAGACAGCAAACGGTTCAGCAAAGCCGTGTCATTGGCATCTGATAGATTGTGGATAGCAAAGTCCTGACCACTCAATGCCCTAATGATCAAGGCACGGTTGGCTTCACTTTTAGAGGCAGGCAAAGAAACGCGCCCCGTCAACACCTTTGTAGGGTGAGCGACACGCACAGCAGAAGCAGAAATCATAGAGAATGGTAATAGCGCAAGGCTTGCTGCACCTCTTGCAGGGTAATAGGTTGATCATACACGGCGCTGCCTATCTTCTCCAGCAGGGTGCAGTTGATGGTGGAGCCGCTGTTCTTTTTGTCTTGCAGGCACAGTTGACTGATGGCCTGCAAATCGCTCTCCTGCAGAATCACTTTTTCATAGATAGACATAATGAACGTCTCTATCTGGTCCAGTTCTTCTGCAAGCAACAAACCTTTCTGGACAGACAGCCAGGCTTCACAGAGCATACCCACAGCAATGGCCTCACCGTGTAGCAATAGCTGATTGGGTTTTTCCAGAAAATAACTTTCAACGGCATGTCCAATGGTGTGCCCGAAGTTCAGGATTTTGCGCACGTCATTTTCCAGCGGGTCTGCCGTCACCACCTTAGATTTTATCTTGATGGAATGCTCAATCAGCGCCGGCCAATTCTCGGTGAAAAGGCCAATGTAGCGTTGCTCCTTGAACATATCCGCATCCGCAATCAGCCAGTGCTTGATCATTTCGGCGAAGCCAGATTTGGTTTGGCGCAGGTCCTGGGTTCTCAGGAAGTCTGTATTCACTAGCACGGCCAAAGGTTCTCTAAACACGCCTAAGTGATTTTTGAAGCCCATAAAATCTATGCCCGTTTTGCCGCCCACGCTGGCATCTACCTGCGCCAACAACGTGGTGGGTACGTTCACAAACCGAATGCCGCGCTTATACAAACTGGCGCAAAAACCGCCCAAATCTGTCAGGACGCCGCCGCCCAGGTTCACCAGCAAGGACCAGCGGTCCAGCTGCAGGTTGGTGAGTTCTCGCCAGACATGCTCACAGGTAGCCAGGCTCTTATTTTCTTCGCCGCTGGCAATCTGCACCAGGTGGTGGCCTTCTGGGAGATAGGGTTTGAGCATAGGATAGCAATGCACCAACGTGTTTTCATCTACCAGCACCACCACAGTTTTGTGGGCTTTGTTAGATAAAAGCGCTTGCCACTGTGGCAGGGACTCCTTTCCTATGAAAATTTCTTCTGTCACGGTTCTTTCTAATAATGTCGTTTTTGGCTTGTTTTCTGGGAAATAGGCCAAAAATGACCAATGCTTAATTGTCTTTTTTTACCACCTCCGTCTGAATCCTGATGGACTCCACGTGAATGAGTTGGTAGAGTTCTTGGATGAATTCTGGATGCAGGTTTAGCTGGATGGCCCAATCTGGACGGGTCAGAAAAATCTCATTCCAGCGCTCCAGTTGCAAAATGGCCACGTTGTTTTCTTTCTTGTCCTCTCCTATCTGCTCTACCACGCGCATGCGGCGGGCCAAGGCTTCCAGAATCTCACGGTCGGCACGGTCAATCTTCTTTCTCAGTTCTTCGGCACGGGACACAAAGGCCTGGTCGGGCATGCTGCGCACTTGTAGTTTGGCCAGAATCTCGCCTAACACCGCAGGCGTAATCTGTTGATCGGCGTCAGAAAGAGCGGCCTTAGGGTTGGGGTGCGTCTCAATCATGACGCCGTCAAAGTCCAGGTCCAACGCTTTTTGGGACAATGGATAAATCAACTCAGGTTTGCCGCTAATGTGGCTAGGGTCTACAATGATGGGCAGGTTAGGATACTGGGCTTTTAACTGCACCGGTATCTGCCACAGCGGAAGGTTGCGGTATTGGCTGGGCTCATAGCTGGAGAAACCTCTATGGATGGCGGCTACATCCGTTACACCCACGGCCCAAAGGCGTTCAATGGCGCCGGCCCACAAGGCTAAATCTGGGTTCACGGGATTCTTGACCATCACGGGGACCCTGGTACCGCGCAAGGCCTCAGCTAGTTCCTGCACTGCAAACGGGTTCACAGTAGTGCGCGCGCCAATCCAGAGCACGTCTATGTTGTGCTTGAGCGCGAATTCAATGTGCTGGGGTTTGGCCACCTCGGTGGCCACGGGCAGGCCGAATTCATGGCGCACCTCTTGCAGCCAAGCCATGCCTTCCAGGCCCACGCCTTCAAACGTGCCGGGCTTGGAACGGGGCTTCCAGACCCCGGCCCTAAATATATCTACTTGTAAGTCCTTCAGTTGGCGGGCGGTGTCCAGGACCTGTTCCCGGGTCTCGGCGCTGCACGGCCCGGCAATAGCCAAGGGTTTGCGGCGCAGTTTGCCCAACTGATGGAAATAATTGTCTTCTTTTCTACTCTCCATGTCTACCCTTTCTTTCCTGAAATACGGTGCTTTGTTTACGCAAAACATTCCCTTTCAGAGAGCGGTTTTTGGTTATCTTTGTGGGTCTAAATTAGCATATATTAAATGAATCCTGACCCTAAAGTTTCATTTGACAATACCGCCATTGCGTTTGCAGACCAATCTAACGCCAAGCTGTACAAGACCTACCTCTTGTTTGCAGCCATGAACAACAACTCTCTGGTGAAAATGGGAGGCACCATGATGCGGAAAGCGCTGGAGTGGCATCTGCCCGTAAAAACCCTCATCAAGAAAACCATCTTTGAACAGTTCTGCGGCGGCGAAACCATTGAAGAATGCACGCCAACCATTGAGCGCTTGGGCAAGTCTAACATCGGCACCATCCTGGACTATTCTGTAGAAGGCGAAGGCAGCGAGCAGAGCTTTGACCATACCGCCCAAGAGATTATTGCCACCATTGAGCGGGCGCATAAATCCACCCACATTCCCTTCTCCGTTTTCAAGGTGACTGGCGTGGCAGACAGCGCTATCCTGACCAAGGTGCAGAAAGGACAGATTTTGACTGCGGCAGAGCAGACGGCGTATGACAAAGCCAGAGCCAGAGTCAACTCCATCTGCCAGCGGGCCTTTGAGCGCGGGGTTAGAATTTTTGTGGACGCAGAGGAAAGTTGGTTTCAGGAGACCATTGACCAACTCACCTATGAGATGATGGCCCTTTATAATAAAGAGCGCGCTATTGTTTACAATACCTACCAACTCTACCGCCACGACCGGCTGGATGTGATCAAACGCGATTATGAGAATGCGGTGCGGGACGGGTATTACTTAGGCGGCAAGTTGGTGCGCGGCGCGTACATGGAGAAAGAAGCCAGAACTGCGCAGCAGCAGGGTTACGGCAACCCCATCAACCCCAGCAAGCAAGCCACGGATGATTTGTACAACGCCGCTCTTACATTTTGCGTGGAGCATGCAGACAGGATTGCCATCTGCGCCGGTACCCACAACGAGGATAGCTGCTACGTACTCATGCAATTGATGGCCCAGCACGGCATCCAGCCCAATGATGAGCGATTCTACTTTGCGCAGCTGCTAGGCATGAGTGACAACCTCTCCTACAACCTGGCGCATGCTGGGTACAACGTGGCCAAGTACGTACCATATGGTCCGGTGGAGGCTGTGATGCCTTACCTGTTGCGCCGTGCAGATGAGAACACCGCCATTGCCGGGCAGAGCAGCCGCGAGTTCAACCTCATTAGTAAAGAGAGAGCCCGCCGCAAGAAGCAAAACGCTTAAAAAAATTCAAACCCTCGTTTTTGGCCTGTTTTCTGGAAAACAGGCCAAAAACGAGGGTTTCTTTTGCCCCATACGTTTCAAGAGGCACAAAAAAAACGTCTCCCATGCAAAGCACAGGAGACGTTTTTAAACTGCGTACCAGAGGCACGCGGTTAATTACTGAGCAGTAGTACCAGTAGTGGTAGTAGTAGCAGTAGTGTCAGTAGTAGTAGTTACTGTAGTGTCAGTAGTAGTAGCGTCAGTTGCAGCAGCGTCAGTAGCAGTTGCATCAGTAGCTTCAGTTGTAGTCTCAGTAGTAGTTGTTTCAGTAGTCTCAGCAGTTTTAGACTCGCAAGAAGCGAAAACGAACATACCAGCAACTAGGGCAAGAGAAAATACCTTTTTCATTTTAATGGGTTTTAAAGGGTTTTAGCTTTAATTTTCACCCTTCATACCACTACCCCCCGGGAGGTAACCCACGTTTTCAGAAAATTTTTTTATTTTTTTCTGATGGGTTACTAAATCCCTGAACCTGTATTAATTGACATAGCATGAGTAGCAAGGCGCTAGCGTCCGATGCCGACATTATAGAAGGAATCAGGAGAGAAGACGAATCGGCTCTTTCACAGTTGTATAAGATGCACTTCCCCATGGTGCTGCATTTTGTATACAACAACAATGGTTCTGAGGATGACGCTAAGGATATTTACCAGGAAGCAGTCATTGTCTTCTACGAGAAGATCAAAAGCGGACAACTGGAACTTAACTGCCAGATAAAGACGTACTTATATTCCATATGCAGACGTTTATGGTTAAAAAGGCTCTCTAGAAGCAGCAGGTTCAGCAACGGTTTAGGTTTAATTGAAGATACTGAGTCTGAACTGGCCCACGTAGAGGAAGAGGTAGACCAGGCAGAGGAGAATGAACTCAAGTTTGCCGCCATGGCCTCTGCCCTAGATCAACTGGGTGAGCCTTGCAAAACCTTGCTAGAGGACTTTTACATTCAAGGCATGGGCATGCCTGAGATTACAGAGAAGTTTGGATACACCAATGCAGACTCTGCCAAGAACCAGAAGTACAAATGCCTCATGCGTTTGAAGAAGCTCTTCTTCACAGATTACCAGGCGCCCATGTGACCGCCTGACGTGCATCAGAAATACAGGCACCTACCTAACGGGTGAGCATCTATATGAGTGAACGGGAATTATACGAACTGATTGAACGGTACCACCAACACCAGGTCACCTCTTCTGAGCGGGCCCAGTTGGAGGAGCGCATAGCTTCTGATCCGGTTTTCGCGCAGCGGGTGCAGGATTTTAAGACCTTGACCGCCACCTTGCAGTCTCATGGCAAGCAGAAAGTGCTACGCCAGCGCTTGAAAGGTCTGCACCAGGAGTGGAAAGCCGAAAATCCAACTCAAACGAGAACGGCACCAGCCACCGTAGCCACACCGGCACGCAAAACGCCGGCCATCCGTCTTTTCTTAAAACAGTACTCTGCCACCATGATGGTAGCGGCCACAGTGGCTATTGTCACGGTGTTCAGCAGCTTGATGGGCATGGAGTTGTGGCGTTCGGCTAACCAGCAGCAGACGGCCCGTTACGTGGAATTGCGCCGCGAAGTGGACGCCCTTAAGCGCAAGCAAAACGCCTTGTTGCAGGATGCCACTTCCACGCCAAGAGCATCAGTGAACCCGGGCCAGTTCACAGGTTCTGGCTTCGCTTTGACGGCAGACGGCTACTTTGTGACCAGTTATCATGTGATAGAAGGCGCAGACTCTTTGATGATTGAAAACAAAGCCGGCGACAAGTTTAAGGTAGTAGAGGTCTACTCTGACCAGGTGCGTGATTTGGCCTTGTTGCAAGTGGTAGATACCGCGTTCCACGGCTTTGGTAAACTGCCTTATTCGTTCAAGTCTAGTGAGAGTGATTTAGGCGAACGCGTGTTTACGCTCGGGTATCCAAGAGAAGACCTGGTGTTTGGTGACGGAACCTTAAGCTCAAAGTCTGGCGTTTACGGAGACACGTCATCGTACCAAATCTCCATACCGTTGAACCCTGGTAACAGCGGTGGTCCATTATTGGATGACAGAGGCAATATGATTGGCGTGATTAGCGGAAAGATGCTGGGTGTGGATGGAGCGGCCTTCGCAGTGAAATCTGCCTACCTTTTAACTTTATTGGAGCAATTACCGGCCAGCAGATTGCCGCAGCCGGTGAACCTGCCAAAGACAAATAGCTTAGCCGGTACCTCAAGACCGCAGCAATTGAAGAAATTGCAGGACTTTGTGTACATGGTGAAAGTCTACAACTAAGACCCTTTATTCTATCTGTTTTTCGGGTGTTTTCCCGGAAACTCTGTCAAAACGCCCGTGGCTCTACCACGGGCGTTTTTTCATTATAGCAAGAATGGACTTTGTGAGCGAGTGTAACTTATACGGATGACCTGCGTTTATCAATTCACAAGAATCAATTGGCCGGTAAACGGCCGGCTAATTTGTTTTACTTATGTTACACTTACTAAACATTAAACAACGAACTATGGAAAATCACACTGGAAACACCAGCAGCAACCGCATGATGACGGGTATGTTCAAAGATAGAGAGAGTGCCGAGCGTGCGTACAATGCGTTGCATAGCCGCGGTTACTCTAAAGATGATGTAAACGTAATTATGAGCGATGACGCCCGCAAGCGTCACTTCTCAGATAGCCATAACAATGATACTGAACTTGGTGACAAAGCCTTAGAAGGTGCTGGCGCTGGTTCTGCCATTGGTGGTACTCTTGGTGCTATTGTGGGTGCCATTGCAGCCATTGGTACTTCAGTAGCCTTGCCAGGTTTAGGATTGGTGATTGCCGGTCCATTGGCAGCTGGTCTTGCCGGTGCTGGTGCTGGTGGGTTAACAGGTGGTTTACTAGGAGCTCTTGTAGGTTCTGGTATTCCTGAAGACCGCGCCAAAGTATATGAGTCTGGCGTAAAAGAAGGCAACATTGTGATGGGGGTAACTCCTCGCTCTGCTGAAGACGCTGACTACTTTGAAAACGAGTGGCGTACTAACCGTGGTGAGCATATCTACAGATAGTAGAAGTTCATCAATTAGCATAAGAAATCCCCGGCTCCTCTTTTGGTGCCGGGGATTTCTATTTTAAGACGGATCTAAGGTTAGTTCATCTGTAGTCTAATGGGCAAAGTGAACTTTACCGGTACTGCGTTGCCGTTCTGCATGCCTGGTTTCCAGCGGGGCATTTTCTTTATGACGCGCACCACTTCTTCCTCGGTGCCATAGCCTAAGCCTTTCAAAACTTCAATGCCCCCAATCTCACCGGTAGGGCTTACCACAAAACTTAACACCACGGTTCCCTCAATTCCGCTTTTTTGGGCCGCAGGTGGGTAGCGCAAGTTCTTGCCTACAAACTTCATCAAGGCGTTCATGCCACCGTCAAACTCGGGCATTCTTTCCACAGAGATAAAGTAGCTTGGCTTGGCGGCACCAGTTTCCGCAGGTTCAGTGCCAGTTCCTTCAGGTGCACCTCCCTCCAAAGGCAAGGCGTTGGCTGATGGTTCTCCAGTTCCTTCATTGCTAGTTAGTCCAGCGGTGGCATGTTTCAATTGTTCCTGAGTTGGGACGTCTTCCTCTGCTGCTTGGGCATTATCCACTACCTTGGGAACCACATTCTTGATAGTAGGACCAGAGGCTGGCGGCGGAGTGGCAGGCTTTTCTATTTGCTTAACCTCAGCTAATGGCGGTAATTTAATCTCAGTTAGCACAGTTCCTCTGGTAGGTGGCTTCACAATTGGGAATGCATTTTCGTGCTTACCAGTTACTTTATTTACCAAGGCCGGGAAGGTGAACAGGAAAACAAACAAACCCACCGCGTAGAAACTGGCTTGGGTTAGATGCTTGGGATAGGCCCTGCGTAATTGATAGGCGCCATAGTCTTTGTTTCTGCCTTCAAAGACCATGTCATTTAAAGATTCTGGTTGGTTGTGTTTGGTTTCCATGGCTATTGGATGTTTGGTTGTATATCCTTTAGATGCAGAAACTCCTATATTTCCATAACCAGCTGATAAAACTTTTCACCAACTTGCCATTTTGCGGCTTTCATGCCAACTAAGGCCACATTCCTGAAAAATAGAACATTCCTTTCCAATCCTTTGTTTACTATTAGAACACAGGCTAGCGCTATGGACAATGGCACTTGCAGAAGTGTTTAAATAAGCCGACGGGTGTACACCTTTTAACTTTAAACTAACGTTTAAGAGAAAAAGCAAAGCCCCTAGAAACAGGCACTACTTTTGCATATATTTACTGACTTTATCACTGTAATATGCTCTCATTGAAAACAAAACTGGTTGCCTACGGTGCCGCTGCCTCAGTGGTATTTGGGATTGCCTCCTATAAACTTCTGGAAAAGGACGGCCCTACTGCCATCCAGAAGAACGAGGTACTGGCCAAGGTATTGATGCAGGGGCTTTCCTCTGCCCACTACTCGCCTGAGCGCCTGGACGATAACCTTTCCAAGAAAGCCTTCGCGCTCTATTTAGAGCGTCTGGACTATAATAAAAAGTTCTTACTCAAATCTGACGTGGACCAACTGGCTAAATACCAGACCCAGCTGGATGATGAGATCAAGAACGGTTCCTTCAAGTTCTTTGACCTGTCCATGACCCTTTTGAACAAGCGTTTAAAAGAGGCCGAAGGCTATTACAAAGAGATTCTGGACAAGCCTTTTGACTTTACCAAGGAAGAATCGATTGAGGTAAAACCAGATAAAATCAAGTTTGCCACCTCACAGGCTGCTTTGAAAGAAGAATGGCGTAAGTATCTGAAGTATCAAGCCCTTATTAGAGTAGCTGATGCCATGGACAGCCAGCAAAAAGCTGACACTACTGGCAACAAAGAACCTATCAAAACCCAGGCTGAGATTGAGGCTGATGCCCGCAAGAAAATAAAGGAAAGCTATGATGAGCTCTTCAAGCGGATGGGCCAATTGGAGAATGATGACTGGCGTTCAACCTATTTCAATGCGTTTGCCAATATATTTGACCCACATACGGAGTACTTCGCCCCTAAGGAGAAAGAAGACTTTGACATTGAGTTCTCTGGCACCTTAGAAGGGATTGGCGCGGTCTTAACAGAAAAAGACGGCTACATCAAAGTCTCTGAAATCACTCCAGGCAGTCCTTCTTACATGCAAGGCGATTTGAAAGCCGGTGACATGATCTTGAAGGTGGCTCAAGGAAACAAGGAGCCGGTAGATGTACAAGGCATGCGCCTAGACAAAGCAGTTACGTTGGTGCGTGGTAAAAAAGGCACTGAGGTTCGCTTAACGGTAAAGAAAGTAGACGGCACCATCAAAACCATCTCTATTATTAGAGACGTGGTAGTGCGTGAAGAAGGCTTTGCCAAATCTTTGTTGATCAACGGGCCTAAACCAATCGGATATATTCAACTGCCCGCCTTCTACGCTGACTTTAACGGCACCGGAGGCCGCAACAGCGGCGATGACGTAGCCACTGAGATTGAGAAATTAAAGCAGGAAAACGCCCAAGGCATTATCCTGGATTTACGCAACAACGGCGGTGGATCACTGCAAGACGTGGTAGACATGGTAGGATTGTTCATCAAGTCTGGTCCGGTGGTACAGGTGAAATCTGCCACGGGTGCCCCTGCCGTTTTGGAAGACCGTGATCCACAGGTGCAGTTTACTGGGCCATTGGTGGTGTTGGTGAATGAAAACAGCGCCTCTGCCTCTGAGATTATGGCCGCGGCTATTCAGGATTACAAGCGTGGGGTGATTGTTGGTAGCTCAACGTATGGAAAAGGAACCGTTCAACAGTTCTTTAACCTGGATCAAGTGTTGCCAGCTACGTTCAATGCCGTGAAACCACTGGGCCATGTGAAATTGACTACCCAGAAATACTACCGCATCAATGGTGGTACTACCCAAATGCGTGGTGTTACGCCAGACATTCAATTACCTGACACCTATTCTTACTTGAAATACGGTGAGAAGGAACAAGAGCATGCCTTGCCATTTGATGAGATTCCGGCGGCCAAATTCACTACTTGGCAGAGCCCGGCGTTACCAATAGACAAGCTGAAAGCTTCGTCTAAAGCCAGAATCACCAATAGCTCAACCTTCTCCTTGATTAACCAAGGTGCCATGCGCTTGAAAGACAGATCTGAGTCTACACTTCGTTCTTTGAAACTGTCTACCTACATGGCCGAAGAGAAGAAGAACCAAGCCGAAGCCAAGAAACTGGAAGACGTGCGCAAGAACATTCCGCAGCTGGATGTGGCCACTTTGAAAGCCGATGTAGCCAAATTAGCTGCTGATACGTCTGCCTCGGCCCGTTTCAGTGCTTTTACCAGAAACGCCAAGAAAGACCTTTATATTCAGGAGGCCGTGGCCATCTTGAAAGACGAGTTATAAACAGCATATAAAGTCATCCCATAAAAAACGCCGCTCTGCTAGACAAGGCGGCGTTTTTTGCTTATTTCCCAGAAAACAGGCTAAAAACGGCTAGCCCTTCATCTTAGTAAAAGCCTGCTCTAAGTCTTTAATCAGGTAGTCTGGTTCTTCCAAACCAATATAGAATCTGATGAGGTTGTAAGGCAGGTTGGATTTGTAGTTGCTGTCTCTATAGGATGCCACCGTTGGGTAGATAAGTGACTCATGTCCTCCCCAAGAGGCGGCCATCAAAAAATGCTGAAGGCTGTCACAGAAGCGCTCAATCTCAGGAACGTCTTCCGTGGCAAGTTGAATGGTGAACTGCCCAGTATTGTTGCGCATCTGCTTTTTAGCCAGTTCATACTGAGGATTGCTGGGCAAAAACGGCCAGTAAATTTTTGCCACTTCAGGGTGCTGTTCTAAGAAAGCAATGACTTGGCGGGTGGTGGCCGCAATGCGCTCCATCCGCACGGGCAGCGTACGCAAGCCCCTAATCAAAAGCCAGGCATCATGCGGAGAAAGGACCGCGCCCAGGGTCATGTATTCGTGTTCAAAGATGCGGTTGATTCTTTCCCTAGATCCGCAGATGATGCCGCCCATTACATCACTGTGCCCGCTTATGTATTTGGTAGCGGCGTGTACCACCAAGTCAATGCCCATGGCTGCGGGATTCTGGTACAATGGACTGGCAAAGCTGTTGTCTATAATGGTGAAGATGCTTTTCTCCTTGGCAATGGCCGCTATGGCTGCAATGTCCTGCAATTCAAAGGTAAAGGAGTTGGGGCTCTCCAAGTAATACAGCACCGTGTTCTCCTTGGTAGCCAGCCTATAGTTTTCTGGATCAGTGCCGTCTACCATGGTCACTTCTACCCCAAAACGCGGCAAGAACTTCTTCATGAGCGCATTGGCCCAAGTATAGGGTTTGTTTACGCAGACTACATGGTCACCAGCCTTCACCTGCGACAAGACCGCCGCCGACACCGCCGCAATGCCGCTGCCAAACGCGATGGCGTGCTCCATCCCTTCCAAGGCTGCTATCTTCTTCTCCAGAATATCTACCGTGGGATTATTGCCTCTGGTGTAAAAGTCCACCTCTGCCTCATGTTGCAAGGCAAACTTGAAGTCTTCTACTGTTGGGCAGGCAAAATTGCTGGACTGGATAATGGGCGGCGCCACGGCATTAAAATACGCGGCGCGGTCTTCGCCCAACTCATTCAAGATATAGGAAAGGTCCATGGTCACAGAATTGGTTCTGCTCTTTTTACTCCCTATTCCTTAATTGGTTTTGCCAGTGCTGGCTCATAAAAAAGGCTTGCCAACACTGGCAAGCCTTTTCTAATTGAAAGTATTATATTACCTAAAATCTCATCCTCAAGCTGGCCTCCACCTGCGGGTCTGGCTCATAGCCATTCTTCCCTTCCGTGAGGTCATAAGAACCCATCAAAGAGAATCCATTGGTAAGGTTTACCCCGGCATTAAGGCTCCAGGGTGCTTGCTCAAACTCAAAGCGTCTTCCGTCCCGGTGGGTAGCTCCCAGAGTCAGGAATTTGTAATTAGCCATAGCAGAATATTGTTTTGCCATTTGACCGCCTTTCAAAGGTTTATCTAAGAACAAAGAGGGCGTAAGCGCAATGTCCTCGGTTAGTGTGAATTTATAACCAGCGGTTAAGAACACTTCACGCTCATCATGTACTTCTGCCGCGCCAGACAAGTTAAAGGTAGGTTCTAGCAGGTTGGCAAACGTAGCCCCCGCAAAGAAGTCTTTCACATTCAGCCAAAGGCCAACATTAACATCTGGACGAAGGTCATTGTCATGCCCTACCATGGGCTTAAGGGCGTTGACCATAGAAAATTCGGCTAAGTCTACGTTCATGTATTTACCAGACAATTCTGCCCCAATCCCCAAACTACTTTCTGTGCCAAACCTAAAACGCTTGGTATAGCTTAAGCCTAATTTGCCCAGCCAGTAAGGACCAAACTGGTCATACAAGGCTACCACCCCTACGCCATTACGCGTAGTGTCACCCACGGTCCCATGGTAGTAGGCCAGCACAGACAAAGGTGCCGAAGAGGTTTTGCTGCTCCCCAAGGAATTTAAATGCGTAGAAATGCCCAACTCTTTTCTACCCTCTGAACCGGCAAAAGCGGGATTCAAGTAAAAGTAGTTTTGATGGTATAACCTAGGGATGATGGTTTGATGTCTTTCTGATAAACTCTGGCCCTGTGCCACGCCAGCGGCTAAAAATAGAGCGAAGGCTAGTACTTGTTTCAGTTTCATCTTCAGGATTTAGGTAAATATTGAATACAGTAATTTACCCTCCAACCTTATTAAATGTTTTAAAGTTCATACACCCTTCCAACCACCTTGACCAAAGCCTAATATTAATATCCCAAGGCGGTGTCATCTCCCCTGGGGTCAGCGCCACCTTCTAATTTACCAGAAGACAGCCTCAAAATCCCTTCAACAGCGCCATAGGGTGGTCTCTCCTGTAATTGATGTCCACGGCTTTGCAAGACTTGTCTGGTAGTAGTAGATAAAGCCCTTGGCTCATGCTCTATCCTGTCTGGCAGCCATTGATGGTGAAACCTGGGTGCGGCCACCGCTTCCTGCATACTCATACCATGCTCCAGCATGTTGAGCACGGTTTGAAAAACCGAGGTGATGATAGTAGAACCGCCGGGCGTGCCCACCACCATGAACAGTTCTCCGTTTTTCTCTACAATGGTAGGCGTCATAGAACTGAGCATGCGTTTGCCGGCCGCAATGGTATTGGCCTCCCCTCCTACCAAACCAAACATATTGGGCACTCCGGGCTTTACACTGAAATCATCCATCTGATTGTTCAGCAGAAAGCCAGCACCCTGCACTACTACTTTAGAACCGTAATTACCGTTGAGGGTGGTGGTGGCCGAGGCCGCGTTGCCCCATTGGTCCACAATAGAGTAATGCGTAGTTTGGTCGCTTTCTAGGCGTGGGCTGCCCGCCTGTATCTGTCCCGAGGGTGTGGCCTTGTCCATATTAAACGATGCCATGCGCTGCTGTAGATACGTTTTCTCCAGCAAACCATTCAAAGGCACTTTGTAGAATTCTGGATCTCCCAAGTGAGCGGCGCGGTCGGCGTAAACTCTTCTTTCGGCTTCGACCATGACGTGCACGGTATTGGGTGACTGCCAGCCCCAAGCTTTCAAGTCATAGGGCTCCACCATTTGCAATAACTGCAAGAGGGCAATACCACCGCTGGAGGGAGGCGGCATGGAGATGATCTTGTATTCTTTGTACTTGCCTTGGACCGGCGTGCGCCAAATTGCTCGGTACTCTTGTAAATCTTGGTGCGTCATGATGCCGCCGCTTTTCTTCATCTCCTGCACAATCAAATCAGCGGTTGCACCTTCGTAAAACCCAGCCCGACCTTTGTCTCTGATGCGGGTCAGCGTCAGTGCCAAGTCCTTCAAATGAAGCGTATCTCCTTTTTGCCATTCGGTGCTTTTAACCAGGTGGGACGTATGGTTATTAGCCTTCTGAAACTCTTGTTGTGCGGCATTAAGTCCTTTGGCTTCCCGCTCGGTAAGGAGAACCCCTCTTGTTGCCAAGTCAATGGAAGGTTGCACTACTTCGGCCCAAGAAAGCTTTCCCAGCTTCTGGTGCATGGTGACCATCCCTTCTACCGTTCCTGGTACGCCAGCCGCCAAGTGCCCCAGAGTGCTTAGTCCGGGTTTTACATTGCCTTGTGCATCTAGGTACATGTCCCGGGAAGCGGCTTTAGGTGCTTTCTCTCGGTAGTCTAGGGCGCCCACCTCGCCGGTGCTTTTCCGGTAGATAAGAAACCCGCCGCCGCCAATGTTGCCCGCCCTTGGGTAGGCCACGGCTAAAGCAAACTCCGTGGCCACCGCCGCGTCATACGCATTCCCGCCTTTCTGGAGAATAGCCAGACCAATTTTAGAGGCCTCTGGGTGCGCGCTCACCACCATGCCTCTGCTGGCTATGGCTCCCTTGTTGGTCTGGGTGGCAGCCTCTTGCTCTACAGACCTACAGCTTGTCCAGAGGAATAGCAATAGAACCAAGACAGAAGTGCTAGATGTATTTTTCATAAAGTCGTTTTTGGGCTACTTTCCGGAAAACAGGTCAAAAACGCCTGCCCTCCCTTTTGGTTACTTTTGTAAATAACAGAAATACGAAGCATAAAAAAAGCCTGCCAGAAAAATCTGGCAGGCTTTTACTTATGTATATGATTGATTAGTTCTTAATCACGCGGGCTTGGTAGGTCTCAGCACCAGCCTGGATTTTAATTAAATATAAACCAGTGGCAGATTTCTGCAACACGCGGCTTATCTCCTGGCTTAAAGACTGCTCAGTGCCAGTGGTTCTCAACACCACCTGACCATTTGAGGTGTACAGCGTTAAGCTCAACTTAGACTGCTTGGCCACGTTGGCTGGCAATTGAAGCGTTGTCTTACCAACCGTTGGGTTAGGATACACGCCAAAGCTGCGGCTCACTGCATCTCTAATTCCCAGGGTAGTAGTCAACGCAAAACGGGCAGTAACTGGCAAGTGATCTGACGTGTTAGAGATATACCCTGAGACATACGTTCTTGGGTCTTCAATCACGATGGAATTGTCAATGTACTGGCTCACTAACTCATTAGAGATGACAATATGGTCCAAGAAGTTACCACCAGAGGTAGTTGGGTGTGAAACTGCTCCTGCCTGGCTTAACTCATAGGTCAAGGTTTTGTAGCTAGCCACATCAGATACAATTGGGGCAAACGTAGATGGGAAGCTTGCACCTCTGGTAGACTTAGAAACATCATCATTGAAGTCACCTAACAAAATCAGGTTCACATTGCCATAATGGGCTTTCAAAGAATCTGACAATACTTTCACGTCAGACTGTCTGTCTGTGTAGTCACCTGAGGCAGAACCTGCTTTGGTGTGCACGTTTACCACATACACGCGCTCAGTTTTACCAGCCACCACTACGTCAAAGATACCCATGTACGGTAAACGTCCAGAAGACCAGAAACCAGCGTCAATTCCAGTAGTGGTGCTACCTGCTACGGTTTCTCTGTACATTTTCTCAAACATCACTCTAAAACCTACCGGCGTCACCGTGGCTGTGTTGTACACAAATCCAACCTTCTGAGCCGGGAAAGGCTCTGTGCTGCTAGATTGTCTAATAGAGAAGGAATATACCGGAGAAATGTTTTTAGCGTAACCCGGCATAGCGGCCACCACTTTGGCTAGCTCTGGCTCATCTACAACTTCTTGTACGGCAAAAATATCTGACTTAATAGTCTGCATCACTCTAGTGGCATTGGTCACTTGCAACTCATCATTGGTTGGACCATACTCAAAGCCCGTATTATCCTTGATGTCTGTGGCGAAGAATTCCATATTGAAGGTAGTCACCTCAAACGTCTCAGACTTAAAGTAAGAGCTTCCTTCTACTGAGATCGTTTTCACGTCAAGTCCAGTAGCAGTAATGGCCACTTGACCTTTTTGAGAAATCACTTTGGTGGTTGGAGCGTAGGCCACAAAAATAGCTTGGCCATTGGCAGCATCTGCGGCGGCAATTTCTACGCTTTGGGCAAAAGTGCCAGTAGCAGAGGTTGCTACTTTAAAGCCAGCCGGAGCAGTTACCGTCACATTGCCATAACCCACTGCTTTGAAAGTAAAGTTCTGCGGCGTAGAAGTAGCATTAGGGGCAACTTCACCAAAAGAGAACATGGCTGTTGGAATCTGATGGTAAGATGCCGCATCTTCTACCTTAAAGTTATCTACGGTCCAACGTGAAGCGGCCTCAGTTGTAGACGTGTAAACAAACGCTACATGAACATTGGCATTTTTAGGCAGCAAAATACCTTCTGCCATGGTCCAAACGCTGCTGTTTGAAGCTGGGAAAACATTAGGGATCTCTGTCCAGGTAGCGTCATTTGGGTTGCCGGTGCCTGTGTAGTTGGTAGAGTACATCAGTTTTAACTGGTTGCCTTCAAACGCGGAGATAGAAGCAAACGACAATACCGGGAAGTTGGTAAAGCTGGCCAAGTCCATAGCCGGCGAAATCAACCAGTCTTCATTGGCGTTGTTACCATTGTCAAAACCATTGATTTGAGCAGCCTTGTCAACAGTGGTAGCTGAGCAACCCGTTAAACACGTCTGCCCGAAGTTAGTGCTGGCCCAAACTTGAGCACCTGTCACACTATATTGGCTCCAACCGCTTTTGGTCAAGAAGGCAGCATCATTAAAGTTCTGTACATATGGATTATAGGCAGTACCTGTTAACGCAACCGTTACCTCTTGCGCACCTGTGGCATTGTGTGTGATAGAACCTGTAGCTGCACCAGCAACCGTAGGCGCAAAACGCACGAATACTTTTTCACCAGCGGTGATTTCTGCTGGCGTAAAGGTTAACGCAGTAGTTCCAAAGGTTCCTAGTTCTGCTTGTGCTCTTTTAGCAATCTGGAAAGGACCAGTCACGGCCACTGTTACATTGCCAGTTAAATCTGAGGCAGAAAACTCATAAGACTGAGCCGCTGAAAATTTATTTATGGCGGTTATACCAAACGTCACAGTAGAAACAGCAGTGGTAATAACTGGAGTGGCTACAGAAGCAGTAGCAAAGTTCCAGGTAGTGTTGTCTGTGATACCAGCAAAAGCATTGCCAGCCAAATCAGTCACAGAACCGGCGGCAATCTGAATAGCGTAGTTCTTACCTGGTACCAAAGCCGTTGCACTTGTTAACGTCACAGTTGAACCTGTGGCGCTTGCTATCAATGCTGAGTTGGTACCATCTGATAGGTTGTTCAGGGTGAAAGTACCTGTAGTACCCAATTTCACCGCCTCATTAAACGTAACAGTTAAATCAGTGGCAGTAGCCACACCTGTAGCATTGTCTGCTGGCATGAAAGGCGTTGTACCTAAGGTTGGGGCAGTTACATCAGCTGCTGCTCCACCTAATAATGTTACAGTCAGGTCATCAATGGCATACATACCATCGTTACCCCCGTCATTAGTATCTTTCCATCTCAGATATATTACTGCATCTGGAGCTAAGCTCACATTGATCGTACCAGAAAAGTTAGATTTATTTGCAGCCAAATTGCCATCAACTGCCGCAGCCGCAGTAGTTGATGTTAATTTTTCAACTAAATCTAAGGCTGTAACTGTAGTCCAAGTACCTGTTGTTAAGCTTGTGGCATCTGTACTGTACTCAAATACTATCCTCTCAGTAATATCATTTGCTGAAGCACTTCTCCATTGCTCCATCACTGCCTCTACATTAAGACCTGTTTTTGTGGCACCTGATGTATTTTTAAAGGAAACTCCAAAAGCAGGGACTGTAGTACCTGATGCTAATATACCCAATGCCCGTTCATTACTACCTGTAGAACCAACACTATATACAGCACCAGAACTGCTATTTCCATCATTTACAGAAGGAGTAAGGGCTTGGTTAGCAGTACCCGACCCAGCTAATCTCACCGCCTCCCAGCCTGTAGGAAGTGCAGTTGTCATCCCTTCAAAATTCTGAGTGTAACCTGTGGCTGGTAAATTGATTTGCCCCAATGCATCATCCCCACTTCCAAGCCAGAGGCCAGCTACCAGAAGCAGACTAATTTTTTGTAAATGTTTAATCATAAAGTTAAGATTTGAAAGTAGGTTTAGTAAGAAGGCCACAAGACCCTCAATCGCCTTATTTACAGCCGAATGAGGATTTGCTCATGATAAACAAAAGTAGCCATTTGGTTTGGACTCCATGTTATGATTGGGTTATTTTTTTATTCGTTTCAAACTCTTACTTCCGTTCAAAAACTGCTTGATAGGATGCAACAAATCAACTTAAGTTAAGCCAATAATTACAAGCTAAATAAGTACTCGTTTTGCATGAAAATAAATTTTTAAAATAGTTTATAACTATTTGATTTTCAATTATTTACAACGTATAAAAACCAACTCAAAATGCAACTCACACTCCGTCATTTGTGTTGATAAAACATGAAGAAAGTAGTAGACGAGAACGTGATTCCGCTCTTCCAGGAAGAGCAAAAGCAAGACGAGGGAGCCTGGCGGAAATCCATTCCGGCGCAGGTCTTTCTCAACTATTTTTTTGCCATTAACTACCATATCCACCATAGCTCAGAGGAGTCAGGCGTCAAGCACTTGGCGTTCTTCAGGGCGCATACTGCAGACTTGACAGAGACTGACCAACAGGCGCTTGTCAAGATTCTGCACAACTGCTGGAGCACCGAGTACGCCTTGCGCGCTACCGCCGAGTTAGGTGATGAAACGTATTTGCGCAACGCCTTGCACTGGACGTTTCCGCAGGCGTATTATTCTGTGTTTGCTGGCTTGCAGGCATTCCTGTATACGCTGGGCATTAAGACCAACCATGATGCGGTCTTGCGCAGAGAAGTGGGCAGATTAGTGGTGAAGAATGCCTACCCAAGAGCGGTCGGTTTTTATGCCGCTGGGGCGTATAATGACTTTAGCGTGCATAGACTGCCGTTGGCCGGTTACAAGCCTGGCTTGCAGATTGCGGGCAAGGAGATTGAAGCGCAGGCCCAGATTGGTCAGTTTCTGCGTACCACCCGAAAATTGGTGGCCACTAACATTCGCGCCAAGGTGCAGGCCAATCCGGCTACGGCCATAAAGAGCGCGAAGACTGGTCAGGTGTTGGATAAATGGAACGCACAGCACTGGCAGCAAATTACCTGGCGCATGGGCTACACCACGCTGTTTGATTTGTTGAGCCGCTTGCGTATTTCGTCTAGCCAAAAAGAGATTGACCGTTTTATAGAGGCCGCCATTGACTTCAAACTCTTCCATGAGTCTTTGTTGTCTATTGTGAGCTACCTCAACGGCGTGCATGAAAGCTACGTGGCCAAGGCGCTGGGCATAGAGGCCTACCAGAAACTGGTAGCTGAGCTACCCGAACACTTGCGCAACAGCTTTGTAGAAGACAGATTCAGGACGCAGGTACAACCCCTGTTTAATGAGGATACTTCTTCCCCAATGGCAGTGGCGGCATAAGTCTAAGCTGCCTTAGTTGGTAGAGGGTATACATTCAGAGGCCGATTTTAAGCTGTTTTCCAGGAAACAGTCCAAAATCGGCCTCTGTCTTTTCATTATATTTACTGCGAAGCTAGACTTCCAATCTGCACCTGGCTGGCACCGGCTTCCTCTAGGGCTTTTATCATACAATCTTTAATTTGGTTAAGGCGGTTTTCATGGCCTTCAAACAAGGCAATGACCTCGGCAGACACTGAGTTGGGATCTGCTTCGGCCTGCATGTTGCCGGCCTGCTCAATGGTAAAGCACATGGCTCTTATCTTTTCGCCCCTCATCTTTACCTGGCCGGGTTTGAATTTGATAAGGTCCTGCAGCAGGTAATCCTTCACAAACACTTGTTCTTCAATGTCAGTATCGGCTAGACGTAGCACTTCTTGGTAACTGCGTTCGTGCAAAAATTCCTGCAAGGTAGGTTGTAAAGCGGTGCGTACTTCGAGGTCACTAATCTGGTGTGCGTAGATTAATATGTTGAATAGCCACCGTAAGGTGCCGTCATTCTCTTCAAAAATCAAGGTCAATTCACATTTCATAGTGCAGATAGATTGTGTATTGCCTCTCTAACGTGATTTGGCCCTGAAGGATTGGCAAAACCCCAACAAGCCTTGTTTTTATTATAAAATCTGAAATGCAAACTAAGCTTTGAAAACAAGGTTTTTGGCCTGTTTTCCAGAAATGAAGCCAAAAACGACCTACATCTTTATGAGATAGCCATTTTAAAATTATAATGCGCAGAGGCTGCCCTCCTTTTCTAAAAGGATTCTGTTTAGGTCTGCGAATAATTTCCGAAATTCGCGGGTTCAATTATAGAATCCACTGAATTAGACGTTTCCATGCAATTAAGCGAACAGGAACTACGCCGGCGCCATGAGCGCGAAGAGCTCCAGAAGATGGGCATCAACCCCTACCCTTCAGAACTTTTTGAAGTCAATGCCTCGGCCAAGGATATAAAAGAGAAGTACAACCCAGAGGAGAACAACTTCCAGGAGGTAACGCTGGCCGGCCGCCTCATGAGTCGCCGCGTGATGGGCAAGGCGTCCTTCGCCGAACTCATGGACAGCTCGGGCCGCATCCAGATCTACGTGTCCAGAGATGACATAGCGCCGGGCGAGAACAAGGACCTGTACAACACGGTGTTCAAGAAGATGCTGGATATTGGGGACTTTATAGGCATCAAGGGCTACGTATTCAAGACCCAGGTAGGCGAGACATCTGTGCACGTAACCGAACTAACCTTGCTGGCCAAGTCTTTGAAGCCCTTGCCAATTGTAAAGCGCGAGGTAGACGAGAACGGCGTAGAGCATGTGTATGACGCCTTCTCTGACCCAGAACTGCGTTACCGTCAGCGCTACGTGGACTTGGTGGTGAACCCGCATGTGAAAGAGGCCTTCATCAAGCGTACTAAGCTGGTGAACACCATGCGCGAGTATTTGAACGAGCGCGGTTACCTAGAGGTGGAGACGCCTATCCTTCAGCCTTTGTACGGGGGTGCCGCGGCCCGTCCGTTCAAGACGCACCACAACACGCTGGATATGACGCTGTATCTGCGTATTGCCAATGAGCTGTACCTAAAGCGTCTGATTGTGGGTGGCTTTGACGGCGTGTACGAGTTCTCCAAAGACTTCCGGAACGAAGGCATGAGCCGTTTCCATAACCCAGAGTTCACCCAGGTGGAACTGTACGTAGCCTACAAAGACTACTACTGGATGATGGACCTGGTAGAAGAGATGGTAGAAAAGGTAGCCCTTGCGCTGCATGGCACCACTGAGGTACAAGTAGGTGAGAACATCATCAACTTCGCGCGCCCTTGGAAGCGTTTCACCATGTTTGAGGCCATTGAGCACTTCACCAAGATTGACATCTCTGAGATGGACGAGCCGCAGCTGCGTGAAACCGCGGCCAGCCTGGGCATCAAGTTGGATCCGAACATCGGCAAAGGGAAAATCATTGATGAGATCTTCGGGGAGAAATGCGAGGCGCAGCTGATCCAGCCTACGTTTATCACGGATTATCCAGTAGAGATGAGCCCGCTGGCCAAGAAGCACCGCACCAAAGAAGGTCTGGTAGAGCGTTTTGAGGCCATTTGCAACGGCAAGGAAATCTGCAACGCCTTCTCTGAGCTCAACGACCCGATTGACCAGCGCGCCCGCTTTGAGGAGCAACTGGAACTGGGTAAGCGTGGAGACACCGAGGCGATGGTCTTGGACGAGGACTTCTTACGTGCTTTGGAGTATGGCATGCCACCAACCGCCGGTCTAGGCATTGGCATTGACCGCCTGAGCATGATCATGACCAACTCGCATTCCATCCAGGACGTGCTGTTCTTCCCGCAAATGAAGCCAGAGCGCCAGGACTAGTCAATGTGCAAATAAGTTTAAGGGGCTGATGCGCTATTTCTCATCAGCTTTAAACAACAGAAAGGCCGCTCTTGAAAAAGGGCGGCCTTTCTGTTGTTGGCTTGTTTTCTGGGATTCAGCCCAAAAACGAAAACCCTATACATGCAAAAAGCCTTCCCCGTCTGGGAAGGCTTTCCATATTGATTAAATAACGTAAGGCTACTTTTGGATGTGACTTTCGTCTTGTTCCCTGAACGCTTCTTGTATCCCTTAAAAAAATAATTCCTAAATCGGATTCAAACTTCTAAGTTTCAACAAAAAGTGACTTGCTCAGTTCTACTTCATCGCTTTCGCTTTTTATTTATTTAATCAATCATATCTACCTTCTTTAACGGCTTTACAGACCCTGAGGTTACAAAACCGCTAAAAAATTTAAGACTAGGAAGCAGTATTGGCGCCGCCGCCCATGGTCTTGGCACCCTTGCCTGGCGCTTTTGCACCAGATGGAGTAGCCTCGCCGGCTGCCTCAATATTGCCGCCGGTTGGGTTGTTAGCCAAGTGAGACGTGGCATTGGTGTTAGAGCCAGTGTTGGTCACACCCGCATCACCAGAACCGCCTTTCACTTTGTTCAACAAAGACCCAGCGCTTGTGCTTACGCTAGAGCTTAAAGTCTGCAATTGCTCCATGCCAGCCTGTAGTTTTGACTCCAGGTCTTTGCTTAGCTTAGAAGCAGACTTCTTTAGGTTACCACGAGTGGCTTCGCCAGTTTCTGGGGCCATTAAGATACCAGCAATTACGCCAGCGCTAGCACCAGCCAACATAGCCAGAAGGATTTTTCCGTTATTGTCTTTTTTCATGAGTTCTATTTTTTACTTGATGTTTAGATAAAACCAACAGCACCCAAAAGCACTGTTTCAAGCTTAACGGGAATACCCAAATTTGGTTATATAGGTTATTCCCTTTGTTTAAATGACTTAGGCTTGGTCAGCAGTCTTGCCGGTGTTGGCATCTGCGCCCACAGACATAGAGTTATCTGCGCCGCCGCCGTTCAACATGCTAGCAAGACCAGAGAATTTCTCCATATAGGTTGCCACTTGGCCATTGAAATTGTCAGCTACTTGGCTAGCCATTTTCATAAAGCCTTCTCTTGAGTCTTTACCAGTGCCAGGAGCCATCAATAAACCGGCAATCACACCAGCCGCCGCACCTGCCGCAGCAGCAATCAGAATTTTTGAGCTATCGTTTTTCATAGTATATAGAAAGATGTATTGTGACTGTTTTTAAGATTGAGGCTTCTTTACGCCAAAACGAGTAAGTGGTTGACCTTGATATAATCAGCCATAAATATATTATAACTTATATATTTAGTCCTGTACGTATTTATACAAAGCCGGGTTAACGTTTTTGGCCTCTTTTCTGGAAATTAAGCTAAAAACGGTTATTTAGCGGTTGGTAGCTACGGTTACCCGAATACGGCGTATAAAGCCATCATAAACCTACCCTATGAAGAAGAGCATTTTGTATCTATTCCCGCTGGCGGCGCTCTTACTCACGCAGGCCTGCCAGCAAACCCCAGACAGCACCTGCATTGACCCCACCAAAATACGCACAGACATGGCCTGCACCATGCAGTATGATCCGGTCTGCGGCTGTGACGGCAAAACCTACGGCAACGCCTGCACCGCTACCAACGCGGGTGTCACCTCATTCACCAAAGGCGAATGCGCCACTAAAGGCAACGCCCAATAAACTGTTATGAAAGACAAGAACTACGTGTTGCAAACCGCTCCCTTTAGAGTGCCCACCAATGACGGCAAACTGATAGAGGAGCATTTTGGTCTGGCCAGCACCAAGACGAGTGCCTTTAGCGTGGCGCACATGATTGCCCCGCCGCATTGGAGTGAGCCGCACCAAACCCCAGCTTTTGACGAAGTCACCATTGTCCTGCGCGGCAAAAAGCAGATTGAGATTGACGGCGAGGTGGTAGAACTAACTGCCGGACAAACGCTTCTCATCAAGGCTGGTGCCCGCATCCGGTACGCCAACCCCTATGACGAGGAATGTGAGTACTGGTCTGTTTGTGTGCCAGCCTTTGATATTAGCACGGTAAACCGCGAGGATTAAAACTTCGCATAAGTAGCTGTAAAGATTCTTGAGGTTCGTTTTTGCCCTATTTCCCAGAAAACAGCCTAAAAACAGAAAGGCCGCTCTTGAAAAAGAGCGGCCTTTCTGTTTTATAATGGAGAGGATATTTTCACATCTCCTCCTTTTCAAATCTTCAAATTAAGAGTTCTGCTCTTGTGAGGCGGCTTTGGCCTCCATCATGCCCACCACGTCTTCAGAGATACCCATGCTAGAGAATCCGCCGTCGTGCATTAGGTTTTGCATGGTCACCAGTTTGGTGAAGTCTGAGAACAGAGACACGCAGTAGCTGGCGCAATCCTCGGCAGAGGCGTTACCCAGCGGCGACATCTTGTCTGCATAGTCAAAGAACGCATCAAACCCACCTACGCCTGTGCCAGCCGTCGTTTTAGTGGGCGACTGAGAGATAGTGTTCACGCGCACTTTCTTCAATTTACCAAAGCGGTGTCCATAGCTACGGGCAATAGACTCCAGCATGGCTTTGGCTTGGGCCATATCTGTGTAGTCTGGGAATACACGCTGAGCAGCAATGTAACTCAATGCCACAATAGAACCCCATTCGTTCATGGCGTCCAGCTTCTCGGCTACGTGCATCACCTTATGGAAAGACAAGGCAGACACGTCAATGCTCTTCATGAACCAGTCATAGTTGAGGTCGCCGTACGGACGGTTCTTTCTGATGTTCGGGCTCATGCCAATGGAGTGCAGCACGAAGTCAATCTTACCGCCTAAAATCTCTTGCGCCTGCGTGAACAGGTTGGTCAAGTCTTCTACTGAGGTAGCATCTGCCGGTACAATCTGAGAACCAGTGGCCTCGGCTAGTTTATTGATTTCGCCCATGCGCATGGCCAGCGGCGCGTTTGACAAGACAAACTGTGCACCTTCTTCATGCGCCAGTTGCGCCACTTTCCAAGCAATTGATTTCTCATCCAGCGCCCCGAAAATGATTCCGCGCTTTCCTTTCAGTAAGTTGTATGCCATAAACGTGTTAATTATTCTGAGTTGAAGAGCCCTCTTACCGAAGGCTGTGGCAAATATGAAAAAAAAACCGGCAGCTTCCGCACCGGTTTTCTATTTTCTAGGCTATCTGGGTCTAAGATTAACTAGCCGCGCTAATGGCCAACAGTTCTTTGGCACTTTGGAAAGCGTTCTCTGAAGGGTTGGCCCCTGAAATCATCTGGGCAATCTCCTTCACGCGCTCCTCATGCGTCAGCTGCCTGATGCGAGAGATAGTCCGGTCGGCGCGGTCTTCTTTGTAGACAAAGTAGTGCGTGTCTCCCTGCGCGGCCATCTGCGGTAAGTGCGAAATACAAATCAACTGGTGCTTGTGTGACATCTGCTGCATCATGCGGCCCACTTTCACGGCAATCTCCCCCGAGATACCCGTGTCAATCTCGTCAAAGATAATGGTGGGCAACGCGGTTTTATCAGCGAGCAGGTACTTCACGCAGAGCATCAAGCGGGAGAACTCACCACCCGAGGCGGCTTTGCTCAAGGTCTGCGGCGCGGCGCCTTTGTTGGCGCTGAACAAGATGTTGACCACATCAATACCCGTCGGGCTTGGCGCGGAAGTTTTATGTTCCACCACTACCCGAGCGTTCGGCATGCCTAATTCAAACAGCAGTGTGTGCAACTCGTTTTGGAAAGTGTCAAATACGCCGGTTCTGCTCTGTGATAAAGCTTGGGCGCGCGCTTCTACTTCGGCTAGGGCTTCTTCTAAGGCTTTTCTGGTTTTGGAGATGGCGGCATCCAAGTTATGAACGCTTCCAACTTTAGTCTCCAAATCTGCCTGAATAGTCAGAATTTCCTCAATGGTTTTAACCTGGTGCTTGCGCTGGAGAGTATAAATCAAGTCCAGACGCTCCTGCAATTGCTCGGCGCGCTGTGGGTCTGCCTCGGTTTTGCGTTCGGCATCTTCCAGTTCTCCAGAGATGTCTACCAGTTCAATCAAGCAGCTGTCTAAGCGCTCTTTCAAGGTCTGGAAGTTCTCGCCATACTCGGTTACCTGGCCTAAGAGATGACTAGCATCCTTCAAGGCGATAGATGCGTTGAATTCAGACTCAGAAAGGTATTGCAGGGCTTGGGTCAGCTTCAGTTTGATCTCTTCGGCGTGCTCCAGTTGCTTGAGCTCTACCTCATGGCTTTCCTGCTCATCAGCTACCAGATTGGCTTCTGCCAGTTCATTGAGCAAGTAGGTGTTGTAGTCTAGCTCTTTCTCAGACTGCGCCAGCTGGGCTTCCAAGTCTTTGAACTCGCGCTCTAGTTTGCGGTAGTTTCTATAAGCAGAGCCATAGTCATTGCGCAGGTCCTCGTTCTGGGCATACAAATCCAGGATGTTCAACTGATAGGCTGGGTCCCCCAGCAAGAGCGTGTCATGCTGGGAATGGATGTCCATGAGCTGTTCGCCAATCTTGCGGATGGTCTCCAGGGTCACGGGCGTGTCATTCACAAAAGCCCGGGACTTGCCCGATGGGCTAATCTCCCGGCGCAGGATACTTACCGGCTCAAAGTCCAGGTCTTCTTCTTCAAAGAAGGGTTCCAGCTTGTATTCAGAGATATTGAAAGAGCCTTCAATCACGCACTTCTCATCCTGGTTGAACAGCAGTTTGGAGTCGGCGCGGTTGCCTAATAGCAAACCAATGGCTCCCAACATGATGGATTTACCAGCACCGGTCTCACCGGTGATGATGTTCAAGAGCGGCGAAGGCTGGAGTTCCAGCTTTTCAATGAGGGCGTAATTCTTTATCTTAAGATCTACCAGCATAAGGAAGATGTACCGTGGTCAAGAATGAATGTTGATTGGGGTGATGGATTTTTCCAGACTGCTAATTTACCTAGCATTTTGCTAATCTAAAAGGAATAGTCCGTCTGGTTTCAAGAGTTTTGCTAATACTCAGACACCAAATCCAGCACTACCTCCTCTACGTCCAGCAAGGGCAAATGGTGAACGTGATGACGGCCATCTTGTAGAAAAAGAACCCCCTCCTCCATACGCTGCAACCTGCCCGTCAGCACCTGACCCTGCCGGAGAATCACTTGAAGGGTATGCCCCAACAACAGGGGCATTTCTTGTTCAATATCTTTCTGAAAGAAAAATCTACGCTGACGCTTACCCATGTCTGTTTTTGAGTTGTTTTACCGAAAATAGGCTAAAAACGGAATTATCGCTTTAACAGGCCGTCATACTTAGGCCGGTTGGTGGGGTCAATTTGCGTGAGCAAATCATAGGCCTGCTGCTTCTGGGCGGGGGTAGCAGAATTGAAAGCGCTGGCCAGCTCCGTAGACTTGGCCTCAAAGAAAGACCGAATGGCCGCCGCGCCAGGACGTAACTGCCCCACACGCTGAATGCCACGCAAGGCCTCCAGAATATTCTGTCTGGCCTTTTCTGGATCTGATGCCATCAAGTCCAGGCCTTGGCGGTGGTAGATGTACAAAGCCGCCCTGAAAGGCTCAAACTGCGGGTCTTGCAAGTTGTTCAAGAGCCAATAGCGGTTGCGGGTATCATCTGTAGACGTCCAGCCACCCATGCCGCCGCCAGAAGAGTTGACCAAGTTGAGAATGTTGTTGGCCTCTGTTAAGGCACCTGCTCCGCCCAACCGGGCAAACGAGTCATTGTCCATGCCTATAATGGTGTAGGCATAGAAAGAAAGCAAGGCCGTTAAAGGTGAGGTGTACGTGTTGGGAGCGTATTGCAGGGGCTGTGCCTGGGTGTACTCAAACACAAACTTGGTATCTACAAAGGACAGGACCGTGGTTTCATAACCGGTGCCGTATGTGGGACGGCTGGAGATTATCTGGGCGTTGGCCTCAAAAAACCCGATGCGCGGCATAGCCCGCAAAGTGATGAACAGCTTACAACGGATGCGCTCGTCGTTCTGGTATGTGTCATTGGTCCAGCGGGTGTTGTTCATGACCTCAGAGATGGCGTTCTGCATCTCCTGGAAAACCTGCCGGTCGGTGGCCTGGATCTGGTCACTGTTCACCACTACCTCACAGCGTAATTCCTGCGCCATTCCCGCTACAGGGAACAACAGGCAAAGCACTCCAATCCAGAATGATGTTAAACGCATGCCATTTCCGCTTTTATTGATGCTAATATGTCTTGGGCTACTTCTTCCTTGCTTTTAAGCTCGTAGGTTTCTACGGCCTCTGGCTTGACAATGGTGATTTTGTTGGTGTCATGCTTAAAACCGGCACCCGGGTCTTTCAAGGAATTTAAGACCACCATGTTTAGGTTCTTCTTGGCCAATTTGAGACGGGCGTTTTGCAACTCATCATTGGTTTCTAGCGCGAAGCCCACGGTAAATTGGTCTGCCCGTTTCTGCTTACCCAAGGTAGCCGCTATGTCAACGCTTTTAACCAACTCAATGGTAAACGTATCTTCATTTTTTTTGATTTTGGAACCTGCTACTTCCCTAGGCCGATAATCTGCCACCGCCGCCGAGAAAACCCAGATATCCGATTGTTCAGCGTGTTGCTGACAGGCTTCAAACATCTGATCGGCGGTCATGACGTTGGTCACGTGCACCAAGGGATGCTCTAGCGTCAAGGCCGTCGGTCCTGAGATTAGCTGCACTTCGGCGCCCTGTTCGGCAAAACAACGTGCCAGGGCAAAGCCCATCTTGCCCGTGGAGTGGTTGCCAATAAAGCGCACCGGGTCAATGGGCTCATAGGTGGGGCCCGCCGTAATCATGACTTTCTTGCCGCTAAACAAACTCACGGGGCGTAAAGTGTTGGGTTAAAACGTCCAGGATTTCCTCGGGCTCAGCTAACCTTCCCTGCCCTACCAAGCCACTGGCCAGTTCACCGTAACCGGCTTCAATGATGTGGTTGCCATAAGAGCGTAGCAGCCTGAAATTCTCCTGGGTGGCCGGATGCTGGTACATGTCCAAGTCCATAGCCGGGGCCATAAACACCGGGCAGCGCGCCGACAAATAGGTAGCCGACAAAAGGTTGTCACAGAGGCCGCGCGCAAACTTGGCCACCGAGTTGGCACTGGCGGGCGCTACCACAAAGGCGTCTGCCCAGAGGCCCAGTTCCACGTGGTTATGCCATAAACCAGAACCGTCTGCCTTAATGAACTCAGAAAGCACTGGCCGCTTAGAAAGCGTAGCCAGCGTGACAGGGGTTATAAAAGCAGAAGCAGAAGTAGTCATGATGACCTGTACTTCTGCTTCTGCTTTTATCAGTAAGCGTATGAGAGACGCCGCTTTATAGGCTGCAATACTCCCACAAACCCCCAAAAGAATTTTCTTATGCCGAAGCATCTAGAGCGGGCTCTTAAAGCGCTGAAGAAGTTTCAGTCTCTTCGTCGGCGAAGCGGTAATACACTTTGCCTTCAATGAATTCTTCAATGGCCATGTTGGTTGGCTTAGGCATGCGCTCATAGTATTTAGAGATCTCAATCTGCTCACGGTTCTCAAATACTTCTTCCAGGTTGTCTACCGTGGTGGCAAACTCGGCTAGCTTAGAGTTCAACTCCTCCTTTACTTTTACCGCAATCTGGTTGGCACGCTTAGAGATGATAGAGATAGACTGATACACGTTGCCAGTTTCATTGGCAAGGTCAGAAATATTACGCGTTACAATGGATGCAGGAACTTGTGCCATATATCTAGAATATAAGTAATTACAAAAATTAATTATTGTTTGGTGGTGGCTGTCGCAGAAGCCGCCTCTGCCGTAGTAAGCTTTTCCAGCGCCTTGCGGGCGTTGTCATAGAAGCCTTCAGCAGTACGTAAATATTTACTGTTAGGGTAAGTATCTACAAAGTTCTGGTAAAACGCAACTACCTCTTGGTAACGTTCCTTTTGTTTGCTCTCAATACTTTGCTCTGCGTAGCTGTACTGAGCATCTATCCTTAAAGCCGCTGCTTCTTCTGAGAACTTAGAAGAAGGATAATCTCTCCTGAAGTTACCCAAAGCAATAACCGCCGACTGGAAATACCGCAGGTTGTAGTACAGCTTGGCGTTGTCAAAGGCCTTATACTCCACTTTAGAAGAAAGCTCTGTGTAAAGTTTGTTGGCCTCCTCCTTAAAGGTGCTGTTTGGGTAGCGGCGCAAGAAATCTTGAATGGCCGTTAACGCCTTGGCAGTGTTAGACTGGTCCAAATCCTCATTAGGCGACTCATTGGCCAAAGAACGCACGTTCATAAACGCGGCCTCCTCCACTAACTGGCTTTTAGGGAACGTAGATCCAAACTGAATGAAATGGAAGGAACTCTCTAAGTACAGTTGCTGGTGGTACTTGGTGTAGGCGTACAAGAAATTGGCTTTCTCATACTCAGAGCGGCCTTTTAACAAAGGCAACAGTTCGCCTAAAAGCACCCCGGCCTTCTCATATTCCTTCTCTTCGTAGTACTTGAGCGCGCCTGCGTAGCGTTTGTCCACGTCATCGCTCTTCATCAATTTCTGGAAATTACTACAAGAGCTCAACAGCACGGCTGCCAGCAAAATGGTCAAAAAAGGGAAAAGGCGTTGGGTCATAAGCGCGCAAAAATAACTAAAATCTTTTATATCCAATAGAACGTCTTGCCTAAGGCTTTCAGTATTTAGCCGTTTAGCCTATTATTCGTCCAGCAGGGGCTTTTTTACGCTTGGGGGTTGGCGTGCTCTTTTTGGGTTTGGCAGCCGGTTTTGGTTTAGCCGGCGCGCGTTTGGCCAGAACCTTGGCGCGGGTAGGCTTCTCTTTCTCTAACCAGACAAATCCAATCAGACGTTTATCCGGCTCCGCTAACTCATGCGGCGGAATCAGTTTGGCTTCTGGATCTGTGATGAAGGTGATAGACTCTACCTGCCCATTCTGGAACATCATGCGCATGTCACTGCACACGGCGCGGTTCATGCCGGTCAACAAGGTATCTCCCTGCAGTGCAAAGTAAATACTCTCCCCGTTCCCGTTCACGTCTATGCGGCGCAGCTTGCCATCCAAGAAATGACCCAGCATCTTGCGGCCCTTCACCTGGTTGTAATTGTCCAATGTGTCTTGAGAAATAGCAAAGGCATTCCCGAAGAGCCTCATTTGGTGCAACGTGTTGTTGGCTAGTTGTAACTCCACACTATCTGCCGTCAACTGGCTTTTATTAGCCCACAACTTGGGATTACCACTCATGTAAATGGTAGAATCGTTGAGGTTGTATGTCACAGAATCACTCAAGCCCTGCAAATCTGATTTGAAGATGCGCACTCCGTAATAGGCGTACAGAATGCCTTTCTTGGTCTTGTCCTTCACGTTCTCCACCGAGTACAGCGTATCTGCCGACAGGTACATGGTGTCCTGCTTCATGATGTTGCGCATCACTGGAGAGCCGTAAATCTTGGACCTTCCCTGCGCGCGCCAGTATTTGGCCACCTCGCCGGTAATGACGGTATTGTTCTTGAACGAGGTCATGGATACTTTCTGGGTAGCCGTGAAATACTCGCGTTGCTTATCGTAGGTTAAAATCTCGCCTTTGATTAAATATTCAGGCGTCTTGATGCTGGCCCCTCCCCTGAAATTAGACTCGCGGGTCACAGTATTATAGGTACCGCGGGTGGCGTACAGCGTTCCGTCCGGAGATTTAACCGTGGTGGGCCCGAAGAACTCCACAATCTTCGAGACGGTGTTGTAGCTCATGGTGTCACTCTGCACCTCAGAGCCTTTGGTCACCAGCACAATGTTACGTTTGAAGGAAAGGGTTTTACTCTCGGTCTGATAGGCGCCAATGGCACTTTTGATGGTATAATCCACGCCCACAATATTACCAGTCTCTGTATAATAAGCACGCTTGGCGTCCAGGTTGTAATCTAAGGAAGGCGTGGTTAGGGTCATTTCCTGGTCCTGTAAAACTACGCCGCCACGCATGTTGGCAATGCGCTTGGTGCCGTCATAGCTAGCCGTGGCACTGGTGGCGTTCATGTTCTCCTGCACAATGCGCACGTTACTGAACACCTCCAAGCGGTTGGCGTCGTCCTCATACTGGTAGGCTGAGTCGGCGGTGAGGGTGGTGGTGCCTTGTTTCATGACCACGTTGCCCAGCAGACGGCGCACGTCCTGCCCATTGTACTTGCCCTTTTGGAGCGTATTAGCCGACACCTGCACGGGTTGTCCGCCCTGCGCGAAGGCACCCACCACAGTTATCAGGGAAATTAGCGAAGCAAAAACTACCTTTGTGAACGTCATCAATGAATTCTAATTCAAGCAAAATTACTAAGAACAGCCGTATAAATCGTTTTTGTGATAGAAAAAGGTACAGAACCGCTACAAGCTTAGCTTTTTAAAGGCTTTTGCCAAGTGGTTTTAAGGAGACTCCTTCCTGCCAGTTTCTATTTCTCCAGCATTTATCTGCCGTGTCTCCACTTTATACTTTCTTTTACGGATGCTTCCAAAAGTTATACAATACATCACAGACCACCAGCTGGCCACCGAAGGCACCAAGATTCTAGTAGCTGTGAGCGGCGGGCTGGACTCCGTGGTGCTGGCAGATTTACTGCATCGCGCCAAATACAATATTGCCATTCTGCACTGCAACTTCGGGCTGCGCGGCGAGGAGTCTGACGCCGATGAATTGTTTGTACGCAAACTGGCTAAATCCTACGAGGCGCCATTCTACAGCGAGCAGTTCCAGACCGAGGCGTTTGCCGAGCAGGAAGGCGTTTCCATCCAGATGGCGGCCCGTACCCTGCGTTACACGTGGTTTGAGCAGATGCGCCAGCAGCTGGGCTATGATGTCATTGCCACCGCCCATCACCAGGCAGACGCCCTGGAGACCGTCTTAATGAACCTAGTTCGTGGTACTGGCTTAGCCGGCTTGCACGGCATCTTGCCAAAAAACGGCCACATCATTCGTCCCCTGCTAGGCTTCCCAAAAGATGATTTATACGACTGGCTGGTGGCCAAGCGCCTAGCCTGGCGCGAAGACTCCTCCAATGAAAGCCTTAAATACTCCCGCAACCTCTTGCGCCATGAGGTAATCCCAGTACTCAAGCAACTCAATCCCAATTTAGACGAGACCTTCAGCCAAACCTTGGAACGCCTGCAAGGTGCCGAGAAAGTGTTTTTGGCCTCTTTTCTGGAAATGAAGGCAAAAACGCAACGTGAGGAGAACGGCGCCACCTACCTGCGTATTGCCCCGCTGCAGGAAAGCCCCGCCCCAGCCGTGCTCCTGCATGAATTCCTGAAGCCCTTCCACTTCTCCTATGCCCAGACGCAGGAGATTGTCGGCGCGTTTGAGGCCCAGGCCGGCAAGACCTTTACGTCACCGTCGCACACACTTGTGAAAGACCGCGAGGACCTGGTCATCACCGCCAAGAACCTGGCCCATTACGGTAGCATCACCATCCCAGAGGAGACTACCAACATCAGTTTCGGGCCGTACACCGCGCATTTCACCCGCAAGCCCAAGCCCGAGGACTACAGAATTCCCAAAGGCAAAGACCACACCGCCCTGGATGCGGCTCTCCTTAAATTCCCGCTAAAACTGCGCGTTTGGAAACAAGGCGATTGGTTTATTCCACTGGGCATGAACGGCAAGAAGAAAGTAAGCGACCTGCTCATTGATAAGAAAGTGCCTGCCAACCTTAAGCAGGATGTATGGGTATTGGTGTCAGACGCCTCGCTTACTTGGGTCATTGGCCAACAGCTGGACAACCGCTTCAAGGTCACCGCAGACACGCAGGAAGTGCTGGAGATTAAGATTACCAGAAATTGATTGTTGATTGTCAATGACAGTAAAAGAAAAATGTCTGAAGAGGAAATTATCCTTCTAGCTACGCAAGAACTCCAGAACCCGACGCTTGGGGTGACAGAGCAGTATTTGGAAATCCATCAACCCGTAACTATTGAAGGCAAAATAAGAATTGACAGAGTAGACGCAGAAGGTGCATCTGGCTTGGCTATTGTTTATATACCAGTGGATGGAGAATACTTTCATTTCGCGGTTAATGTAGACCTTAAGGAAAAATGCGTGACTAATGTAGAAATGGAATCTTTTAACCGTGTTCGTTTCAAAGCAACCTCTGAACAATTCACGCTTGATGAGTTAAAAGCATTCACAACTTTGTCCCCAACGCAGGGATGGAGCAAAGGTGATTTAAGCAAGTCTGGAAATGTACCCTATAAATTCAGTTCTATTGAGTTCATGCCCAACCCTGAGCCAGACGAATTTGAAGATAAACTTAGAAACCTTCTTGACTTTCTAGAGCAAGACAAAGACGGTGTCGGTGCCTTGGTTGAAAGAGCCAATGGCTGGATATCAGTTGCAATGGATTTTCACAATGGGAATGGCATGCTGGGTGGAATGAACATTGATAGCACAAGCATTAAGAGAATGGAAATGCTAAATCTCTCTATAGATTTTGATCTTTATGCTAGTGGAAATGCCTTTAAAGAATAAATAGTCGTTTTCAGCCTTTTTCCCAGAAAACAGCCCAAAAACGACAACCAACAATTAGCAATCAACAATTAACAATCAATTCCTTGCCTACCTAACGGACATTTGTTTAATTTTACCCACATTATAAGTATAACCGTCTAACCAAACATAAATAGAATGAAAGTAACCGTTGTTGGAGCTGGTAACGTGGGCGCTACGTGCGCAGACGTATTGGCTTACCGCGAAATCGCCAATGAAGTAGTGTTAGTGGATATCAAAGAAGGTTTTGCCGAAGGCAAGGCGCTGGATATCTGGCAGAAGTCCCCTATCAACCTGTATGACACCCGCACCGTGGGCGTTACCAATGACTACACCCGCACGGCCAATTCAGACGTGGTGGTGATTACTTCAGGTTTGCCCCGCAAGCCCGGCATGACCCGTGACGACTTGATCAGCACCAACGCGGGCATCGTACGTTCTGTAACCGAAAACATCATCAAGCACTCGCCAGAGGCTATCATCATTGTGGTGTCTAACCCACTAGACGTGATGACCTACGCGGCGCACTTGACTTCTAAACTGCCTCGCACCAAAGTGATGGGTATGGCCGGTATCCTGGATACGGCTCGTTACCGTGCTTTCTTAGCCGAAGAATTGAACGTGTCTCCAAAAGACATCCAAGCGGTGTTGATGGGTGGCCACGGTGATACCATGGTTCCACTTCCAAGATACACCACGGTTGGTGGCATCCCGGTAACCGAACTGATTGACCCAGCTAAACTAGACGCCATTGTAGACCGCACCAAGAACGGTGGTGGCGAGTTGGTGAAACTGATGGGTACGTCTGCCTGGTACGCACCAGGTTCTGCCGCTGCCCAGATGGTAGAAGCCATTGTACGTGACCAGAAGCGCGTATTCCCGGTTTGTATTAAACTAGAAGGCGAATACGGCATCACCGGCACGTATTTAGGTGTACCAGTAATCTTAGGCAAGAACGGCGTAGAGAAGGTGATTGAGCTTCAGTTGAACGAAGAAGAAATGGCCTTGTTGAAAGCCTCTGAGAAAGCCGTACGCGAGGTGATGGACGTTCTGGACAACATGCCAGTTAACGCATAAGCATCCACATCTTAATCATATTGAAAAGCCCGACCCATAAGGTCGGGCTTTTTGTTTGCGCCGTTTTCAGTCTATATCCTGGAAAACAGGCTAAAAACGAGGTGCAAGTAATGGCTAAAGGTCTGCACATTGACCCGTGTCAAACCCGTCCAAATCCTTTGAAAGGCCTCTAACTTTTTGTATATTACTGACATAAACTTGAAAGCAATGGATATTTCACTTTGGTGGTTGTGGTTTGTGGCCGGCATCCTGCTCATAGTAGGGGAAATGTTCACGGTCAGTTTTTACCTGCTGTGGCTGGGGATTGCCGCCATGGTGGCAGCCGTATTGGCGTACTTCTTCCCAGGGGAATACTGGCTTCCGCCGTTGGCCGCCAGCATCACCGGCGTGTTGCTTATTGTCTTCACCAAGCCGCTCACTGCGCGTGCCCGTCAGGCCAAAGGTTTTCAGGACCCGGCCCAGTTCATGGTGAACCGCGTAGGCGAAATTGTGGAACCCGTCACCCCTACCCGTCTGGGCATTGTGAAAGTTGGCAATGACATGTGGTCGGCTAGCGCGCAGGAGAATCTTTCCCCGGGCCAGCAGGTCTTGATTATTAGTCAGAGCAGTACCGTTTTGCAGGTCCAGCCGCTGGTAGAAAACTCACAAAACCAGCCTCGGCAGGAGTCTGTCTGGTAGATACCATTTCTCAAAGTAAAGTAACCCATATCCCTTTCCACCTATACTACACCCTTGATAAAACTATGACCACCTCTCTCATTATTCTGGCCGCCGTCATCATTCTCATGGCAATGTCCATCCGCATCATCCAGCAACAGCGCGTGGCTGTAGTGGAGCGGCTGGGTAAGTTTCAAAGGCTGATGCATCCGGGTTTGAACCTATTTATTCCCATCATTGACCGCGTGCGGGTGTACCATGACTTGCGCATTCAGCAGACCAACGTACCGCCCCAGAGCGTGATTACCCGCGACAACGTACAGGTGCTCATTGACACCATCGTGTTTTACCAAGTGGTAGGTCCAGAGCAGGCCACCTACGGCATCTTTGACTACGTGCTGGGGGTGCGTAACATCACCACCGCCACCATGCGGCAAATCATTGGCAACCTTGAATTGGACGAGACCCTTTCTGGACGGGAGCGCATCTCCGCTGAGATTAGAACCGCCCTGGACGAGGCCACCGAGAAATGGGGCGTCCGCATTGAGCGCGTGGAGGTAATTGACATTAAGCCGCCGTTGGACATACAGGAGGCCATGGACAAGCAAATGAAAGCCGAGCGGAACCGCCGCGCCATCATCTTAGAGGCCGAGGCCGCAAAACAAGACATGATCCTTCGCGCCGAAGGGGACAAGACCAGTAAAATCCTGCGGGCCGAAGGCGACCGCGCCTCTGTGGAACTTCAGGCTTTGGGTGAGGCCCGCGCTATCTCAGACGTAGCCGAAGCCGAGAAAAGACGCATCCAGTTGCTGATTGAAGGCGGTCTGGACGAGCGCGTCTTAACCTACAAATCCTTTGAGGCACTGGAGAAGATTGCCATGGGTCCTGCCAACAAAATCTTCATCCCTACCACCGCCGTTGAAACCATGGGCAGCATTGGCGCCATTGGCGAAATGTTGAAGAACTCTGGCACCGTAGGAAAAGCTTAATTCCGTTTTCGGGCTATTTTCTAGAAAACAGGCCAAAAACAGAACATTCATAAAAGCAGAGGCCCCGCTAAGTAAGTTTAGCGGGGCCTCTGCTTTTATGCAATACTTAAGGAACAACAATTAGCAATTAAACTACTTCTGGCTGGCTCTGAACAGTTTCTGCTTCTCTTCCTTGGTCAGGCTTTCATAACCCGAGTTGGAGATTTTATCCAGAATCATGTTGATCTCATCCTCGCTGGGCGTGGTGCTTCCTGAGAATCCAGCAACTGGGTTGGTGGTAGAAGCAGAGGAGGGCGCGGAGAACGGTCTGTTGGGATTCTTGTAGGCTACTTTCAAGGGGCTTCGGCGGGCAAAAAGTCCTCTAAAGAAATCCAGCACTGCCTGCACGGGTCTTCCTAAATCTGTCCCGCTTTGTAATTGCTTGATGTACAGAAAGCCTAATAGAGCGCCGCCCAAGTGGGCAATGTTACCGCCCGCGTTTCCGCCGGTAGCACCTGAGATGGACAGCAACACCATTACCGCGGCAATGTACTTGATACGTATAGGCCCGAACAGCAGCAGATTAAAGGTATAATTGGGCAACAAGGTAGCCGCAGCAACCATGATGGCAATCACACTCCCAGAGGCACCCATCATCAAGGAATTGTCGGCGCGTACTTGTAGGTACGGGATGGTATTGTAGGTCAAGAGATAGAACAAGCCGCCCACCAAGCCACCCAGCACATACAGGTTTACCAGACGCTTATCTCCCAGGTATTCGCGCACCAGCATCCCAAACCAGTACAGGTTAAGCATGTTAAAGATGATGTGCAGAAACTCTAGGTGCGTAAAGAAATAGGTAAAGAGGGTCCAAGGCCGCCAGATGAAAATATCCAGGTTAGAGGACACGCTCAGGAAGGTAATGAGGTACGTAAACGTAGCCCCAGAACCGCTCATGGTCATGATGGTGCGCAGAATCACCAGCACTGCAAACACTACCACGTTGATGGCAATGAGCTGGTGCAAGGCGTTGTTCCCCCTACTGAACGAGGAACGGATATCGTCAAAAATGCTGGTCATAGTTTAGTAGAAGGTGGTACGGTTGCGTTGCCACAGTTTAAGCAGGATGAACGCGAAGAGCATTCCGCCCAGGTGCGCAAAATGTGCTACGTTGTCGCCGGGCGCGCGTTGCACCCCGGCATATAACTCATACGCCCCATACAGGAATACGAAATACTTAGCCTTGATGGGAATAGGAAAAAACAACAACATCAATTCCGTGTTCGGGAAGAGCATGCCAAAGGCCATCAATATCCCAAACACCGCCCCAGAAGCCCCTAGCATAGGGCTATTCAAGGTACGCTGAAAGAGCTGCTGTACCGTTTCCTTCGCCTCTGCAATCATGGCTACGTTGTCCGGGTTGCGCTTCAGTTGCAGGATGAAATCCACGTTGTAATTGTTGCCTACCAAGCTGTCCAGGATCTTGCGCAGGTCCACCGGATCAGGGTTTTGCATGAAGGCCACCACCATTTCCTGAATCTGGCTGATCTCTACGTACCGCACGACAGAATATAGAATGCTGGCGCCAATCCCAGTTACCAAGTAGAAAATGGCAAACCGCTTGCCGCCCCAGTAATGCTCTAGCATGGGCCCAAAGAAGAACAAACTCAGCATGTTACTGAACAGGTGCATGAAACTGCCATGCAGGAACATGTGCGTCAGGACCTGGTGCGCCTGAAAATACTCTGAGCGAATGTCATGCAGTGCAAAATTCTGAAAGACAAAAACTTCAGCGCTCTGGCCCACAAAGAAGATGAGCACATTCAAAATAAGCAGGACGCGCACCACCGGGGTGATAGGAGGCATAGATTCTAGGTTAAGGTCTACTTCTATTTAAGGAACAAATCTTGCAGCTGCTCCATCTGTAAAATCACCAGCGTCTTTTGGCCGCTAGGCGTGTAATTGGGCACTTGGCAGGCAAACAGCTGGTCTACCAAGGCGTTCATCTCCTGGTCAGACAGTCGGCCCGTTAAACGGGAGGCCACGCGTTTGGCCATGGCCCGCGCCAGGTTCTCCTGCCGGTCTACCTTTAACGAGGAAAGGTTGTTCTTATATTGTTCCAGCAGGCCCTCAATCAGTTCCCGCTCGTCGCGCAACGGCACCTCGGCGGGGATGCCGTTCACAACAATGGTGTTCTGGCCAAACTCACTGAACACAAAGCCCAGCGCGTTAAACTCCTCTGCCAGCTCCATAATCAAAGAATAGTCTGCCGGCGAAAGGTGCACCGTCTGCGGGAACAGCAACTGCTGCGACGCCCCGCTCCGCTTGCCCAAGGCCTGACTGTACTTCTCAAACAAGATACGCTCCTGCGCCGCCTGCTGGTCCACCATTAGCAAGCCGCTCTTCACCTGCACCATCAAATACTTCTGATGCAGTTGTAAAGTTTTAGAGCCGCCTGTCACGCTCACACTTACCGCCGGGTTCTCCTCTTCTGTAAACAGTCGGTTTTCCGGTTGGTTTTCGGTTCTGGAGATTTCCCGCAGAGCCGCCGGTTTGAAAAAGCTTTCGTCCCTATCCCCCATAGTGGCTTTGCTGGCATAGGTGGTAGGCCTGGGCGCTGGAGCCGAAGAAGCGCTAGGAGCCTTAGCTGGCGAGGTGTCAAAGTCCATGGAGGCCGGAAACTTCATGGGTTGCAAGGGAATGTAGTTCACATCAGCACCAAAATCCAGGGACGGCGCAATGTTGTGCAAGCCCAGGCTTTGCTTGACGGCGGCGCGCACAATGGCGTAGACCGTCTTTTCGTCCTCAAACTTGATTTCGGTCTTGGTGGGATGCACGTTGATGTCTATCGTTTCTGGCGCGATTTCCAGGAATAAGACGTAAAACGGGAAGCTGTCTTTGGGCAACAAGCCTTCAAAGGCCGTCAAGACGGCGTGGTTCAGGTACTGGCTCTTGATGTAGCGGTTGTTTACGAAGAAGAACTGTTCGCCCCGGCTTTTCTTGGCGTACTCGGGCTTGCCAATGTAGCCGCGCACCGTCAAAAACGGCGTAGTCTCCTCACAAGAGGCCATCTGCTCTTTGTACTCGCGGCCAAAGATGCTCACAATGCGCTGGCTCAGCTTGCCGGCGGGCAGGTTCATCACCTCCACCTCGTTCTGGTACAGCGTGAAGGCAATCTCGGGGTTGGCCAGGGCCACGCGTTGGAATTCGTCCAAGATATGGCGCATCTCCACGGGATTGCTTTTCAGAAAGTTGCGGCGGGCCGGCACGTTGAAGAAAAGGTTCTTCACGCTGATGATGGTGCCTTCAGACATGGCCACAGGTTCTTGTTTGACGACCTCATTGGCTTCTACAGAAAGACAGGTGCCTAGTTCGGTGCCGCGGGCGCGGGTCTTCATCTCTACCTGGGCTACGGCGGCAATAGACGCCATGGCCTCTCCCCTAAAGCCCATGGTCTTGATTCTGAACAGGTCCTCCGTGGTTTTAATCTTGGAGGTGGCGTGGCGCTCAAAGCACATGCGGGCATCGGTCTCAGACATGCCAATGCCATCGTCCACCACCTGTATGAGTTGCTTGCCCGCGTCCTTGATGATTAACTGCACAGAAGTACTCTGTGCGTCTACGCTGTTCTCCAACAACTCCTTCACCACCGAGGCCGGCCGTTGCACTACCTCACCGGCGGCAATCTGGTTGGCTAAATGCTCGGGTAATAAACGAATGATATCTGCCATACAAAATCCCTGCGTAGTTCTATTGGCCCGTCTAAGCAGGCCGTAATGAGCGCTTTAGCTGTGCATTTTTGAAGTTTATGCCGCGCAAAAGCGAATTTTTGAGTAATATTACCAGCTCAACTCGCGATACCGGTACGCCGTACCTTTGTTCTCGCTTCGCTCTTCTGCTTCTAACGGGTTGGTGGTCCAATTTGGGGGCCCTCGTTCCATAGCAAGAAGGGCGTTGTCGTTAGAGAGGCGGCGCAAACAATAAGCGTTTTTGGCCTGTTTTCCAGAAATCAGCCTGAAAACGCCTTTTTGTGCCCCGGTACGTTGGCTTTTATTTCTCTGCGAAATTAGGCCTAATGTAAGAGTTAATCAAAGTTTAAATTACGCGTTGTGAAATGCTGAAGAAATATAGCCTCGCGCTGACGGCAGTGGTGATGTGCGCCTGGTGGGCTTTGTCTGGTTTTGGACCGGCGGGCCGCGGCAACATCAGCCTGCAGGAGCAGCGTTGGGTAGATAGTGTGTACCAATCTCTTACCCCCCAGCAGAAACTGGGGCAGTTGTTCATGGTGGCGGCCTACTCCAACAGCGGCCAGACCCATGTGCGCGAAATTGAACAATTGGTGAGCCAATATGGGATTGGCGGCGTCATGTTCATGCAGGGAGGACCGGTGCGCCAAGCCAAACTCACCAACAAATACCAAAGCCTGGCCAAAGTACCCTTGCTGGTGGCTATGGACGCCGAGTGGGGCCTGGACATGCGCCTAGATAGCAGCATGCACTTCGCCCGCCAGATGACCCTGGGCGCCCTGCCAGATGACCACTACGTGTACATGATGGGCCGCGAGATTGCCCTCAAACTAAAACGTCTGGGCATTCATGTCAATTTCTCCCCGGTGATTGACGTCAACAGCAATCCTAAAAACCCCGTGATTGGCATCCGGTCCTTCGGCGAAAGCAAGGAGCAGGTGACCCAGCGCGGCATTGCCTATATCAAAGGCTTACAGGACCATGGCATTATTGCGGTGGCAAAGCACTTTCCTGGCCACGGCGACACAGACGCCGACTCGCATTTTGCCTTACCCGTCCTGACCCATGATATGGCCCGCCTCACCGAGGTGGAGTTGTACCCCTTCAGACGCTCTTTTGACGCTGGCGTGATGGGCGTGATGGTGGCGCATTTATACATTCCTAAGCTGGATTCTATTGCCAACCGCGCCGCTACCTTGTCTCCGTACCTGGTGCGCGACTTGTTAAAAGGCCAGATGCAGTATGACGGGCTGGTGTTCACAGACGCGCTCAACATGAAAGGCGTGACCCGCTACCACAAGCCCGGCGAAGTGGATGCTCTGGCCTTCATGGCGGGTAATGACGTGCTCTTGTTCTCTGAAGACGTGCCCAAGGCCATGGCCATGATTCAGCAGGCAGTGGAGAACGGGCAGATCACTCAGCAGGAGATTGAGATTCGGGTGCGTAAAATTTTGCACGCCAAGTACTGGGCCGGCCTGAACCAGTACAAACCCATTGACCTGGAGAACCTATCCAAGGACTTGAGCGGCCCTGCCAGCATGGTACTGCAACAGCAGTTGTATGAGCAGGCGGTGACGGTGGTGTCTAACAAAGATAACCTGTTACCCTTCAGGGTGCTGGACACGGTGCAGTTTGCCTCTGTCTCTATTGGCGAGGGCTTCAACAACCACTTCACGCGTACCTTAGAGAAATATGCGCCTTTCAAGAAATTCTCGGTGAGCAGCCGCTTTGCCCCAGACAGCGTGTACAGTGCCGTGCGCAAGAACCTGGACAGCGCGGACGTGGTGGTGGTGACCTTGCATGATCTTTCCAACACGCCAACCCGCAATTTTGGCTTGGGCACCAACGCCGTCAACTTTGTCAAAGCTTTGCAGAAGGACTCCACCAAGAAGGTGATAGTGGTGGTGATGGGCAATGCCTATGGCCTGAGAAGCTTTGAGGACAGTGATTGGCTGGTGTGCGGTTTTGAAGACAATGAAGTGGTGCAGCGCGTGGTGCCGCAGATTCTGTTCGGAGCCCTGCCCGCCAACGGACGCCTACCGGTGACGGCTTCGCCTAAACTGAAAGCCGGTATGGGTGTTTCTACGCCTGCCTTAAATAGATTAAAATATTCCCTGCCTGAGAGTGTGGGGATGAACTCCGCTATTCTCAAGCAGATTGACAACATAGCGCTAGAAGCCATTGCCTACGCGGCCACGCCGGGTTGCCAGGTGCTGGTGGTGAAGGACGGCACGGTGGTGCTGGACAAAGCCTACGGCCATTATACCTATGACAAAACCCAGCCGGTCACCGAGAAAACCATCTTTGACCTCGCCTCTATCACCAAGGTAGCCGCCACGTTGCAAGCCGTCATGTTCCTGAAAGACCAGGGCCAATTGAAATTAGACGATAGACTAGTAACATATCTACCTGAATTGAAAGGCTCTAACAAGGCCAACTTGACCATACGGGATGTGCTGTTGCACCAGTCGGGTTTGCAGGCCTACATTCCTTTCTGGAAGAAGACCTTATTGAACGGCCAGCCGAATCCCATGTACTATGACTCGGTAAGATCGGAGGCGTACCCGAACATAGTGGCCAACGGCCTGTTTGCCAGCAAACGGCTGGAAGATTCAGTGTGGACTTGGATTGTGAAGTCTGAGCTAGTGGGCCAGCGCGTGGGCAATGGCAAGTTTGAGTACCGCTACTCAGACTTGGGCTTGCATTTGATGAAGCGCATTGCCGAGCGCCTGCTTAACCAGACCATGCCTGATTTCATGGAGCAGAACTTTTATGCCCCGCTGGGCGCGCATAGCCTGACGTTTAACCCATTGCAACGCTTCTTAAAAGAGCAGATTGCCCCTACCGCTAAGGACAGCACCTTTAGAAAAACGTTGTTACAAGGTACCGTGCATGATGAAGGCGCCGCTATGCTGGGTGGGGTAGCCGGTCACGCGGGTTTGTTCTCCAATGCCAATGACTTGGCCATTTTATTGCAGATGGACTTGCAGAACGGGAACTACGGTGGTCAGCAGTATTTCAGGACGCCGGTGGTGACGGAGTTTGCGCAGAGTGGCAGTGATAACAGCCGCCGCGCCATTGGCTGGGACAAGGCAGACCCAGACGGAAACGGCCCTACTTCAGAGATGGCGCCTAACAGCACCTTCGGGCATACGGGTTTTACTGGTACTGGCGCCTGGATTGACCCAGAGAACAACATCATTTATATCTTCCTCTCTAACCGCGTGCATCCAGACGCTGAGAACACAAAACTGTTGAAATACAACATCCGGACGCGTATTCATGACGTGGTCTATCAATCGTTAGAACCTAAACCGTAATCAGCTATACCTAGATTGGGGTTTTATTTATAGAAACAGCATTAAAAAGGAGAACCTTATTAGGTCCTCCTTTTTAATTTGTGGGCTGAGGTAGAACCTCAGCCGAACAATAAATTGTAACAGTACTTCAGAAGAAAAGCGACAACCAAACCCAAGGCAGTGCATGCTATGGCAATGACCTAATGTTTTAGTTTAATTTTCAGGAAAGGCATAAGAATCAGGGTAGAAGCTTAGAGTTTTAGGAGATGATGAAGATACGTGAATTTTCTTTGCCCCTTTCTCTGAGTAAACCATCAGATTTTATCAATTACATAGCAGCATACATCCACATTCCCTTACTTTTGTTTCAACGGTGGTGCTTGCTGGTCTCTCTGGCAAATGCCACGTATACTGGCGGTAGAGCCTTGTTTTGGAAATTGTTTTACATGAAGTGTTTTGACTGTTTTTTGACAGGAGGCCTTGTTGCACAAGACCACAATGGCATAAGGCAAATAGATATGTTTATGCAGCCACATAGCAACAACAAATGAAGATAGGAATAGTGTGCTACCCTACGTTTGGTGGTAGCGGAGTAGTCGCCACCGAACTTGGGAAAGCCCTGGCCCAAAAGGGTCATAAGATACATTTCATCACCTATAGCCAGCCTGCGCGGTTAGAGTTCTTCAACGAGAACCTGTTTTACCACGAGGTGAACATTCCGGCCTACCCCCTGTTCCAGTATCCGCCGTATGAGTTGGCCCTGGCCAGCAAGATGGTGGACATTGTACAGTATGAAAAGCTAGACGTACTGCACGTGCACTATGCTATTCCGCACGCCTCAGCGGCGTACATGGCCAAGCAGATCCTCAAAACTAAAGGCATACAGATACCGGTCATCACCACCTTACATGGTACGGACATCACGCTGGTAGGAAAAGACGCCTCCTATGAGCCGGTAGTGACCTTCAGCATCAACCAGTCAGACGCCGTGACCTCTGTATCTGAGGACTTGAAGACGGAAACCTACAAACACTTCCCCATCACCAAGGACATTGTGGTGATTCCCAACTTCGTGAACATTGAGCGGTTCCAGAAGCAGCGGAAAGATCACTTTAAGGCGGCCATCGCGCCGTTTGGCGAGAAACTGCTGGTACACACGTCCAACTTCAGGGGCGTGAAACGCATTGGGGACATCATCAAAATCTTCTCTAAAGTACGCCAAGTGATCCCTAGTAAACTGCTTTTGGTAGGTGATGGCCCCGAGCGCCCAAAAATGGAGAACCTGTGCCGCAAACTGGGCATCTGCCAGGACGTGCGCTTTCTAGGCAAGCTGGAGGCCGTAGAAGAATTACTTTCCGTAGCCGATGTCTTCTTGATGCCTTCTGAGAAAGAGAGCTTTGGACTAGCCGCCTTAGAGGCCATGGCCTGTGAAGTGCCCGTGATTTCTTCCAACGCGGGCGGTTTGCCAGAGTTGAATATTCATGGCGTAACGGGTTTTGTAAGCAAAGTAGGCGACGTGAAAGACATGGTCAAAAACACGCTCTTCTTGTTACAAGATGACCAACTGCCCACCTTCAAAGCCAATGCGCTGGCCAGAGCCAAAGAGTTTGAGATCAGCAAGATTGTACCCATGTACGAGGAGGTCTACCAGCAGGCCATACAAGAAGTAATAGGAACCAACGTTTAAGGTAAAGCAGTCGTTTTTGGCCTGTTTTAGAGAAAATAGACCAAAAACGAGTATCTTATGCAACTGAAGGGCTACACACGCTTCTATTTCAACTTCTTAGTTTTCAAGCAATGGAAAACTTTAAAATAGGTCAATACTTAGGCATCATTGCCGTGGTGCAATTTGTGGTGACGCTGGGCCTCGGCGTTTTTTCTGAGGCGGGAGACATGGGCGTGGCCTGGCTGTATCCCTTGGATTACCTGCTGGTGGCGGTGTTCCTCAATTACGTGTACGGTTTGCTCTTACAGCTTTTCACGCCCAAACTGCCCGGCGGTGGCTTCTGGCTTCTGTGGCTGATTCTGGGCACCGGCTTGATGCTGGCCAATGAGCTGTTCATCCAGGGCGCCACGCAGATGCTGCATGTTATCCTCTTGGCAGCCGCAGCATTAAACGCCCTCTATTTCTACAAAGACCTGGGCAGAAAGAAGCCGGCATTTACCAAGTCCTCTTAAATTCGTTTTTGGCTTATTATTGATAAATCAGGTCAAAAGTGCTTTACAACTTATAATTCATTAAACTTCTTTCCCTTGAAGCCAGAACATTCTTTAGAAAACCCTTGGACGACGTTAGAGTCAACACATATATATAATAACCCTTGGATTAGTGTCAGAGAGGATAAAGTACTCAATCCAAATGGAGGAAAAGGCATTTATGGCATCGTCACAATGCGTAATAAAGCCATTGGAATTATTCCGATTGATGAGAATGGCAATACTTGGCTTGTTGGTCAATATAGATACGCATTAAATGAGTACTCTTGGGAGATTCCTATGGGGGGCGGTCCAATTGAACTGGACGTATTGGAATCTGCGCAACGCGAACTTAAGGAAGAAACTGGCTTAACCGCCATGACTTGGACTAGAATTGGCAGGGTACATACCTCTAATTCGGTAACTGACGAAGAGGGCTTTATCTTTATTGCTGAAAACTTAACAATTGGAGAACCTGACTTTGAAGAAACTGAGGACCTCAAAATTTGGATTCTTCCCCTTCGTGAAGCGATAGAAATGGTGATGAACGAGGAAATTACTGATGTCATTTCGGTGGCGGGTTTGCTTAAGGCGGAACGCGTTTTGGCAGCCCGGCAAAACAAATAATTTACTTGGTTTAGCACTAATTCTGAGAACGGGCTGTTTCGTTTTCGACCTGATTCCTAGAAAACAGGCCAAAAACGGCCGATGGAAACAGAGTGCGTGGTAAGTTTTAAATTATTTGTAATTTTGAAAAGATGAACTGGCTAAAGAAAACCGGAAAGAAAGCTTACTCTGTGTGGTGTACCACATGGTTTGTGCTGCCATTTATCACGTCCTATCCGCTTTTCAGGCTGTTTGTCTCCAAGCCGCAGTGGTACCGCCACGGCCATACCTTGAACCGTCTCTGGTCAAAAGTGCAGCTGCGTATGTACCTAATGCCCGTTAAAGTACGCGGTCAGGAGTTCCTGGACCCAAAGCAGAACTACGTTTTTGCGCCCAACCATAGTTCGTTCATTGACATTCCCATGCTGTTGGCGGCCATTCCGGGCTTCCTCAACTTTGTGGGCAAGAAGTCTTTGACCAAGGTGCCGCTGTGGGGCCTGATCTATGACCGGCTGTACATATCAGTAGACAGGAAAAGCGCCGTGAGCAGCGCCAAAGCCTACATCTCAAGCAAGAAAAGTTTGGAGGCGGGCCGCAGCGTGGTGATCTTCCCGGAGGGGACCATCTCTGAGGAAGCGGGCAAGGAGTTGCTGCCGTTTAAGGACGGACCGTTTAAATTAGCCATTGAGAAGCAGGTGCCGCTGGTGCCCATTTCCATGCCATACAATCATCTCTTTCTGCCAGACGTGAAGGGGAAACTGATCATCCGGTACCATCGTCTGGAGATGACCATTCACAGACCTATCCCTACCGAGGGCCTGACGCTGCAAGATGTAGAATTTTTGAAGCAGCAGACCTTTTCCATTATTCAAGAAGCATTACACGCCAAGAACCATGAGTACCAATATAGAGACACTCCGTCAGTTAGCGCACTTAGCCCGGCTTGAGTTTGATGAGACCAAAGAGCAGGAAATGCTCAAAGGTTTAAATGAGATCCTGGACTGGGTAGACCAACTGCGCCAACTGGACACCGCCAACGTAGAGCCGCTGGTGCACATGTCTGAGGAAGTGAACGTGCTGCGCGAAGACGTGGCCCAGAACACCGTGAGCCATGAAGACGCCCTGCGTCTGGCGCCGCGCAAAGACTCAGACTATTTCAGGGTTCCTAAAGTGATGGAATAGGCTAGATGACATTTCTTTCTTTCTGGAAAAACTTAGATGGGGGCCGACGTGCCCTTTATCTTTTACTGTTGGGTGCCGTTCTGGCGGCTATTGGTTTGGGCATCTACGGATTTTATAAAGGAGACCAGCTGGTTTTCCCCTTAGAAAGACAGGCCGAGCTTTTCCCTGCCGAGGCGCATTTGGACGAGGCCTCTCCCCTGCTCACGCCCATCAGGATTGAAGTAAACGCCTACCTGGTCTCTGAGCGCTACACCGTGGGCGCCATGCAACTGCCCATCTGGGCGGTCTGGACGGTATTGGCCGGTTTGGCCATTTCCCTCACCTTTTTCTGGACGCTCATCAGCTCGCTTAAACGGCTCCCATTTTACGTGGCCGTTGGCCTGGGCATGCTGTGGCTTTCTACCTTTAACCTGGACTTGCTGGGCATCTTCTCAGAGACCGGTCGCACGCTGCTATTGATCACGCTGGGCGTATTGGGCGGCGCCAGCTACCTGTTTCACTCCTTTCTGCCGCAGTTTTCGTTTACCCAACGGTTTCTAGTCTTTACGCTGTTGGTGTTGGGTTTAGGCACAGCTATTTTTTATGCCTCGCCGTTCTCCTCTGATTTAACGGCCATGCATTTGGTCAATTATAGCACGCTGGGAAGCATAGTGGCCTCTTTGCTGTTTATGATCTTGGTGGGCTATGAGAACCTGCACGGTTTGTTGTGGTTCAACACGCAGGCTCAAAACCCTAACCGCCGCTTTGGCCTGCCGCAGTTTCTGCTCATCAGTGTGCTGTACCTGGGCAACTTGTTGCTGCTGTACTTAAAGCAACGCCGCATCCTGGATCTGGATTTGGTCTTACTGCATCCCTTCTTGATTCTGCTTTGCTCTGCTTTTATGGGATTCTGGGGCCTTCGCCAACGGCAAGTGCACTATAGTCGGTTTTTGCGGTTTGACACCGAGGCTGCTCCTATTTACCTGGTGCTGGCTTTGCTGACCTTCCTGAACATAGGCTATGCCTATCTGTTGGCTAATGACGCCACTCTGAACGCCTATAAAAACCTGGTTATCCTAACGCACCTGGCCTACGGTATACCGTTCCTGCTGTATGTGGTAGTAAACTTCGGGCCCTTGATCAAGCAAAAGTTGCGCGTGTACAAAGTGGTTTATGAACCGAAGCGCTTGCAGTACTACACAGTTTACCTGATGGGCACCGTGATTATGGTGGTGTTGCTCTTGCACTCCAGTTACGCGGTGCAGAACCAGGCCATGGGCGGCTATTATACCTATCTGGGAGATTTGTACCGCCAAACGGAGGCCTTGCCTTTGCTGGCTGAACAATATTACACCGAGGCCGCCGACCGAAGCCGCACCAGTCAGCGCGCTCGTGTTTCTTTAGTGGATATGTATCACCAAGGAGGCATGCGCACCTTGGAGCTGAGGCAATTGGAGACCCTCATGGAAAACACGCCGGCGCCCACGCATTACCTGCGCTACGCAGATTTGATGACCGACCAGGCCGACTTATTTGCCCACCTGCAACTATTAAGGGACGGCGTAAAAGCGTTTCCGGAGAACGGCCCGCTGCTCAACAACATGGCCCTGCTGTATGGGACTACAACCTTTCAGGATTCGGCGGCGCAGTATTTAGATTTAGCCTTGACCCACGCCCAGGACCCCGAGGTGGTGCAGGCCAACCAATTGGCGTTCCTGCTACGCCATAACTTCGCAGCCCAGGCCAAGGAGTTTGCCGCCAAATATGACGGAGATTACAGCCCTCTGCTTACCAACAAGCTGGCTATTTCTTATATATTAAATGAGCCAACGCCTGCCACTTTGCCACCTACGTTGCAGGATAGTGTCTTGACAACGCAAAGCTTTGCCGGTTTTTACCTGAAAAACTTGGTGACAACCGTGAAAGCAGACACGTCTGCTATTTCAACCATCAGCCAACTGTTACGACAAGAGGTAAACCAGTCCTATGCAGATGACTTGCTTCTCTTGAAAGGCATTTTACAGCAACGCCAGGGTCAATCGCAGGAGGCTAAGAGAACGCTCACCCAATTAGCTACGGCCAGCGAAGGCGTTGCCGGCTACTATTATGACATCTTGGGACAGTGGATGCTACAGTCAAAGCTCTACCCACTGGCGGCTAATTACTTTGAGGAAGCGCGTCAGGCAGGCTATAAAGATGCGCACTTGCACGCGGTCATTGCCCACGCCTTGAACGGAAACCATGAGTTGGCGGCCCAGATTGCCCTGCAACCAGCCAATGCGTTTCCAAATGCCAGCCAACAGAAAGCGGCCACCAACCTGGCCATTGCCACCCAGCTCACCCCAGAACAAGCCACTACCGCCCCAGACTCTTTGAAAGTAAGGTTCTTGCAATTGAAGGCCTCTCAGTTACCTATAGCCGACGTCGAGAAAGTGGCCCAACAGATTACCACGTCCGCCTTGGCTCCGGTAGCAGCCCTACCCTTGGTGGCACGCTACCTTCAGGAGAACAACCTGGTAGCGGCGCAAAATCAATTGAACACGCACTTCCCGGCCAACTTCCCAAAGAACGTGTTGAAGTCAGAGGCGACCGGTTTGCAGGCCCAATTGTGGTACAAAGCCCAGGCGTGGCAAGGGTTAGAGGAACAGCTCCCTAAAATGTATTTCGCACCGCAGCACGTAGGCACCAAACTTTATTACCAGGCTTTGACGGCCCGGCGTAATAAACAGACCAAGCAAGCGACTAATCTCTACAACCAGCTTTCACAGAAGGCGCCGGGGCATGAGGCAGGCCAATTGACCGCAGCGTCTTTCTTCAGTGCCCAGAAGCAGGGATTACGCGCGTATGACATTTTACTAGAAGCAGTCTCTTACAATCCGCAGTCCATCACCTTGCGCAAAGCCTACATCAAAGAGGCCCTTAAACAAGGATTCAAAGACTACGCCTTGCAGGGGTTGGAAGGGTTACAGCCTTTGGTTAGTCCTACGGAATACCTTACCTTTAAAAGAGAAATAGACGCCCACTTGCAGGCCAGTGATTCCCTGAGCCAAGGGTGGCAATAAGGACCAACCTATGAGCACCATCATTCAAACCAATGAGATCTCGCGCATGTACCAGATGGGCACCGAAACCATCCATGCCCTTAGGTCTATTTCCATTGAGATTCAGAAAGGCGAGTACGTGGCGTTTATGGGACCTTCGGGGTCTGGTAAGTCCACGCTCATGAACATCATTGGCTGCTTAGACACGCCCACCAGCGGTACCTACATTCTCAACGGCAAGGATGTGAGCAACATGGTGGACAATGAGCTGGCCACGGTGCGTAACAGAGAGATTGGCTTTGTGTTTCAGACGTTCAACTTGCTACCCAGGTCCTCTTCTTTAGAGAACGTGGCCTTGCCGTTGGTGTATGCCGGTTACAGCAAATCTGAGCGCGAAGAAAGAGCCATGGAGGCTCTAAGAAGCGTTGGTCTGGATACCAGAGCCAAACACAAGCCCAATGAGCTGTCAGGTGGTCAGCGCCAACGCGTGGCCATTGCCCGCGCCTTGGTGAACGATCCTAGTATTCTGCTGGCAGATGAGCCAACGGGTAACCTTGACTCCAAAACCTCTTATGAGATCATGGAGCTGTTTGAGAACCTGTACGCCAAAGGCCACACCATTATCATGGTTACCCACGAGGACGACATCGCCCATTACGCGCACCGCATTGTACGCCTGCGCGATGGTCTGATTGAGTCTGACCTCATCAATGAAAACGTGACGATCCCGCATCTGCAGGCCACCGCGCACAACGCATCTATTTAGTTAATGAAAATATACACCAAGACCGGCGACAAAGGCGAAACCTCTTTGATTGGCGGCACCCGCGTAAAAAAGTCCCACGTCCGCATTGAGGCTTACGGCACCGTAGACGAGCTCAATGCCTTTATTGGCGTGGTACGTGACCAGGAAGTAAACCAGAAGCGCCAGGCCTTATTCTCTGAGATACAGGATCGCCTGTTCACCATTGGCTCTACTTTGGCCACAGATCCAGGAAAAGACACCAAAATTCAGACGCCAGACCTGCAAGAAGAAGACATCCAGTTTCTGGAGAAAGAGATGGACGCGCTGGACCAGAATTTACCGCCTTTGCGTAACTTCATCTTGCCGGGCGGGCATGTGGCTGTATCATTTTGCCATGTTGCGCGTACAGTGTGCAGACGGGCAGAGCGCCTTTCCATTGCCTTACAAGAAGACTCTCCGGTAGATGATCTTATTATCAAGTACCTGAACAGACTGTCAGACTTCCTTTTTGTTCTAAGCCGCGCCATCAGCCAAGAGCTGGGTGCACAAGAGATAACCTGGAAGCCTCGTATCTGAGGCTTTTTTTATTCTAGCAGAACTTAAAAACCGTACTATACTCACCTATTGTTTTTATGCAATCAGACATCATGACGATTCATACCCAAGTAACCACCGCCAGCCGGTTGGCAGACCTTGACATGGAGAACATCCAGTTCGGGAAAATATTTGCTGACCACATGGTCTCCATTGACTATGCAGACGGCGAGTGGCAGGCCCCTCAAATCTTACCTTACGGCCCTATTGAATTAAGCCCTGCCACGGCGGCGCTCCATTACGGCCAGGCCTTGTTTGAGGGCATGAAAGCCTACAAAACCGTGAAGGGCGAGGTAGTGCTGTTTAGACCACAGGCCAACTGGGCCCGCATGAACGAGTCCGCCAAGCGTTTGTGCATGCCAGAGATTCCGGAAGAATTATTCATGGAAAGCCTGAAGCAACTTATTGCCTTAGACGCTAATTGGGTGCCTAACAAAGTGGGCAATTCTTTGTACATCCGTCCGTTCATGTTCGCTAGTGATGCCTTGGTGGGCGTGCGTCCTTCTGAGACCTATAAATTCATGATTTTCTGCAGCCCGGCCAGCCAATACTACGCTGAGCCCGTGCGCGTGAAGATTGAGGAAAAATACACCCGCTCTGTTGAAGGTGGAGCTGGTTACGCCAAAGCCGCCGGCAACTATGGTGCCTCTCTCTATCCAACCATGTTGGCCCATGAGAAAGGCTTCCACCAAGTCATCTGGACAGACGGCAAGGAGCACAACTTCATTGAGGAGTCGGGTACCATGAACGTGATGTTTGTGATTGACGGAAAACTGGTAACCCCAGCATTGAGCTCCTCCATCCTGGCTGGTATCACCCGTGACAGCGTGCTGCAATTGGCCCGCGACTGGGGAATGCCCGTAGAAGAGCGCCGCATTTCTGTACAGGAGATTGTAGACGCCCACGCAGCTGGCAAGCTAGAAGACGCTTTTGGAACCGGTACTGCCGCTACCATTGCGCCTATCAAGTCCATCACGTTCAAAGAGCATGAAATGGAGTTACCGGCCGTAGCAGACCGTACGTTCTCTAACAAAGTATCTGCAGAGCTGGACAAAATCAGACACGGCCAAGCCGAAGACGTGCACGGCTGGATGGTTCCGGTGCAGTAGATTTAAGAAACACAAGAGGTAAGACGCAAGACACAAGACCGCTCAGGTAGTTTCACTTGAGAATCTTGTATCTTGCGTCTTTCCTATGTGAGAAGATTTAGAAGTGAGTGCCTTCGTTTTTAGCCTATTTTCCAGAAAACAAGCCAAAAACGATACTTGAAGCACCTTCACTTCAAAAAATAGCACATCAGCACATTAAACAATTAGCACATTAGCATAATGACCCAAGAGCAGATAAAAGAGTTAAAAGGCCGCGTAGAGGCTTTGAGGAGGTATCTTTGACTATGATGCCAAGAAAGAACAAGTCCTAGCCATTGAAGAGAAATCTACCGCTCCTGATTTCTGGGATGACCCCAAGAAAGCAGAGGTAGTCTTAAAAGAAGCCAAAGGCCTCAAAACCTGGACCGACGACTTTGAGAAGACCAATAAGGCAGTAGAGGACGTAGAAGTACTCTTCGATTTTTATAAGGAAGGCGACGTGTCTGAAGACGACATAAATGCCGAGTACAAGTCTGCCGAGGAAACCGTAGAAGCCCTGGAGTTCAAGCGGATGCTTAGCAACGAGGAAGACCAACTAGGCGCGGTGCTGGAGGTAAACTCGGGCGCGGGCGGCACAGAAAGCCAGGACTGGGCCGAAATGCTCTACCGCATGTACCTCATGTGGGGCGAGCGCAAAGGCTACACTGTCAAGCAGATTGACTTCCAGCCTGGCGAGGGCGCTGGTATCAAGTCGGCTACGCTGCAGTTTGACGGCGATTTTGCCTATGGCTATCTGAAGGCAGAAATTGGCGTACATCGTTTGGTGCGGATCTCGCCGTTTGACTCGGGTGGGCGCCGTCATACGTCCTTTGCCTCAGTGTTCGCCTACCCGGTGGTGGATGACACCATTGAAATCACGGTGAACCCCGGCGACATTGAATGGGATACCTACCGCGCAGGCGGCGCCGGTGGCCAGAACGTGAACAAGGTGGAGACGGCCGTGCGCCTCAAGCACAAACCAACCGGTATTACCATTGCCGTGCAGATTGAGCGTTCGCAGCTCATGAACAAGGAGCACGCCATCAGGATGCTAAAATCTCAGCTATACCAGATTGAGATTAACAAGCGTAATGAGGAACGGGACAAGGTGGAGAGCACCAAAAAACGCATTGACTTCGGGTCGCAGATTAGGAACTACGTGTTGCACCCGTACAAGCTTATCAAGGACATACGCACCGGCGTTGAACGCACCGATGTGCAGAACGTCCTGGACGGTGACATAGATGACTACATCAAAGCTTTCTTGATGCAGAACTAGAAAATCGGGTTTGAATTCATTTTTAAAAAGCGCCTTCTACTTGTAAGTAGAGGGCGCTTTCGTTTTTGGCCTGTTTCCAGAAAATCAGGTTAAAAACGAGCTTGATTTCCGCTCAATGAAATACCATGCCTTGTTGAACCGAGCCCCCCTTACGCTTGTTCTTTCCGTACGTCGCACTTCCTACAGAAGTCCTTAAAGGCGAAACAATTGGCTTGGCTTTCAACGGTGGGCTTGTCTTCTTTATGAACTACTTTTATTATAGAACTTCTCCCCGCGTTCAAAGGCGTTTGAGGCCGTTCTGGAAATCTATTTTCTGGAAGTTGCTGATTGCCGCATTCCTTCTTCTAAACCTTATTTTATTGATAGCCGCCGGAAAGCCTAGGTCTGCTCCCATTGCCCCCATCCAACTCCGCGCTGAGAAGCTTTCGTTCACGCCCAATGAGTTTTTCATAGCCGATGTGGTGGATGAAAGGACGTCCAGCAAAATGGTAGGGCATCTTATCCCACCGTTTGTGGTGCCAGATTTACCAGTTGCGGCGCAGGCTGTAGACTTTCAAGGGGGCAGTTTACCAGCCATCAAGACGTACATCAAGCAAAGCCTGGCACAAGATGCCAGTTTAAGGCCTATCACGCTCAAAATTAAAGAATATCAAGTTACAGAAACGCCTGGCGCCAAAGGCAAAGTGAACGGCCAGGTCACAATTACGGTGGCGTTTGAGCTTCGGCGCGAAGGCAAACAGATTCACCTGCTAGATTATAAAAGCGGTGCGCGGTATAGTAGGTCTGGCAACCAATTGACGGTGGTAGAACCTACGCTTAGAAAATTATTAAATGGCTCATTGGAATATTTTCATCTCTGGATGGAGCGCGAAGCCGCCGGCAATGAGAAACTAGCCAAAGGACTCCAAGTACACATTACGGACCACACCGAAAACACAGAGCCCGACACGCTTTTCTATGACCCTAACCGTCCGCTGAATTTCAGTGATTTCAAAGGTAGACGCCCACCCGATAATTTTGCCGCTACCATCTTTCCAGGCTTGTCTTATGAAAGCACGGCTACCATGGACAAGGGCATCATTCATATTAAAATCCATATAAAAGTGTATGCCCTCCGTGAACTCACTAAAGTGCGCGATGATGCGCGTGACGCCCGCACGCTTAACCATGAGCAACGGCATTTTGACATTGTGAAAGTGGCTTCTGAGCGCTTTAAACAGCGCATACAACCCCACAAGCTCACCATTGATGACTATGATTCCATGATTCAATATGAGTACCTGAAAGCGCTCTGGGAAATTGGCGCTGAGCAGAAAAAGTATGACGCAGACACCAATCATGGTCAGTCTATGGCCGTTCAAATGAAATGGAACGCTTATTTGGACGAAGAACTAAAGAAACTGGGTGTTGCTAGGGCTGCTGGTCTCACCTCGTCTAACTAGTAAAACCAGCAAAAACGGATGGGCTTGCTTTGTGTAAAGCAAGCCCATCCGTTTTTGACATATTTCCCAGAAAATAGGTTAAAAACGCTTTTTAAAAATCCCGCACCGAACAAACCACATTCTTTGCCAAGTCTGGCTTTTTCATCAATTGAATTACTTTTTTAGCCGCCTCTTCCGGCGAAGCCAAGCCATTGTTCTGGTGCATGTCTTTGAAATTCTGCAGGCTGCTGAACTGCGTCTCATCTGAGCTTCTAATCTGCTCCTGCATGTCAGTGTCAATCACGCCCGGCGACAGTGAGAACACCTTCACCCCGGTTTGCATCAAGTCTTGTTCCACTTGTGCCGTCTGGGACAGCATATCCAGTGCCGCTTTAGAAGCGCAATAGGCCGCCCAGCCATCAATAGGCCGCTGCCCCGCCCCCGAGCTGATGTTCACAATCATCTTCTCACAATCCTGCCGGTGCTGGTAGCTTTGCAAGAACATGTTCATGAGCATGGCCGGCACTACCACGTTCACGTCAAAGACAAACTCAAAGTGCTCGTTCTGGCTTTGGCCCACGTACCCAATGTCACCTACCACGCCGGCGTTGTTCACTAGCACAATCTTCTGGGCATCGGGTAAGGGTTCAAAAATCTTGTGCAGGTTGTGCTCCACCCCAGCCATGTCTGAGAAGTCTAGCGGCTGGTGCCGGTAGTTTTTATTGGTGATGGAGCAGTTTCTAGACACGCCAATGACCTTGTTTTGATTGTCTTTCAACAAGGCTTCGGCTATGGCCTTGCCCAAACCCCTACTGGCCCCCGTGATGATATAGTAGTTCATTTCTATTTAATTAGAAATTAAAAATTAGAGATTGGAAATGGATGTTCTGGATTTCCACCTTGGATTTGCATACGGAAAAGAATGGGTAGAAAGTTGGCATGTGATGCTAGATACAACACCTTCTGGCAAATGAATTACTTGCGAGGGCCGTATTGGGCTATGTGCATGGATTCATAGAGTTGAGTAAGATGGTCCTTCCCAAATTTCTTTTCAAGCGCCAACCGCATTTGGTCATTGTAGCAATCTACACCCGGTACACCAATGCACGTGACTACACGGTTAATTTTCACCCCATATTCCTTCTCCAACTTAGTATAAAAGATATGCAGCATACTAGTAGAATCTGAGTCAAACCCAACCTCAATAATCATTCTTGTATCTCCGTGCGCAATCTCTTCTTGCGCCAATGATTTGCCTGAGGCGCAATCTGAAACCCGTTTTCTAACCCCCCTTAGGTAGCTTTCTTCCTTTGTATAGGTAGGATTTGCCCAAAACAAACCAACCACTGCTGTGGCTTAAAGAAGCAGGAGAGCTATGTATGGCTCTTTCTTTAAGAAAAGCAGTTTCGGTTTGATTCTCATCTTGTATAGGCTCTGCCTTTAGATTCCGTTTTTGGCCTGTTTCCATAAAAATAGCCGAAAAACGGAGTTCCTTTACAAAATGAAAGAGCCAACGCTCGCGAGTGTTGGCTCTTTCATTTTATGTTCATTGCATTTTATCACCGCCTGTCTAGGTCGCCCACAAGATCCTTTCAGGATGACAAATGTGGGTAGAGCTGCATTGCTAATTTCTAATCTCTAATTTTTAATTTCTAATTACCTAAAGGATGTATTGACTCAAATCACGGTTCTTGACCATGTCGCGCAGACGCTCTTCCACCAGCTCTGGGGTCACCAAAAGCCGGGCATTGGCGGGAATGGTGTCTGGCACGTCATACAGAATGTCATTGAGCAGGCGGCTCATGACGGTGTGCAGACGGCGGGCGCCAATGTTCTCTACCTCGGCATTTACCTCAAACGCGATTTCTGCGATCTTGTGCAGGGCCTCGTCTGAGAAGGAAAGTTCTACCTCCTCGGCACGAAGCAACTCTACATACTGCTTGGTAAGGGCGTTCTTTGGATACTTGAGAATCTGATAGAAATCGTCCTTGCTCAGGCTTTGCAATTCTACTCTAATCGGGAAACGTCCCTGCAACTCTGGAATCAAGTCTGAGGGCTTGGCTACGTGGAAGGCCCCGGCGGCAATGAACAGGATATGGTCGGTTTTGATGACGCCGTACTTGGTGTTCACGGTGCTGCCTTCTACAATAGGCAAAAGGTCACGCTGTACTCCCTCGCGGCTCACGTCCGGGCCGCTCCCGCCTTTTCCGCTGGCACTGGCTACTTTGTCAATCTCGTCAATGAAGATGACACCGGCGTTTTCGGCTTTGGCAATGGCTTCTTCCTTCACCTCGTCCATGTCAATGAGTTTGGACGCTTCTTCTTCTAGGAGAATCTTGCGGGCCTCAGAAATAGTGACTTTGCGCTTCTTGGTTTTCTTTGGCATCATGTTGCCAATCATCTCCTGGATGCCGGCCATCTGCATTTCGTCCATGCCAGGCCCCATCACACCCACGCCCGAAGACGGATTGTGCGCTACCTTGATTTCAATCTTGCGGTCTTCCAGTTCGCCGTTTCTAATCTTCTCTCTAAAGCGCTCACGTGTACGCTCGTTCAGTTCGTAGTCATTGTCAGGCACGTCTGAGGTAGAATTGGAGCTCCCGCCAAAACCTAGCATGCCGTTACCGCCACCAGATTGGTTGATAGGCGGAATCAAGGCATCAAGGATGATGTCTTCCACCATTTGGGCGGCCTGCGTTTTCACTTCTTCCTTTTTACGGGTCTTGACCATGTTCACGGCCTGTTCTACCAGATCACGCACCATGCTTTCCACGTCGCGGCCTATGTAACCCACCTCGGTAAATTTGGAGGCTTCCACTTTGGTGAAGGGTGCGTCTGCAATGCTGGCCAAACGACGAGCAATCTCGGTCTTCCCTACGCCTGTGGCGCCAATCATCAAGATGTTGTTGGGCACAATCTCCTTTTGCATCTCGGGGTCGGCGTGCATGCGGCGCCAGCGGTTACGCAGGGCAATGGCCACGTTGCGCTTGGCGTCATGCTGGCCAATGATGTATTTATCCAGTTCGGCTACAATCTGAGCGGGGGTCAAGTACTTGGTTGGATCTAACATAAGTTATTGAATGATTGAGAGATTGAATGATTGAGAGATTGATATTTTCTCTATGCATCCTTCTTCAAGTTTATAGTCTACACCCGAAGGCTGTTTTTTTTACTTCTTTAAAATGGGGTATAAGATGGCGTAGCTGACTTACAGATTTTGTTATGTATCGTTTTGCTAGTTAAATCTTTCAAATTCAGCATAAGCGCTAAACCATTCATCTTTGATACTACTGGCATTGTAGTGATTTTCTAACAGGCTTATATCACGGTTGAATATATTGCACATCCTTATCCAATTCTCCTTTTCTGCTTTCCAATATCCTTTGTCGCTTTTTAAAACTGCCTGTAATAAGTCACCATCATATAAATCTCCGTCAGATAGTATATTTCCATCTAATTTATCAAGTGCTATAGGTACCAGATACTTAAGCCCAATATTCTGCCCAATCATGATTCTTAGGTCTTCTGTTTCAAAGTCCTTAAGGGGCTTCTTTCTAAGTCTGTGGCAGGTTGTTACCAAATGACTGTTGTACTCTGGTTCGCCCCAATAATCCTTTTCTAAACTTTCTATTGTCATTGAGAGCCAATTATTCTCAACCTTGGATTTGTTCACTTTGTTTGCTTTCTATAGTTAATTTTAAGGCCATCGTTTTTAGGTTCTTTCACAGGAAATAGGCAAAAAACGGTAATACTCCGTGTTCTTTCCTACCATCTCCACATTTTCAAATTTTCACATTTTCAAATAAGAAATAGCACATCAGCACATTAAACCATTAGCACATTATCAAAGGTCTGGTGCCTTACTCAAAAAGCTGTTCAGGTCGGTGGTGAGCGTGAGGTAATGACCGGCGCCGGCCACGTGAAACTTGGCGTAGCTGTAGTCAAGCCGGAAGGCTTTGATACGGATGGAGCTCCCGAAGGAGAAGCCTGCCATGCCGCCCGCGTTTTCTTGGACCAGTTCCTGGTGCCGCAAGTGGTTGTACCCCGCCCGCAGCTGAAAGTTTTGGCTCAGGAGAAATTCGCCGCCCACCACAAAGTGCCGGGCCAGTTGATCCCCGAAGCTTTTCTCCTCCTTCACCTCCTCGTTGTTCTCATTGATAGTGCCTTTCTGGTTGGGGTCCAAATACACAATATCCCATCTGTGCAACTGATGGCCCGTCACCGACAACCTGAACGGCGCATGCTCGGGCTTGTAACTCACGCCCAGCTGTACGTCCAAGGGCAACGGCTCAAGCTCTCCCCCGTCATAGGGTTTGAGCATAAGGCCCAGGTTTTTAATGGCTACGCCTACAATCAACTCCTTTTGGGGATGCTTGAACGCGCCACCCAAATCAATGGCCGTAGCAAAGGCTTGGTTGCCGGCAATGTTAGATACGGCTCCTTTCAACGTGCCACCTACCGTGAAATGCTCAATGGTTGACGCATGCGAAAGCGTAACTACATAGTTCCGCACGTTGAAGCTTCCCTCCTCCAAACCGGCGGCATCACGTTGGGTGAAATCGCCATAATCCAAGTACTGCACCCCCACGGCATTTCTGCCGTATTTGGCGTGATCAAAGGTGTACTGGACATTGTTCTGACTGATGTCTGAGAGGTAGTTGAGGTGCGTGAACGACAGGTGGTTGTTGGTCTTAGCCTGCAACAGGGCCGGGTTTTCAGTGACTGCGTTCACCTCTTCCAAACCTGAGGAAATGTTGATACCGCCCAAAGCGGCAACCCGTGCATGCGTGGGCACCTGCAGGAACGAAAAAGCAGAACGCCCTCCTATCTGGGCATAGGTACACTGCAGCACAGCAACCCATAGAAGCCCCAGAAGGAAAAGGCGTTTTTGCATTGTTTTCGTGAAAAGAGGCTAAAATCAGCTGTCGGCTTTGGCCGGAACTGGTTCCTCGGTGACCTTCAATTCTAAGGGCTTAGATACTTTCTCTGGCAGAAGCGCGAACTCCAGCACGTCATCCACGCGGTCCACGTAATGAATGTTGAGCCCAGCAATGTAATGGGCGGCAATCTCATTCACGTCTTTGCGGTTCTTGTCGCAGAGAATCACGTCTTTCACGCCGGCGCGCTTGGCCGCCAGAATCTTCTCTTTGATACCACCCACCGGCAATACTTTTCCGCGAAGGGTTATTTCACCAGTCATGGCCAGATGCGAGCGCACTTTGCGTTGCGTAAACACTGAGGCAATGGAGGTAAAGATGGCGATACCAGCGCTTGGCCCATCCTTCGGCACCGCCCCTTCCGGGAAGTGGATGTGCAGGTCATACTGGTCAAACAGGCGGTAGTCAATGTCTAACTCCTGGGCGCGGGCGCGCAAGTAAGAAATTGCTGTCATGGCAGACTCCTTCATCACATCGCCTAACTGACCTGACAAGGTCAACTTCCCTTTTCCGCGGCTCAACAGAGACTCAATGAACAGGATGTCGCCGCCCACGCTGGTCCAGGCCAAGCCCGTCACCACGCCTGCGGTTTCATTGTCTTGGTAGAGTTCTTTGTCGAAGATTTCTGGTCCCAGGATGCGTACCACGTCTTTGGGTTCCAGCTTGGCCGGCCACTCCTCTTCCATGGCCTTGGATTTGGCAATGTTCCTTACTACCGCACCTAGTTTCCGTTCCAGATTCCTTACCCCAGATTCACGGGTATAGTCCTCTATCACCTTCTGAATAGCCGCCGTGGAGAAAGCGACGTCTTTGGGTTCCAGGCCGTGGTCTGCTTTGAGCTTGGACAGCAGGTGGCGCTTGGCAATCTCTATCTTTTCTTCAATGGTATAACCAGTCACCTCAATAATCTCCATCCGGTCGCGTAGAGCCGGGTGAATGGTATCCAGGGAGTTAGCCGTGGCGATGAAAAGCACCTTGGACAGGTCATACTCCACCTCCAGGTAATTATCCACGAAGGTATGGTTCTGCTCTGGGTCCAAAACTTCCAGCAAGGCGCTGGATGGATCGCCTCTGAAATCAGAATTAATCTTGTCTACCTCGTCTAGAATCATTACCGGATTAGAGGATTCTACCTTCTTGATTTGGCTGATGATACGGCCCGGCATGGCGCCCACGTAGGTCTTGCGGTGCCCTCTTATCTCCGCTTCGTCACGCACACCGCCCAAGGCAATGCGCACGTATTTACGGCCCAACGCTTTGGCTACGGAACGACCCAGCGAGGTTTTCCCCACGCCCGGAGGTCCATACAGGCAAAGGATAGGCGCCTTCATGTCGTTTTTCAGCTTCAAGACGGCCAAGTACTCCAGGATGCGTTCTTTCACTTTCTCCAGCCCGTAATGGTCGGCGTCCAGAATCTTCTTGGTGCGCTTTAAGTTGAAGTTGTCTTTGGTGTTTTCGTTCCAAGGTAAGTCCAGCAAGAACTCGCAGTAGTTCAAAGAGATGGGATACTCCGCGGCCTGCGGGTTCAAGCGACCTAGTTTGTCTATCTCTTTGTTGAAGTGCTTGGCCACGGTTTCGGGCCATTTCTTCTTGGCGGCGCGCAGGCGCATCTTCTCCACCTCCTGCTCAGGGCCGTCCATACCCAGTTCATCTTGCAAAACCTTAATCTGCTGACGCAGGAAATAATCGCGCTGCTGTTCGTCAATGTCCAGGTGTACCTTACTGTGGATTTCCTGCTTGATTTCCAGCATCTGGATTTCGCGCATCATCAACTGCAACAAGGTAGTGCCTCGCTCCACGCCGTCATTGATTTCCAACAGCTTCTGCTTCTGGGCCACCTCTACGTTGATGTTAGAGGATAAGAAATGCGTCAAGAAGCTAGGACTGTCAATGTTGTCCAGGGCTACTTGTGCCTCTTGCGGAATCTCTGGGTTCAGCTTGAGAATCTTGGCCGCCGCCTCTTGCAGGGAGCTCACCAAGGCCTTTACCTCTTTGCTGGTTTTGTTAGGAAATACTTCTGGGCAGTAAGACACCTTGGCCGTTAAATACGGGTCTTCCTGGGTGACTTCTTCTACCTTAAAGCGGCTCTGTCCTTGAATGATGATGGTGGTGTTCCCGTCAGGCAAGACCAGCATCTTCAGGATCTTGGCCATGGTGCCCACAGTGTAGAGGTCTTCGCCGCCCGGCTCCTCAGCGGACATGTTCTTCTGGGCTACTACGCCCACAATCTTATCGCCGCGGTAGGCTTTGCGCACCAGTTTCACAGACTTCTTTCTGGTCACGGTGATAGGTAAGACCACGCCCGGGAAAAGCACGGTGTTGCGCACCGGCAAAAGCGGCAGAGTATCAGGTTTATTCTTTTCAGCGCCTTCTCCGTCCTCCAGGTCAGTGGTGATAATAGAGATGATGTCTCCATTGCCATCATCTGCCAAGTCGGCAAGCATGAGTTGGTGCAGTAGGGTATCTTGGGTATTATTCATAAAAGCGTTCTCTTGGAATGCCATAATGACAGCATTCTGCGCAGGCAATGCGCGGTTTTGGATGAAGATAGATATATGTCAAGTCCTATGCCAATGTCTGCCGCAAAACTTCTCTATTTGCTAAGAGAACCCAACAGAAAAACTTACATTTGATATGTAATTAAGAATAGTGTACCCCTGGCCGCTATTTTACTATGCCACTACTTCGACTCTTTTGCCTTTTTCTGCTGTTTGGCACCTACAGTCTTGCTACCCTAGGGCAGACAAAATCGCCGTTGCGGTTGCGCCAAAAAGCTGTACCAGACTCGCTCAGAGACCGTACCCCAGATGCAGAGTTAGTGCTTGAATTCCCCAACCTCAACAAAGTAGCCTTCTATCAGAACCCATCCAAGCTCAAGGCCATTGTAAAGCTTGAGAAGAAGCAAAACTGGTCCAAAGTCCTGCCGCTGCTGGAGGAATATGTGGGCAATTTTGGGATTGACAATTTCTACCGTGATACCAAGTTGCTCTGGCGTCTAGGGCAGCTGTATGAGAAACTTGGCCAGCGCGAAAAAGCCATTGCCTATTACCGCCTGGTACTCAAACACCACCGCACCGACATCAAGCGGGTGCAGTTGTACTATGATTCTTTGGAGCAGAAAAAATCTGACCTATACGTACCGCTCAAACAGTATTATGAGATTGTGGAGTACCGCAAATCTGTGGCTACCTACAAACCACCGCGCGGCGTGTATACCAACATGGGCGATGCCATCAACTCCAAGTCAGAGGATTATGGCCCGGCCGTGCACACAGATAGTGCCTTGTTCATTTACACTTCGCGCCGAAAGGCCACCAAAGCCACCGGCACCGATGAGGACCTTTACTTCTCTAAAAACGAAAACGGTTTCTGGCATGAGGGCCAGTCGTTTGGCAAGCCCATCAACAGCATTTACAACGAAGGCTCGGCTTGCCTCAGCCGCGATGGCAAGACCTTGTACTTCGCCCGCTGCGAAAGCCCTAACGGTTTTGGCAACTGTGACTTGTATTCTGCTACCAAACTGTCTGACGGTTCCTGGGGTCAGCTTAAAAACCTAGGGGCTAACGTTAACAGCAAAGCCTGGGACTCGCAGCCTACCCTTTCACCAAAAGAAGACACTCTGTATTTTGCCTCTGACCGCCTGGGTGGTTTTGGACTCTCAGACATCTACTTTATTCATAAACAGAAAAACGGAGAATGGTCTGATGCGAAGAACCTAGGGCCGGTGGTAAACACCCGCGAGAGCGAGGTGAGTCCGTATTTCCATCCGTTGTACCAGGTGCTATATTTCAGTTCACGGGGACAGTTGCTCAACTTCGGGGATTTTGACATTTACAAGACCTACCGCGTGAATGGCCATTGGCAGGAGCCGCGCAATGTGGGCCCGCTGGTGAACGGCAAAGGCAGTGAGTATTACTTTACCATTGACGCCGCCTCCAAGAACCTGTACTACGCCCGCTCAGAGGAGAAGGACATGAAGAACCTGGACCTCTTCTCCTTCCCGTTGCCCATGGAAGCGCACCCACTGGCCGTGACCAAGCTTTCTGGTGTGCTCACAGACTCCATTACCAACAAACCGCTCAACGGCATCATCTCCATCATTGACATGGACAACGGTGTAGAAGTAGCCTCCAAGTATCTGCGCGACGACGGTTCTTTTGACTTTGACCTCATTGACAACAGCCGGTACATGATGCTCATCCAGAGCCCCGACTTCTTCTCCATTGAAAAAGAGGTGGACCTGAAGAGTGACACCGTCATGAAAATCATGACCACGCTCATTGACTATAGCATTCCGCTTATCTTCAAGAACCTAGAGTTTGACGAAGGCAAAGCCGACATTAAAACCGAGATGGAATCCAGCCTGGACCGCATTGTGCTTTTCATGGTAGACCACCCCGAGATCAACCTCAGCATTGAAGGCCACACCGACGCTTCCGGTGACCCAGACGCCAACCTGGAACTCTCTAACTGGCGCGCCATCTCCATTAAGAAATACATAGTAGACAAGGGCAAATTGGATGAACGCCGCATCCATGCCGTAGGCAAAGGAAGCTCTGAGCCCATCAAAGAAGAGTTTACTTTAGAAGACCGCGCTGTGAACCGCCGCGTAGAGTTCAAGCTTATACGACCAGGAACTGGCACTTCTGAAAATAAGAATGATAGTGGAGCCGGTGGCTGGTAAATAGCTAATCAAATTCTTTTAACCCAAACTCCCGTTTTTGGCTTATTTCTCAGGAAACAGGCCAAAAACGGGAGTTCGTTTGAAACATTCTTTATATCGCAAAAAGTAAATCATGGAAGTATTTTTAAGGGCGAAGCATTGGCAGGTTTTTATACTAGGCGTCTTTTTACACTTATTAGGAACCATATTTTTTACCAGCTCGCCTTCATTACAATTGCTTGGCTCAGCGACAGGCATCCTAATGGTTTTCATTTACCCTTTTATGGTCGGGTATTTATTGCAGGATTATTTACCTTCTAGGGTTCAGTTGAAATATACTTTCTTTATTATCAACAGCTTCCTATGGCTTGGCGCCTATTTGGTGGCATTGATTCTTTTTGAAGGGCAAAAAAAAGAATTCAGTGGTTTGTCCGGCCTACTTTTCTTTTATATAGTCTTTGCATTTTTCTATTCATTTGCTTTTCCAGCCAAAGCCATTAAATCTATTGAAATGAGGAGCGAGGCTAGTTTCGGAGACTACTTTTATTATTTTTTCCTGATGCTTGCCTTCCCTTTAGGCATCTGGATTCTTCAACCTAAAATCAATAAAATAGTAGCACGGGGTAAAACGGCTGCGGAATCTGTGGAGTAAACCAACTCCCTAAGCACAAACTCCCGTTTTTGGCCTGTTTTCTGTAAAACAGGCCAAAAACGGGAGTTTGTGCTTAGTAGCAATTCTATTTAATTCTTCTTGGGTAATCCCGGAATCTGAATGGCAGGCGTACGGTCTTCTGGGCGGGGGGCGTCTTTTCTGAGTTTCTTGCCACCCACGTTCACAATCAGGCCAATACTCATGACAGAGTTACCAGCGGTCATAAATTCTCGGTTCTTCAACCCGAAGTTACTGCCGCTGGTGTATTGTAACTGGATGTTGGGCGTAAGGTGCAGGCGCGTGTAGAAGACCGGCTCAAAGAAGATGTTGTCCTCAGTGGCTTGCTTGATGTCGTTTCGCAGGAATTCGCTCATGTTCACCCGGCTCATGCGCAGGGCGGTTCCGTAATTAAGCGTGTGCTCATTCCCGAAGAGCCTGAGCAGGCGTTTCTTTCTAGACGAGTAGTTGACTTGCAGAAAGACCTTGTTGAAGGTCACCTCCTGGCGGTCATAGGTCATCATTCCCTCAGGTGTGGAGTCTTTGAAGGTACGATCGCTGCTGCCGCGGCCAAGGCCGGCATAGACTTCCAGGATGCGGTTCTGGTTGGGACCAAACGTGGTAAAGTAGCCCCCTCCGGCCTCCAGCAGATTATGCCGAAAATCTTTCTTCCGGGAATCATTGTTCATCATGGCGCCACTCACCAAAACGCCCACATGGTCTGTGACCGCGTACGCTGAGTTAAAGCTGGCATTGCCTTTTAAGGTGATATGGGCACTGGTACTTAGTTCGCCTTGTGAGGTGAGCATGGGGGTATTGGGTACATTGGGCATGTACACACTAGAACAACTGGTGGCGCCTAAGGCCAAAACAATGGCAGTAACCTTGAGTAACTGTTTTTTCATAAAAAATCGCTTTCCCTATTTCTTAGCACGCAAACCTAAAAGGTCGCGATTACAACGTCACGGTATGCTGAGTATCCCCTGACCGGCTCAGCACCGACTTCTTCTTGGCGCCTACCTGCAGGTTGAGGATGTTGGTTTGGTCATCAAACAACTCCATCAGCAAATCATTCTGCACAAAAAGGCTCTGCGCAGGAGCCTTGCCAGCCGGTATCTCAATATAGAGCCAGATGGCGTCTGCTTCTTCTTGGGCGCCCACAAACTTTTGCGTGGGCTTAGCACCTTTGCTACCCGAGATGGTGACGTGCGCTTGCAGATAGTCGGCGATGAGTTTGTTCACGCGCTCAGACTTGTCCAGTCTAATGCTGGTCTTGTGGCGCTTGCTCAGGGCATCTTCCAAATCATCTGCAAACAATCGGATGGAGAGCTCATAGCTCTGCGTTTTGGGGTTGTAGCGGGCGTCTGTGATGCTGGTATGAAAGTCATGCGCCCACGCCTGAACAGGAAGCAGGGAAACGGCCAGCAAAGCAAAATATAAAGCCTTTCTAATATTCATGTGTTCTTTTAAACAGGAAGAGACGCAATTTTATTGCGTCTCTTCTGGCTCTTATTATGTTTTAAACTTCAAAAAGAAGCCTTACGTCTTGTGACTTAAATCTTGCGTCTAAATGCTATTTGAAAAGCAATTTAAAGAAGTCATTGAAAATGGCAAAGGCCATCAAGCCCAACAACAACACCATGCCCACCTTTTGCGCGTTCTCCAGGAACTTGTCACTTGGCTTACGGCCCGACACAATCTCGTAGGTCAGGAACATCACGTGGCCACCGTCCAAGGCTGGAATGGGCAAGAAGTTCATGAACGCCAGCACCATGGACAACATGGCCGTGATGGTCCAGAAGTTAATCCAAGAGAAGGTTCCGCCAAAAATCTGGGCAATGCCAATAGGTCCGCTCAAGGCTTTAGAAGCAGAAACTTCGGCTCTGAAAATCTTCCCGAAGCCTTTGATGTTGGTAGTGATCACAGAGAACGCTTTTTCGGCGCCCAACGGAATAGACTCTAGCAGGCCATAATGGTGCGTAGCGCGCGGCAAGAGCAGTTCTGGGTAGAAACCCAAGGTACCATCCTCTTCTACTGTTGGCTTCAGGGTTAAAGGCTTGCCGGCTCTTTCAATCTGCAAAGGAACCGTCTTGGCTTTGTGATCCACCAAGGCCGCCTGAAACTCATGGAAAAACTGGATAGGCTGGTCGCCAATCTTCAAAATCTTGTCACCGGCCTGTAAACCAGCTTTGTCTGCGGCACTGCCAGATTTCACGCTGCCAATCACAAACGGCTCACGCGGTAGGATGAACCCAACTTTGTCATTATCCGCAAGCTTGTCCATCAAATTAGAGGGTACCGGAATGTTCAGGCGCTGTCCGTCACGTTCCACGGTGTAAGACCCGTTGCGGTCTAGCAAAACCTCTGGGCTGTACACATCCTGGAACTCCACTAAAGGCTTTCCATTGATGCCTACTACTTTGTCACCGTCCTTCAGGCCAATCTGCTGGCCAATCTCGTTGGTGACAATGCCATATTTCACGTCATCGGCTAAGAGGTAACGGTCACCGTAGTACCAGGTAAGGCCCGCGTAAATGATGATACCGGTAATCACGTTGAAAATGATTCCACCCATCATCACAATAAGACGTTGCCAGGCGGGTTTGGCCCTAAATTCCCACGGTTGTGGCTCCTGGTTCAAGGTAGCCGTGTCCAGCGACTCGTCCACCATTCCTGAGATTTTCACAAAGCCGCCCAGCGGGATCATGCCAATCATGTACTCGGTCTCTCCTACTTGCTTGCTCACTAATTTAGGAGGGAACCCGATGGCGTATTTCTCTACGCGCATCCCAAACCATTTGGCGGTCAGCATGTGACCCAGTTCATGTATTCCCACTAAGATGGTCAGCCCCAGAATTAACTGGCCGGCCATTACTAAAGCATCCATTTGTTATGGTTATAAGGTGTAGCGACTCTTTGGCGTGTGCTGTCTGGTCGCAGTATGTGTCTTTTTGTTGTTTTGCTGGAAGGGTCAGGCCCTTAGGCATGTACTCTTTCCTGCGCTAAACGACGGGCTTCCTGGTCTGTCTGAATAAAGTCGTCCAAAGAAGGATTGGCAATATACGCAACTTTGTTGAGACAGTCAGAAATGAGGTCAGACATCTCTAAAAACCCAATCTCCTCGCGCAAAAACGCCGCTACGGCCACTTCATTGGCGGCATTGAGCACGCACGGCGCGTTGCCGCCCTTCTCCATAGCCGCAAACGCCAAGCCCAGGTTCTGAAACGTTTCCAGGTCAGGCTTCTCAAAGGTGAGTTGCGGATAGTCCATGAAGTTGAACCGCGGGTAGTTGGATTTCAAACGGTTTGGATAGCCCAAGGCGTATTGGATGGGCAGTTTCATATCGGGCAGGCCCATCTGTGCCTTCAAGGAACCGTCCTCAAACTGAACGAGCGAGTGCACAATAGATTGCGGATGCACCACTACTTCTATCTGGTTATTCTGCAAGCCAAACAACCATTTCGCCTCAATCACCTCCAAGCCTTTGTTCATAAGTGAGGCCGAGTCAATGGTAATCTTGGCGCCCATCTCCCAGTTAGGGTGTTTTAAGGCTTGCGCTCTTGTCACCGTTTCTAAAAACGTGCGGTCCTTGCCCCTGAACGGCCCACCCGAAGCGGTCAGGATGATTTTCTCAATGGGATTGTGGAATTCGCCGGTGAGGCATTGAAAGATGGCGCTGTGCTCAGAATCCACAGGATAGATGTTCACCGCTTTCTCTTTGGCCAGGTCTGTAATCAACTGTCCTGCCACTACCAACGTCTCTTTGTTGGCTAGCGCGATGGTCTTACCCGCCTCAATGGCTTTGATGGTAGGCAACAGCCCCGCGTAGCCCACCATGGCCGTCAGGACAATATCCACGGTGTCCATCTGCACCACAGAACTCACCGCGTTCAGGCTGGCATACACCTTGATAGGATGCGATGCCAAGGCGTCCCGCACCTTGTCATACAGGTCTTCTTGCGTGATGACCACGGCGTTGGGCTGTACGGCGATGGCTTGGGCAATGAGCAAGTCTGCGTTAGAATGGGCCGTTAGGACCTCTACCTCAAACGCATGCGGTTGCGCTTGAATTACTTCCAGGGCCTGGGTGCCTATTGAGCCGGTTGAGCCAAGAATGGCTACTCGTTTCTTCATGTAAAAAAGTAAAAGCCGTTTTTGGGCTGCTTTTGCGAAAATAGGGGAAAAACGGGAGTTTCTTGCGTTTAAAACTTACGCTGGCTATAAACCCTTGCCTAGAATTTTAAAAGAACCAGACTACCAGAATAAAAAGGGCAATACTCCCAAAAATGTATGCCAACAGATAAGTTGCAATGTTTGGCCAATTCTCATTCTCAAACGAACGCTTGATGTGCGTATCCCTTCTGCCCATCCACCAGTCAGTCCAAAGCCCAGCTACGCCACCTATGAATAAGCAATAAAATCCTCTTTAGGCACTTGAACGCCTTGCCGCTGAAACACCGCATGTAGCAGAAGCAGAAGAGTGGTAACATTCAGAAAAACTAGACCTGTATAGAACCTGAAGGCGTAATTATAACCCTCATATCCCTCTTCCAGCCTCCTTTTGTAGATGGCGTAATACATCATCTCATAAAACCTCACCATTTGCCTTGTTCCGTTTTTAGCTTGTTTTACCAAAAATAGCCCAAAAACGGGAAAGTAGTATTAGCAACCGCACTCACCCAAAAACGGCACTGTCTGGGTAGCCCCGGTTTTCAAATCCTTCACTTGCATAAGGCCTTTCTTGGAAGCTACCTCGTCACCAGTCTGTTTGCTGTCTTGAATGGATACGCTCACCTCATACCGACCCTTCGGGTCTTTGTAAGGCGAATTCAAGGTGGATGGGTTGCCTTTTGCTGCGCCAACTAGGGGAATTTTAGTGCCGTTTATAGACACCAATGCCTTTTGCTGGTAGTCATTGAAGTAGATGAACTTCTCCTGCTTCAATTCCTGCTCGTTCCGGGCAAAGTAGCAGGCGCAGCCCCTGAACTCATCTAAATACCCATTGATAACATCCACCTCCATAGAAGGTTTTTGCGGCTCCAGGCTAGCAATGACTTTCTCCGGTTTGGACACTTCAGATAGGGTGTCTGCTACTGTTGTTTTCTTTGTAGTATCTGTTTTCATAGGCTCTGTTATGGTTTGAGCAGAAGAAGTAGTGGTAGTTTCCCGAACCGTTTTATTCTCACTACATCCTACCAACACAGTAGCACAAAGGCCTAGAACGAAGGAAGAAAAATATCGCATGTCGTTTTTAATTGATCTAAGACCGCATACGGACATTTTCCTGGAAGGCTACTTTTCCTTCCCTCACTCCCATCACTTTTTTTAGATACGTGCAATTTTCCCTTACAAATTAGCCAGCAAGCCGTCTGCCAGGGTTCTATCATTGCTCAGGCGCGGCACTTTGTTCTGGCCACCCAATTTGCCCTGCTGTTTCATGTACTCCTGAAAAGCGTTGGGCGCCAAGGCCGTCACTTTTAAAGTGTTCAGGATATTACCCGTAACAAGGTCATCATAATAGGAGTTGCGTTTGCGCAGATGCGCATCCAAGGCTTTGGCAAACTGTTCTGGGTTCTGCGGTGCTTGCGCGAAGGCAATCAACCACTCGTGATACGACGCCCCGGCATCTGGGCTTACATAAGGCGCGACGGTGAACTCCGTGACCGCCACCTCCGGGAATTCCTTCATGGCATCTTGCAAGGCGCCTTCTACCTCTTCGGCAATCACGTGCTCGCCAAACGCCGAGATAAAATGCTTCAAGCGGCCACTCACCACCAGCTTATGCGGAAACAGCGAGGTAAATTTGACGGTGTCGCCGATGGAGTAGCCCCACAATCCGGCGTTGCTGTTGATGATGAGCGCGTAGTTTACATCAGTCTTCACCTCAGCCACGGTCAGGCGCGTGGGATTTGGCTGATGGAATTCCTCCACGGGCACAAACTCGAAGAAAATGCCGCTATCCACCATCAATAGCAAACCGGGGTCTTCTTGTAGGTTTTGGTAGGCGAAGAAGCCTTCAGAGGCTGGAAACGTCTCTATGGAATCAATTTTCTTACCGATGCTCTCCAGCAGCTTGGCGCGGTAAGGCGCGAAGTTCACGCCGCCGTACACAAACAGATTGAAGTCTGGGAAGACGTCTTTTATCTGCTTTCCGGTACGCGCCATGATTTTGTCAAAGTACATCTGCACCCACGGCGGAATGCCCGAAATGAGCGTCATGCGCTGGTCTATGGTCTCATTGATGATGGCGTCCAGCTTGGTTTCCCAGTCGTCTATGCAGTTGGTTTTATAACTAGGCAATTGGTCGCGGCGCAGATAACCCGGCACGTGGTGGTTGATGATGCCCGACAAACGCCCGGTGTTGATGCCGTTTACTTTCTCCAGCTCAGGACTGCCGCTCAAGAAAATAAGCTTCCCGTCCAAAAACTGCGACTGGCCCGTTTCATGGATGTAGCTGAGCAGCGCGCTCTTGCCGCCGCTCACGTGGTTGGGCATGGAGTCTGCTGTGATGGGAATGTATTTGGTGCCCGAGGTAGTGCCGGAGGTTTTGGCAAAGTACAACGGCTGGCCCGGCCACAGGACGTCCTTCTCTCCTTCCTTTACGCGGTCAAAGTAGGTCTTGAGCGCCTCATAGTCCCGTACGGGCACGGCCTGCGTAAACTCCTGATGCGTACATATGTCTTTGAAATGATGGTCCTTGCCAAACGCGGTCTGCGCACCCTTCTGTAAAAGCTCCTGCAAGATTTTCTGCTGCGCGGCGGAGGGGTCTTGCATCCAGGACTGTTGGCGGCTGTGGGCCAGAGCCGCCAGTGGTTTACTCAAAAAAGCCTTTATGCCCATAGTTCATTCATTTGTAAGCTGGTAAAGATAAGAATCTGATGCATGTATCCAGAAAAGACATCGGGCCTAAATTAAAATTGCGTTGCCGGTCATGCATCCTATGATTTGTTCTGCCCTCAGGCAAATTTGGCCTCATTTCTAGAAAACAGGCCAAAAACGATTTTCCTTAGTTGCTCCCTTCTCTGCATCCTTCTTCCTAGTAATAAAAACCGCGGCGGCACGCCCTATTATCAAATTGCAGGGAATAGATTAAAATTTCTAACTTAAACGACGCAAATAAGTACATACCAACACATTTAATACTTTAAAACTATGGCAAATAATACTGGAAAAGCTGTCTGGAACGGCGGCCTGAAAGACGGCAAAGGAACAGTTTCTACCCAAAGCGGAACCTTAGATGCGCGCTACTCCTTCGGGACAAGGTTTGAGGATGACGTGACGGGCACCAACCCAGAGGAACTGATTGGCGCGGCGCACGCGGGCTGTTTCTCTATGTTTTTAGCCGCACTGCTGGAAGGCGCCGGCAAACCAGCCACCTCTGTGAGCACAGACGCTAAGATCACCTTGAGCAAAGATGACACCGGCCCGTTCATCAGCAAGATTGCCTTGACCACTGAGGCCCAGGTGCCCGGCATTACCAATGAAGAGTTGCGGGAGTTCGCTCAGAAGGCCAAAGAGGGCTGCCCCATCTCCAGAGCATTAGGCGGCGTAAAGGAAATCACCCTGCAGGCGACTCTAAAAAACGCCTAGAAGACTACTGCGGCATCAGCCCGGGTAGTATAGAAAAATTAGTATCTTTGCCCAATAGACATTTTGCATGAGATCATTGGCTAGAGTAGGGTTGCGCCCGTCGCGCGATCACAAAATCTCCTTCGGGGTACAGTTATCATTAGTATTGCTGTGGATTGTATACAGTTTGTTTCTGATTTTCACAGAACCAGAAGGTGGCACCAATGACCGCCACTTCTTCCATTACATCTTCTTGGTGCTGGCCGTTGGCTACTTGATTTTCATCCTGGCGCAAAACACGTCCCTGTTTGGGTCCCAGTCTTATTTGGAGATTACGCCAGCCTACGTGGTGGAGAAACGCGGTCACTTCAAAAAGAAGGTGGCCATCCATTTGCAAGATGTGACGGGCATCACCTTCAACAACACGACCGCCCGCTTTGACCTGCGCGACAACACCCGCTGCCAACTGGACCTGAAACTGGTGCGTAGCCGCAAAAGCCTGAAACTGGTAAAGGAAAAAATCAAAGAGGTAGCCGATAAGCACGCCATCCCGGTGACGGACAACTCTGCCAATAACAGAAGATAAGACCAACCGTTTTCGGGCTATTTTCCCGGAAACAGCCTAAAAGCAGAAGCGGCCACTCTACCCAGGGTGGCCGCTTCTGTGTTATTAAGAGCATCGTTTTTGGCCTGATTTCCAGGAAACAGGCCAAAAACGGCTTAGTCTATATTAGGCTGGGGCGTCATGCGCAGGTACGGCTTAAGGACGGTGTGGCCCTTCGGGAATTTGGCTTCTACCTCTTCCTGTGGTACCGACGGTAGAATCACACAGTCCTGGCCGTTTTCCCAGTTGGCTGGCGTGGCCACGCTGTGGTTAGCGGTTAGTTGCAGAGAGTCAATCACTCTGATAATCTCCGCAAAGTTTCTACCCGTAGATGCCGGATAGGTCAAAGTCAGCTTAATCTTCTTGTCTGGCCCAATCACAAACACAGAGCGCACGGTGGCGGTGTCGCTGGCGTTGGGGTGAATCATGTCATACAGGTTGGCTACCTTCTTCTCCGGGTCTGCGATGATGGGGAAGTTGACGTTGGTGTGCTGCGTCTCATTGATGTCTTTTATCCAGCCCTGGTGCGAGTCTACGGGGTCAACGCTGATGGCGGCCACCTTCACGTTGCGCTGGTCAAACTGGTCTTTGATGCGGGCCACGGCGCCCAACTCTGTGGTACAGACCGGGGTGTAATCCCGAGGGTGCGAAAACAAAACCGCCCAACTGTCGCCAATCCATTCATGGAAAGAAATAGGGCCTTGTGAGGTGTCGGCGGTGAAATCTGGGGCGATGTCCCCTAAACGTAATGCCATGTTGTGATGGGTTAATGGTTAAAAATGGTCAAGAATCTCCTGTCTGGGTAGGCTTCCCTCTTCTTCACACTCCATCTGCACATACGGAAAAACCACTACTTTCTAATCTCTATAGAAGTAGTAGACAAATAGAATAAATAAAAAGGAGAAGTCCTAGGCCTCAGCCTCTACCAAGGTCCTTACCTTGGTTAAATCTGTGAGAAAGGTGGTATCCAAAATGGCGCACGTAGCGTCACGCACCTGTTTCATGAGGATTCTAATCTCACACGTGGTCTCATCCACACACTCTTCGCACTTGCGGTAATAGAGGTGGCTTACGCAATGTACGGGCGCCAACGGGCCGTCAATCATGCGTATCACGTTGCCTACAGAAATCTGCGAGGGGTCTTTGACCAAGGTATAGCCGCCGTTCTTGCCGCGCGTGCTCTGCACCACCTGCTGCACTTTCAAGTCTACCAGAATGGCTTCCAGGAACTTACGGGGAATGCGCTCGCCTTCGGCAATCTCAGAGATGAGCACCAACGGTTTTTCTGAGTTCTTGGCAAGGTAGAGTAGCGCCTTGAGAGCGTACTTGGCTTTCTTGGAAATCATACCAGATGAGGAAGCTTAGCCGGCCTTGACCTTGAATTTCTTCTGCAACTCCTGAATAGAAGCTTTGAATTTCTTGTCGGTGTCAATAAGGTCAGACACGGTCTGCACCGAGTGAATAACCGTAGAGTGGTCACGTCCGCCAAAATGATAGCCAATGGATTTAAGCGAATGGCTAGTGTATTCTTTGGCGAAGTACATGGCAACCTGACGGGCCGTCACAATCTCTTTTTTGCGCGTCTTGGCTTTGAGAGAATCTAAGGTCACGTCAAAGTACTCGGCCACGGTCTTCTGGATGAAGTCCAGATTCACCTCGGTCTCAACGTCTTCAATGATGTGCTTGAGCGCGGCTTTGGCCAGCTCCAAGTCAATCTCCTTGCGGTTGAGAGAAGACTGGGCAATTAAGGAAATGAGCACGCCTTCCAGTTCACGCACGTTGGTATCTACGCTGTAAGCCAGGTACTCAATCACGTTGTCTGGAATATGAATCCCGTCAGACTGCATCTTCTTGTAGATGATGGCCATGCGGGTCTCAAAGTCCGGGCTCTGCAAATCGGCGGTCAAGCCCCACTTGAAACGGGATAACAAACGCTCCTCCAGGCCTTTTAGGTCACGCGGCGGACAGTCTGAGGTCATCACAATCTGCTTGCCAGACTGGTGCAGGTGATTGAAGATATGGAAGAACATTTCCTGGGTCTTTTCTTTCCCGCTCAGGAACTGCACATCGTCAATGATAAGGATATCTACCAACAGATAAAAGTTGGCGAAATCCTGTACGCTGTTGGTCTTTAAAGACTCAATGAACTGGTTCACGAACTTCTCAGAAGACACATACAACACAAACTTGTCTGGGTTGTTGCTCTTGATGTGGTTACCAATGGCCTGCACCAAGTGCGTCTTGCCCAGTCCCACGCCACCGTACACCATCAAGGGGTTGAAGGACGTAGTACCTGGCTTGTTGGCCACGGCGTAGCCCGCCGAGCGCGCTAAGCGGTTGCAGTCACCTTCAATGTAATTGTCAAAGGTGTAGCTCTGGTTAAGCTGGGAGTTGAAGAAGTGCCGGTCAATGGCTTTGCTCTCAAACGGGTTCTTTAAGAAAGAGCGCTCTGGGCTATATGAATTCACCACCGCAGAAGGCACCTTCTTGGTAGGGATGTTCACGGTCTGGGGCTTGCTGTGGTCGTTGCCCTGGTCTACAATGATAGAGTACTCCAGGCGGCCTTCTGAACCCAGCTCTTGGAACACCACTTTCTTAAGCAGACCCACATAATGTTCTTCCAGCCACTCATAGAAGAATTGGCTAGGCACCTGGATGGTCAATACGTTCCCGGTTAAAGACAAGGGCACAATCGGCTCGAACCACGTTTTGTAGCTCTGCTCTCCTATGCTGTCCTTGATAACCTGTAAACAGTTATGCCAGACGGTTGTACAGTCTTTTACCATTAACATCGCTTCTTCCAATCCCGCGTTTATTTGAGTGATGATTTTTTCAGAGGGCTACAAAAATGAAAAAAAACTCTTGAACAAAAAACTTGAACCTTACGAAATATTGACACTAGGATTCAAGGGCAGAACCGAGGCCGTAGACCCTGTTTTTACTTTTCTCTTTCTGTCAAAGGTGAAGTCTATGCGCCCCAGGTTGATGCCCGACCAACCCACTTGGTTCACCAGCGTGACATGCCCATCTGAATGTACCACTTTTTCTGGCTCATCCAAGAAGGTGTGCGTGTGCCCACCAATAATCAAGTCAATGCCGCTCACCTGCTTAGCCAGCTTGAGGTCGTCAATTTTGGCGCTCTCATATTTATAGCCTAAATGGCTCAGGCAAATCACTAAGTCCACCTTCTCTTGCTCTCTTAAGGTTTTGACCATGCGCTGGGCCGTGGTCACCGGGTCCAGGTACTTTGTGCCACCATAATTCTTGTCGGCTACCAACCCGGCCAGTTCAATGCCTAACCCAAACACGCCTACACGCACCCCTTCCTTTACAAACACCTTGTAGGCCTTGATGTCACTCCTAAGCGGTGTGTTAGAGAAATCATAGTTGGCCGTGAGGAACGGGAAACCGGCGTGCGGCAGTTGCTTCTGCAGGCCTTCCAGTCCGTTGTCAAAGTCATGGTTGCCCAAGGTAGCCGCGTCATAGCCCATCTGGGTCATGAGCTTGAACTCCACCTCGCCCCCGAAGAAGTTGAAATAGGGCGTCCCCTGCCAGATGTCACCCGCGTCCAGTAACAGCACGTTGGGTTCCTGCTGTCTAATCTGCTTCACCACCGTGGCTCTGCGGGCCATGCCACCCATGCCGCCGTTCTTGCGGCCATCATTCGGGAACGGGTCAATGCGCGAGTGCATGTCATTGGTGTGAAGAATGGTGAGCTTGATAGGCTTAGCCGCCGCCTCTGCCAGACTTGGCAAACCCAACACCGCCAAACCTGCAGTACCCACCACGGTGCTCTTTATAAATTCACGACGTTTCATTGTCTATTGGATTTAAGACGCAAGACACAATATTCAAGACTTACTAATTACTGGTCTTGCGTCTTGTGTCTTATATCTTGTGTCTAGTTAATCACTTTCACTCTTCCGTCCTTAGCGGCGGTAACAGGTTTACCTTGGGCGGTGAGCTGTTTTACTTCGTTCATGATGGCGTCGCGGGCCAGAAGGCTGGCTTTCTCTACTTTGAGTGCGTCCTTCAGGAAACCCATGTTGTCGCCGCCGTTGGCCAGGTAATCAGAGATGGCCAGCGTAAAAGTTTTAGCAGGGTCAAAAGGTTTGCCGCCAATCATAATGTTCAAAGGCTTGCCGTTCTGCACCGTGAAGGTGGCGTTGGACACCGACAAGATTTTACGGGCCGCGGCAAAGTCAAACATCTGCTGCACCGTCTTCCCAGACAAGGTCAAGACCATCATCTCGTTTTCAAAGGGCATCAGCTCAAAGATGTCGCCCACGGTCACGGGTCCCTGGTCAATGGGGTTGCGCAAGGCACCGCTGGTGATGGCGCCCATGTCAATGGGCTTGCCGTACACGGCCATGGTCTGGGTGCGGGTTAGGTCTGCCACAAAATTCCCGAGGCTGGATTCCAGTTCGCCTTTCTCCAAGGCTACCGGCGCCTGGCCAATCACCTCGTTCATGGTCTTATCCACGCGCTCGCGGTATGGCACAATGGCAGTCTCCACGGCCGGGTCTGTAGCTATCTGGATGTTCACCGGAATGTCGGTATTCTGGGAAAGCTGGGCCGAGGGTGCAAGTGGCTTCTGGCAACCCGTGAAGGCTAGCGTCAAGCCGAGGCCAAAGGAGACCCACTTATATTTTATGCGATGTAATGTTTGCATGCCATTGAGGTTTTATCAAAGATACGGCCCTTACCGGTAGAAGCCAAAGAACCTAACTATCCTCGCCGCTCACGGCTACATAGGTATTTGTACTGATTTTATAATGTTCTTGTATAATTTTAACCCATAAGTCATTGACAATTAAGATGTTTTTACGTACACTTGTTTAACCCTTTCTGGTTATTGGAGAACTGATTCATTGCCAATCTAACCACATGCTAACTTTTCTTTGGTTGTTTTTTCGTCAGGTAAGACGATGGATACCGGGCCTCTTCCGGTGCTTAGAAAGCGTGTGTGCTTACCGTCCGGCATATACCCAATGGCGGGCACGGGCTAAAAAAGTTTGGCGTTTTGTTTTGCAAAAATTAAGCATTGCCCACCAGTTTTCTTTGGCGGTTTTCCAAGGAAATATTATTAACGGTGCGCAAGGCGTAAGTCTCTCAGTATCAAAGGCGGTGCGGCTTTCTCTTTATCTGGTGCACCACCGCATTCTTACCTAGGATTCTCCCCCATCCTACCGCGTTCAAGCTTCTCTCCGGTCCTCCGCGCCCAACAAAATGGGCAATGGATGGTTATCTGTCAGCGTTCCCATTATATCAAAAGCACCTTAATTGTCATTCCAGATTCTATCTATCATGAGCACTTCTTACTTGCAGTACAGCAAATTGATTCTTTTAAAAGTAAGTTTTGACGTTACCCTATTTGAGAAAGAGCTACGAAAATGCCTTCGGCAGTTATTGACCCATGAAATCCGTGAACTCCGTCACTGGTGCCGCGCCACGTTTCCCAAAAACTTCAGACGCATCATGTCGCGGTGTTTTAGGTATTTCAACTGGAAGAAGAAATCAATGAATAGTGATTAATGATTAATTACCAAGGGTAAAGGCTTCACTGGCTTATACAGCATTCATACTACCAGCAAACTCCGTTTTTGACCTAGTTTCTAGAAAACAGGCCGAAAACGGAGTTTCGCATTTTAAATAATTACTCTTCACGCTACTCATATATCTCCCTTCTGCTTTCTCAACTTGCCAATTCCCTCATTAATCATCAATCATTGGTCACTAATCATTAATCACTAATTAAGTATCTTGCAGGCCTCCGCTAACGGACAAATCATGGAAAACACGCTCCCGCTACATACAGAATACCCCTTAGCCACCCAGGTTCTACTGGTGAGACCCGCCGGCTTTGGTTACAACCCAGAGACGGCCGCCACCAACGCCTTTCAACAGGAACTGGGCGAAAGTACACCCGAGAAAGTTCAGGAGAAGGCCTTGGACGAGTTCAACCAGTTTCTGCTCAACCTGTGGGCTAACCGCATTGACGCCGTGGTGCTAGAGGATGCCCCTGAGCCCCACACGCCAGACGCCATCTTCCCTAACAATTGGATTTCTTTTCATGAGGGTGGCAAAGTGGTTTTGTACCCCATGATGGCTAGCGCCAGAAGACAGGAGCGCAACCCAGTCCTGCTGGAACAGTTGAAAACCGAGCACAACCTCCCCTTCACCGAAGTCATTGACCTTACCTATTTTGAAGACCAGGGCAAGTTTCTGGAGGGCACTGGCAGTCTGGTCCTGGACCGGAAAAACAAGATTGCTTTTGCCTGTATCTCTGAGCGCACCCACCCCGAGGTGGTAGAAGCCTTCTGCGAGAAGCTGGGCTATCGCAGTATCCTGTTCCATGCCACCGACGAGCAGGGACTACCTATTTACCACACCAACGTCATCATGAGCATTGGCGCAGACTTCGCGCTGATATGCCTGGAGTGCATCCAAAGCGAAGAAGAGCAGGGCGAAATCCTGGAAGCCTTGGTAGACGCCGGCAAAGACATCATTGACCTGAGTTTAAAGCAAATCAGGAAGATGGCCGGTAACATGCTCCAGGTCCGCAACCGCGTGGGCGAACCCGTTTTGGTCATGTCTGAAAAAGCTTACAAAGCCCTGCGCAAAGACCAGTTTGAAGAACTCAAAAAACTCACCAAGATGATGCGCTCAGACCTGCGCACCATTGAAGCCCACGGCGGCGGAAGCGCCCGTTGTATGCTGGCGGAGATTTTTGTGTGATTCTATAAATAGGTGTTTTGAAACCCAGAATACCTGTTAATTTGAAATGATCGATATGAAGCCTACAACTAATTCTCTCATGAACTCATACTTATTGAACGCAGAGTATGATTTTGAAAGTAGTAATACAGAATTACCAGAAGAGCTAGAAAAGTTGCTTGCTAATGGATTCAGAACAAAACAAGGATGTATTTTGCTGAAAGATTTTCAGTACGTCGGGCCTGGTGAATTAAACACTGACTTTAAGAAATGTGAGTATGAAGTCTTTCTGAATGATATCCACGTTGATGATTATTTCAAACATATTAAAAGCGAAGTAGAATACTTAACAATTGGCCTCAAACTAGCGAAAAGGCTTAACAAGGAATTACGCTCCAGATTTGATGCGAAATTTAGAATCATAGTATCTTTTTACGAGACAACTTACTCTGGAGAAGAAGTCGATACTTATGGAGGGTGTGTAGTTAAATTCCATCAAATACGCCCTTCCGCAGAGTATGCTTTTAAGTTCTCGAATTTAGAAGACTTTAAATCTGACGCAGTAATGGTAATAGAATAATTGTCAATTGCTGGTCGAACAATCAACAATTAGCAATCAACAATAAGAGAGAAACCCGTTTTTGGTCTGTTTTCTGTAAAACAGACCAAAAACGGGTTTCTCTCCTTCAGCCACTAACGTACCTACTCCTATGTGGCAGAAACTGAAACAATGGGCGAAGCAACTCAAGGCAGACATCCAAGCATTGGCCTTGGCGGTGCAGGATGCTCGGGTGCCGTGGTACGCCAAAGTGATGGCCGGTATTACGGTGGCGTACGCCCTCAGCCCCATTGACCTCATCCCAGACTTCATCCCCATCTTAGGTTACCTGGATGACCTCTTGCTCCTGCCCATTGGCATCTGGCTTTCCATTAAACTCATTCCGCCGGTTCTGTTCCAAGAATTTAAGGAACAAGTGGCTTTGACCGGAAAACAGAAATTACCTCAAAGCAAAACTGCGGCCATCTTGATTATTCTCCTTTGGCTGGTCATCCTGTGTTGGGCAGGTGGATTGGCTTGGCACTGGTACCAGAACCGCTAGAGGTTGAGAATAGCCTGCTTTAACCTGTCAGCGTCTGCTGTGGCGTTCCCTCCGATGGTGTTGTTGAAGAAAGCCCACACTTGTTTTCCGTCCATGAGCCAGTCCTGCGCCATATAAGCAAACCGTTCCATCTCCTCGGCGGGGTAGGCGCCGCGGTACAGTTGCTCATGGCCGTGCAGGCGCATGTAGACCGTATTAGTAGTTGAGGTGGCCAGCGCGGGCCAGCGTTTTCCGGCACTTATCACCACCAGAGAAATCTCAAACTCCTCTAGTAGTTCCAGCACCTCCTCAGTATGCCAGGATGCGTGCCGCACCTCCAGGGCAAAGACCGTGTCTGGGTACAGCTCCCGCAAGAGCGTGAAAAAGTGTTTGGCAATGAGCTCGTTGTAATGGAAGCTTCCGGGCAGTTGCACCAGTACGGGTCCCAGCCGGTCTCCCATCACCAGAAACCGGTCCATCCATTTGCGCAGAGGCTCCTCCACGTTTTGCAGGCGGTTTTCATGCGTGATGGAGCGGTGCATCTTGGGCGCGAACTTAAAATGTGCGGGTGTAGTGTCCAGCCATTTCTGGATGGTCTTCTCCATCGTGAAATGGTAGAAACTGCTGTTGACTTCGGTGCAGTTAAAGTGCTCGGCGTAAAACGGAAGCATGTCCGCTGACTTGATATCCTCGGGGTAAAAGATGCCGCGCCAGGCGTAGCTCCAGCCCGAGGTGCCTATGTAGAGTTGATTCGGTTCTAAGTCCATGCCCCTTACAGACGCAGAAACTATTTAAGGGTTCTTGCGTTTTTGGCCTAATTCTCAGAAAACAGCCCAAAACCGATTAGCGGATTTCCCCCTGAAGCCGTAGAAGTATATGGGCAAAAAACTATCTTTACCCCATAATACAGCATCTCTTTATGATGAATACTTCCGCTTCTGATTCCCTTTTCCCCGAGTTCACCGCCCCAACACCCGCGCAGTGGGAAGAAAAAATCAGCAAAGACTTAAAAGGCATTGCCCCGCAAGAACTGCACTGGCAGAGCTATGAAGGCATTGACGTGGCGCCTTTCTATACCAAAGAAAACCTGCCGCAAGGGCTCCAATACCAGACCCAGCCCGGCGAATTCCCTTTCCTGCGCTCCCCTAAAACCGGCACCAACACCTGGCTGAACCTGCAGGCTATACGCGTGACTGGCAAAGGCCATGAGGCCGTAGACAAAGCGGCAGACGCTTTAACTCGCGGCGCCGACGGCATCCATTTCATCATTGAAAACGGCGTAGACTTTGACGTAGACTACCTGGTGCAGCATTTATCCTTGGGTGATGTTCCAGTTTCTTATACCGTTTCTTCTGATGCCGCTACCTTCCTGCACCATCTGGTGACGGGCCTGTACCGCAAAGGCATATCCTTAAACCAGTTGAACGGCTTCTTAAAGTGCGCACCCATTTTGTCATCTGAGAGTTACCGTCAGTTGGACATGGAGCACGCGAAACATCTGCTGGAGCAAACCCTGGATGCACCCAACTTCTATGCCCTTACCATCAACGGTGCGCACTTCAGTAACAAAGGCGCTACGCTGGTACAGGAAATTGCCATCACGTTGGCCATTGCCGTGTGCTATACCAACGGGCTGACGAATGAGATTCTGCCGGTAGAGCGCTTGTTCCGTGATATGCAGTTTCACCTATCTGTGGGCACCAACTACTTCTTTGAGATTGCCAAGTTCAGGGCCGTTAGGTTGCTATGGTCTAAAGTGGTGGAAGCCTATAAAGCTCCGGTAGAATCAGCGGGGCATCTACGCATTCATGCCTCTACTTCGCGCTGGCACCAGGCTACCTTAGACCCGCACACCAACCTGTTGCGCCATACCACTGAGCTGATGAGCGCCATCATGGGTGGCGTTGATTCTGTGGAGGTAGAGCCCTTTGACAGCACTTATAAAGAACCGAATGCCTTTAGCGAGCGCATCGCCCGCAACATCTCTATCATCTTAAAAGAAGAAGCCTACCTGCACCAAGCCATTGACCCGGCCGCCGGTTCTTATTACATTGAGTACCTCACCCAGGAGATCGCTGAGAAAGCCTGGGCGCTGTTCCAGGAGATTGAAGGTCTGGGTGGTTTCATGGCGGCGTCTAACTCGGGCTTCATCCAGGATTTGATAAAAGAGGCCAGCAACCAAAAGTTCAAGAACATTGCCAGCGGCAAAGAGGTGATTCTGGGTACCAATAAATACCCCAACACCAACGAAAAGCACGACTATAACCCCGAGGCTTTGATGCAGAGCCGAGACTTCGACAATACCCGCGCCGCCTACCCGTATGAAGTGATGCGCCTGGCCACCGAAATGCACCTGCGCAAGAAACAGCGTCGTCCGTTGGCGGTGGTGGTGCACATGGGGCCAGCCATTCAAGAGCACATTCACGCCTCCTTCGCCCGCGAATTCTTCACTTGTTCTGGCTTTACTACCCAGGTGGTGAAAGTAAACACGGTGAACGAGGCTTTGGCTTCAGTGAAACCCTTGGACGCGCAGGTGATTGTAATGGCCACGCCCGAACAGGCTTTCTCAGACTTCGCAGACGAGTTTGCCCGCGGCATGCGCGACCAGCACAAACAAGGCCCGGCGCTTATTCTGGCAGATGACCCCCTGCACCTGAAAGATGAACTAAGAGCCAACGGCTTTGACGAGTTCTTGTTCCAAGGCTGTGACACCAAGGAAATCATCACCCGCATTCAGGAACGCTTGGGCGCATAAGGCGCGAAGCGCCTAGTCCTGAGTTCTGAGTCTTGAGTCCCGAGTCATCTTGTAGTCTTATAAAAACATCATTTTGGGCTTAATTTCTAGGAATCAGGCTAAAAACGACATAAACACCAACGTTACCTTGAAACGCTTACTTCTGTTATTCACGCTTCTGTTCACGCACCTAACCATGGCTGATTCCTTGAAAAACGAGCTTACTTCTATCACTGCTGAAAGCCCCATAGAAGGTGCCAGAAAAGGCTTAGACGGACAGGTAAACGCTTGGAACGCGGGCAATCTGGAAGCCGCCATGAGTTTCTACTGGAACTCACCGGAGATGCTCTGGATAAGCAAGAATGGCGTAGAAAAAGCCTGGCAACCGGTGCTGGAGATGTTTGAGCAGGACTTCAAAGACCGAAGCACCATGGGCACCTACTCCTATGAGCCCCTGCACCTGGAAGCTTTAGGGAAAGACGCCGCGCTTTATGTTATCAGATGGAAGATTGAGCGAGACGGCAAGCGACTGATGGGTGGCATCTCCTCCCAAGTCTGGAAAAAGATGAACGGCAAATGGGTGATTACCTCTGAGCATGCTTCTTGATGAGTCGCGAGTTCTGAGTCTTGAGTCGCGAGTCAAAAAACGTGCGGAACACTTACCCTCCCCCACTTTGTCATCCTGAAAGGAACTTGTGAGCGAATGAGAAAGACTGAAGCGATAGTCACAGGAAGTTAAAGAGAGGCTTATATAAATACAGGAGTCACGTCAAAGCTAAATACCATTAGTTAAATGAAGTTATTCTTTATCGCAGTCCTGTCCATCTTATCTGCCTGTTCATCAGACAACGACAAACTCGATTACCCCAAGAGAATAGAAGATGTTGTTGAAGTAGAACTACTTCGGCCTGATGAGAAGACGAATGGAGAGATTGCAGAAATAAAGCAACTTTCAGAGAGCGTAATAATTGAATTATTAAATGCATTGGAAAAAGTTAAGCCAATAGGACCTGTAAAATTCATACCAGACTTCTTCATCATTTTTTCAACTAAAACCGATGGAACAAAGAAGCTGAAGGTAAATGGAAGAACAGTAAAAGGATTTAAAAACGACTTTGGCTACGAAATACCAGAGTTACATTTTTTAAAAACTTCTAAAGGACAGGGGGAATTTCAATAATGCCCAAAAACTCTAAAATGAGTTTTTGGGCATGGCAAGCTGAGTTACTATTCGCCCACAAGATCCTTTCAGGATGACAAGAGGGAGAGCGACACACATAATTATGATAACAACAGCGGGCATCTTGCTACATGATACCTGCTACTTGATACCAAGAATAGAAACCAGATGTACGAGCTATAAAAGTCATATGTCTTACGTCTTAAAAACATGAAACCAGATTTCACCAAGATACCATTTACGTTTTCGGGCAGTTCTGGCCAAAACAAGCCAAAAACGGAAGCCAAGACCTGGAAGACTGCGGAGCGCTTGCCCTTGCAGAACTTCTACACCAAGGAAGACACGCAGGCCTTTGAGCACCTGGACTTTGCCGCCGGGCTGCCGCCGTATTTGCGCGGTCCGTACAGCACCATGTACGTGAAGAACCCATGGACCATTAGGCAGTACGCCGGCTTCAGCACCGCCGAGGAATCCAATGCCTTCTACCGCCGCAATCTGGCGGCTGGGCAGAAAGGTCTCTCGGTGGCGTTTGACTTGGCCACCCACAGAGGCTATGACTCTGACCACCCACGCGTGGTAGGCGATGTGGGCAAAGCAGGCGTGGCCATTGACTCCATTCTGGACATGAAGATTCTGTTCGACCAGATTCCTTTGGACCAAATGAGCGTGTCCATGACCATGAACGGCGCGGTGTTGCCCATTTTGGCCTTTTACATTGTGGCCGCTGAGGAACAGGGCGTAAAGCCTGAGCAGTTGAGCGGCACCATCCAGAACGACATCCTGAAGGAGTTCATGGTGCGCAACACCTACATTTATCCGCCGGAACCCAGCATGAAGATTATCGCCGATATCTTCGCCTACACCTCCCAGCACATGCCCAAGTTCAACTCCATCTCCATCTCGGGCTACCACATGCAGGAAGCCGGGGCCACGGCAGATTTGGAGCTGGCCTACACCTTGGCAGACGGTCTGGAATACGTGCGGACCGGCCTAGCCGCGGGCATGGACATTGACACCTTCGCGCCGCGCTTGTCCTTCTTCTGGGCCATTGGCATGAATCACTTCATGGAGATTGCCAAGATGCGTGCCGCCCGTATGCTGTGGGCCAAGCTCATCAAGCAGTTCAACCCGAAGAGCGATAAGTCCCTGGCCCTGCGCACGCACTGCCAAACCTCTGGATGGAGCCTGACGGAGCAGGACCCGTTTAACAACGTGGCCCGCACCACCGTGGAAGCTTTGGCCGCCGCCCTAGGCGGAACACAGAGTCTGCACACAAACGCCTTGGACGAAGCCATTGCCCTGCCCACCGACTTTTCGGCGCGGATTGCCCGCAACACCCAAATTTACCTGCAACAGGAAACGCACATCACCAAGACCGTGGACCCGTGGGGCGGCTCGTATTACGTAGAGGCCCTCACCCACCAGCTCGCTCACCGCGCCTGGGACTTGATTCAGGAAGTGGAACGATTGGGCGGAATGGCAAAAGCCATTGAAACCGGCCTGCCGAAGATGCGCATTGAAGAAGCCGCGGCTAGAAAGCAGGCGCGCATTGACGCCGGCAAAGACGTGATTGTGGGCGTGAACAAGTTCAAGCCAGAGTCTGAGGAGCAGTTGGAGATTCTGGACATTGACAACACCGCCGTGCGCGAGTCCCAGCTGACTAGATTGGCCAATCTGCGTGAGAACCGGGATGATGCCGCTGTCTTCGCTGCCATGGATGCCTTGACCAACGCCGCCGAGACCGGGGAAGGCAATCTGCTGGAGTTGGCTGTACAGGCCGCCCGCGTGCGTTGCAGCCTGGGCGAGATTTCCTATGCCCTAGAAAAAGTGTACGGCCGTCACAAGGCCACCATTAGAGCAATATCAGGCGTGTACAGTTCAGAGATTTCAGACGATGAGAACTTCGGGAAGGCCCAGGCGCTAGCCGATAAATTTGCCTTGCAGGAAGGTCGCCGACCAAGAATCATGGTGGCCAAAATGGGCCAGGACGGCCACGACCGCGGCTCCAAAGTCATCGCCACCTCTTTCGCGGATTTGGGCTTTGACGTGGACCTGGGCCCGTTATTCCAGACCCCAGAAGAAGTAGCCCTGCAAGCCGCCGAGAACGACGTGCACGTGGTAGGCGTGAGCAGTCTGGCCGCCGGCCACAAAACATTAATCCCTTCTCTGATTGCTGAGTTGAAAAAGCTGGGCCGCGAGGACATCATGGTCATTGCGGGCGGGGTGATTCCGGCGCAAGATTACCAGTTCCTGTTTGACGCAGGTGTGTCTGGCGTGTTCGGGCCGGGCACCGTGATTAGCGTAGCCGCGCAGGAGATTCTGGAAAAGCTGTTGAAGGCGTAAAATCCTCCCTTCTCAGGAGAATATTGAACTCCCGTTTTTAGCCTCTTTTCAAGGAAACAAGCCAAAAACGGGAGTTCTCTTTTTAAACCAATAAGAAAGTTGCCGTTACCAAACTGGCACAACTTTCTTAAACGGCCTTGTCTTAAAACAGCTAAAAGACGTTGGACCGTCAGTAATCAACAAATTGGCAAGATTGTACAAGTTACGGATTGGGATTTCCTTCCTGTGAATTAGAAGGAAGATTGGGCAACTTTATAAACAAACCCAACCTGCCTGCCCTTTATGAAGAAGTTGATCATTTGTGTGATAACCGGGCTGCTCATTTTGAGTTGTGCCACCCACCTAGCCGAAAGCAGACACACCCTCAGTAAAAGAGCCTCCCTGCAGAGTCTAAGCTTTCACATCAAAAACACGTCTATTCAGCAGTATTCAGGATCAAATTTCTCTATCCTTCAGTAACGATATTAACTGAATGCCGAAGGCTACGCTTGCTGGGTTACTTGTTGATGGGCAGCTAACCAAGCGGTGGCCTCTTCTATATCCCCGAAGATCTGCATCTCAAACCCGTCGGCGGTCTGTTTCATTTCCTCACTAGACAGTTTAGCCAGGGAGTCTGTGTCTACCACGTGTGCAAAATAGCGCAGACCAGCGGCAATGGCTCTGGGTGTCCAATCGGTGGCAATCCATTCTACGGCGTGGTTCCATGGGCCAATGATTTGGCGGTTGTCATTGAGCAGGAAGGAGCAGTTGTGCTGGCTGAGGACCTCGGCGCAGGCGTTGGCACCAGACACGATGCTATCAAATGACTGGTAGCCTATCCAGTTGTTATAGACCCAGTTGGCCTTCTCATTGTATTCAACAGTGAGAAAAACCCGCCCTAAGGCGTTTTTAAGTACTTTTTTCATGGGGGTGAGCGTGTTAGGTGACCAAAAGGCAATCCATCTTAGTCTTTCGTCCAACAGCTTTAACCCATTTTAGAAACTACCCGGCGGCGGTGCGCAAGCGTGGGTAGCTAAGATAATGAAAGATAAGGCTTTTCTGGGCAGTATACTAGTCTCATCTTCCTTTCATTCTATTTTACAGTATTTATTCAAAGTCATCGGTTTAAATCTGGGCAAGTATGTACTAGAGTTGGGTTTCGGCGTTTATTAGTAAGGAGCTTGAGAAGTTTTGGCTCAATCTTTGAATTCTTGGGGGTAGACAATTTGTTCTGTGGATGATGAAGACATTGAAGACGATTTTCCTGCTAATGCCCTTCTGGTTAGTTTCTGTGGCGGCCCAGGCGCAGAAAGAGGCTACTTTTTGGTACTTCGGAAGAAACGCCGCGCTCTCCTTTGCCGACGGCGCGCCCAAAGCCGTGAAAGGTGGCAACCTGTTTAGCGAGGAAGGCGCTGCCACCGCTTCAGACGCCCGTGGAAACCTTTTGTTTTACAGCAACGGCATGCGCGTCTGGAACCGCACCGGCGAACTGATGGCCAACGGCGATGAGCTCAAAGGCCACGAGTCTTCTACCCAGGCGGCACTTATTCTGCCTAGGCCTGGCTCCTCTTCTATCTATTATCTCTTCACCACCGATTTTCAGGGCATGAGCCATGGCTTGCAATACCACATGGTAGACATGAGCAAGAACGGTGGCCTGGGCGAAGTGGTCACTAAGAACAACCTCATCTTTGCGCCCGTTGCCGAGAAACTGACGGCCGTGCGCCATGAGAACGGCCGCGATTACTGGATCATCACCCACCGTTGGAACAGCAGTGCCTTCTATGCTTATTTGCTCACCTCCAATGGCCTCACCTTTACCCCGGTAGAAAGCCGCTTGGGCAGCATGCACGCCGGCGATGACGGCGCCGCCATTGGCTACCTGAAAGCCTCTCCGGCTGGTGATAAGCTAGCCATGGCTACTTGGGCAGCCGTGAATAAAATAGAATTGTTTGATTTTGACAGAGTTACCGGCGTGGTGTCCAATGCCTTGGATTTGGGAAGGTTTGACGAAGCCTACGGCGTGGAGTTCTCTTCTGACGGATTTAAACTGTACGGCGCTAAAAACGGCCTTTCGGGTGGCGAGGCGCGCATCTTCCAATTTAATTTAGCGGCTGGAAATGCAGAAGCTATTAAGCTTTCTGGTCAGCAGGTGGCCAAGAGCATGAGCCGGAAGATTGGCGCCCTACAACTGGGCCCTGACGGCCGCATTTACGTGGCTCGAAGCGGTAACAACTGGCTGGGCGTCATCCAAGAACCTAACAAACTGGGTAAGGAGTGTAACTACAAAGATGCGGGCGTAAGCTTGGGCAATCAGAAAAGCGAACTGGGCCTGCCTAACTTTCCGGGCTTCTATTTCCAGAACATTCTGCCCACCACCGGCCAGGTAGTCCAGAAACAGTAACTTGATTGTTAATTGTTGATTCTGGTCTTTTTCAACAACCAACAATAAGCAATCAGCAATTAATTAGGTACTTTTCAGGCATGGAAACTCTGGTATTTTCACCGCAGGTGTCGGCCTATATTCAGCACCAAGAAAGTGAGTTGCAGCCCTTGCTTCAGCGTCTCAGGCGTTTCATTCTGCAAGCGGCCCCGCAGGTAGAGGAGCGATTCATATACAAGTGTCCTTTCTATTATTACCTGGGCCAGTTGTGTTACATGAGCACTACCAAAACTGGGTCTGCCTACTTGGGTTTTGTCAAGGGAATGCACCTGAGCAATGCGCAAGGACTCTTCGCAGAGCCTGACACCAAACAAATCAGAAAAGTCTTCTTCCACTCAGGTCAACCCTTTCCAGAAGCCGGTTTGCGGGAATTGTTGCAGGAAGCCATTCTCTACAATGAGTTGAAACCCTCGCAACAGACCTTGTGCAAACGCAGAGCTGTCGCGCATTAGCCTTACAACTCCCCTAGCGTCTTTGAATTTGTAAAGTCATTTTGCGGCTTCTTCGTACTTTTAGCGTAGTTTCCAGAAAATAGCCCAAAAACGAGTGCCCAAAAGATTCACCCCAGAAGAGTATGCCCAAGGCGTGTTGGCCGGCAACCGCGTGCTGCTGAGTAGAGCCATCACACTGGTAGAAAGCACCCTGCCCTCAGACCAAACCTTGGCCCATCAAGTCATGGAACAGATCTTGCCGTATGCGGGTAAGTCTGTAAGAGTGGGGATTACGGGCGTGCCGGGCGTGGGTAAAAGCACTTTTATTGAAGCCTTCGGGAATTACCTGTTAGAACAGCACGGCAAGAAACTGGCGGTGCTGGCCATAGACCCCACCAGCCAGCGCACCGGCGGAAGCATCTTAGGCGACAAGACCCGCATGGAAACATTGGCCGCCAACCCATCTGCCTACATCAGACCTTCGCCGGCCGGCAAAACCCTGGGCGGCGTGGCACGCAGTACCCGCGAGAGCATTCTTCTTTGTGAGGCCGCCGGCTTTGACGTCATCTTTGTGGAGACCGTGGGCGTGGGCCAGTCTGAGACCGCAGTGCATGAGATGGTAGACTTCTTTTTATTGCTTATGCTAGCAGGCGCCGGCGATGAACTGCAAGGCATCAAGAAAGGCATTATGGAAATGGCCGACGCCGTGGCCATCACCAAGGCCGACGGCGCCAACCTGCACCCAGCCACCAGCGCACAGGCTGAGTACCAGGGCGCCTTGCATCTTTTTCCGCTGGGCGCTTCTAAATGGAGTCCGCGCGTGACCGTCTGCTCTGCCTATGAGAAAACCGGTCTAGCCCCGCTCTGGGAATCTGTGATGGACTACGTGCAGCTCACCCAGGGCAACGGCTACTTTACCCAGCGCAGAAAAGACCAGAACCTGCACTGGCTTAAGCACAGCATCCGGCAGAGTTTAGAAGAGCGCTTCTATCAGCATCCTTTGGTCATGGCCCAATGGGACCGCATTGCCCAGCAGGTGGTAGAAGGCCAGAAATCACCGTTTGCCGCCGCCGAAGAATTGCTCAATTCAGCGCACGCGTAAAAGAAGCGCCGTTTTCGGCCTATTCCCTGGAAAACAGGCCGAAAACGCCAGAATCAGTAGATATTTTCAAATAATATTTTCTCTGGCTGCTTACTTTCTAGATTCTTATGTAATTAAAGGGCTAAAACCTCTAACCCTTTATTATGCAGTTGCGTTCTTCCCAACTACGCCGGTGGACAGCTCTCCTTTTGCTACTGGTGTACCTTTTACCTGCTTTCCCGGCATTAGCCTCTACCGCTCCTTCTCCTCTTGAAGAAGCTTGGACCAAATTTCATGAAAACAAACGCGCCGAGGCTCGGGAGTTATTCAAAAAAGCAAGTCTAGAATCTTCTTACAACGCAGAGGCCCACTTAGGACTTTCCATGCTGGCCGCTTTGGATAGGCCTTCAACGGAGGCTTTCGCTGAATTCCAGCAGTTCTTTCAGGCTTCTAACAACCCATATCCGTATGTGTATGCCTTGTGGTCTACCCCTTCCTTAATGGAAGGAAGCGGAAAGAAGACCGCGGCTCAGGTAGCCTTCTTGAAAAAACTCACCACAGACCCCTTGGCCGATGGGACCCTAAAGGCCATGGCCTATTCCTCGCTTGGAAACCACTATGAGAATAGCAACCAGATAGCTACGGCCAACCAGATGTACGCCCTAATTGGCGCTTTAGACAAGTGGCAGGTAGTAGGCGAGTTTGAGAACATGTCTGGCAGCGGGTTCAGCAAGGAGTTTGGTCCGCTGGGGCATCCACAAGCCAATGCCAGCTTTGTAAACAAACACGGGGCGCCTATCTCTTGGTTTGCCCTGCCCGGCACCCGCAACAACAAATGGATTGACTTCACCTACCATTTCTATTCAGATGATGCCATCTTATTTGCCCAGACGTTTGTAAACAGCCCCAAAGAGCAGCAAGCTCAACTTAGACTAGGTGTTTCTGGCTCTATCAAGGCCTGGGTGAATGACCGCCTGGTATATGCAGATGACATAGAACGCAACAATGACTTGGACACCTACCTTACCCCAGTAACACTTAAGCAAGGGCATAACCGTATTTTGGTGCAGATAGGTGAAAGTTACGCTGAGCGCTCTAACTTCATGGCACGTCTTACAGATGACAAAGGCCAACCCTTGCCAGGCCTTACTGCTACTGCCACTGCCCAGGCTTACACCGCAGACAAGGGAGAAATGCCCACGCCGCTTCCTTTGTCTTATGAAGAGTTTTTCAAAGCCATAATAAAACAACAGCCGCAACAAGTATTGCCGCAACTGTTGCTGGCTCAGACGTACCTGCGCAATGACAAAACCGCAGACGCCCGCCGCGTATATCGCCAGGTACAGAAGATGGTGCCTACCAACAGCTACCTGACCATGTGCCTGATTGATGCCTACCAACGGGAGAGCAACCGCACGTCCTTGGCAACAGCCTTGGAGTGGCTAAAAGAGCATGACCCTGAGCTTCCTTTCGCCCTTAGCTTGAATTACCAGGATGAAATTGAGAAAGAAAACTACACGCAGGCCCTAGCGTTGGTAGACCAGATGGAAAAGGCCCAAGGTCAAACCGAGGAAATTCTGGCCAGGCGCATTCAGGTGCTTTCCAATCAAAAGCAATACAATGAGGTACTTTCCTTAGCGGAGAAAGGGTACGCTGCCTATCCGCAGAGCGCGGCCTTCATGGACCTTAAATACACCATTGAGAAGAACGTCAACAAAAGCCAGACCAATGCGGCCAACGTGCTCAAGAAGTACCTCAAAGAAAACCGATCATACCCTACCTCTCAGAAACTGGCTTCGCTTTATTTTGACAAGGGAGACATCACAGACGGTATAAAATTGTACCAGCAATATATGGTAGAGGAGCCTGTATCTGTGGGTATACAACATACGCTAGGCAACATTTACTACCAGGCCCAGAACTACAAGATGGCCGAAGAGTCTTACCGCAAGGTTCTGCAAATCTCCCCGTACATTGGCACCTATTGGGCAGACTTGGCCAAAACCTTTGAGGCACAACAGAAAAAGGCAGAGGCATTGCAGGCTATCCAAAAAGCGGTACAACTAGACCCTACAGATTATGAGAGCCTGAGAAAACTGCGCCAGCTGGAGAACAAAAAAGAAGTGTTCAGCTATTTCCCGCAGAATGATGTGTACGCCCTCATTAAAAACGCGCCCAAAGCCGCCGCCTTCCCAGAAGACAACAGCCTTATTCTGTTAGACGATGTGCAGAAAGTAGTATACAAAGGAGGAGCCTCTGAAGAAAAACGCACCGTGGTGGTGAAAGTATTCAACCAAAAGGGTGTAGAAGACTGGAAAGAATACGGCGTTTCTTACCACAACATGCAACGTCTGATTGTGGAGAAATCTGAAGTGGTGAAGCAGAACGGCAGCAAAGTACCCGCTGAAAGCAATGATGACCAATTGGTATTCACCAACCTGGAACCCGGCGATGCCATCCACATTAGCTATAAACTGGAGAACCATTTGAAGGGTAAACTGGCACCTTACTTCTGGGATCGTCAGTTCTTCAGCCATTTCTTGCCGTACCAAACCACCCGGTACAGCCTGTTGGTAGACCCTGAAACCAAATTCCAGCACAAAATGACCCAAGGCACGCTTGAGCCCAAAGTGCAGGCCTCAGATGAGTTCAAGCTATATGTCTGGGAACAGAAAAACCACGCCGGGTTAAAGAGCGAGGACAAGATGCCGGTGCTCGCGGATGTGGGCCAGACGCTGTACCTTTCCTCTTTCCCAGACTGGAATTTCATCTCTAGCTGGTACGCAGACCTGGCCTCTTCCAAGGCTCGCCCAGACTTTGAAGTGAAGCAGGCGGTAGAGGAGTTGTTCGCTGATAAAAAGAACCTGACGCCTATCCAGAAAGCCAGATCCATCTATGAATACATTACTTCTAACATCACGTACAGCTCCATTTCATTTAGGCAGAGTGGGTTAATCCCGCAGAAGCCCGCAGATGTGTTGAACACCAAGATTGGTGATTGCAAAGACGTGTCTACCCTGTTTGTGGCTATGTGCCAAGAAGCAGGTGTACCGGCGCAATTGGTGCTGGTCAACACCCGGGACAATGGTTTGCATGACCTTACCTTGCCTTCCATTGATTTCAACCACTGCATCGCCAAGGTGACGCTGCCTGGCAAGGAAACTTATGTGGAGTTGACTTCTAACTTCTTGCCCTTCGGTAGTTTCCACCAGAGCATGCTACAATCTGGCATATTAGAGATTGGTGACGGAAAGGCTCCTGCCAGCCGTACATTGACGCACTTGAACCCGGGCAACCGTCCACTAAACATCATTGACCGGAAGTCTACGGTGAAACTGGTAGGCAGCAATATTTCTGTTGAAGAAGACTATTACAGAACCGGCGCCATGGCCGCCGACGCCAAGCAGCGCTACCGGGACGCCAGCCAGAAAGAACGCGAAAAGATGATTCATGAGTCTTTTGGTTCTGTTTTGACCGGCTTTAAGCTGACCAAACTCTCTTTCAAAGGGCTGGAGGGCACGCAAGACACTGTTAAGAGCCATATTGCATACCAGGCAACGGACATGGTGACGCAGGTAGGCGGCATGTCTTTATTCTCCCTTCCATGGTTCAACAAGGCCTCTGCGCAAGACTTCACGTTCAATGAAACCCGCACCACGCCGGTAGACTTGTCACAGTCATTGTACGCAGACCATGACCGCGCCACTATTACCATGACCTTGCCAGACAAGAAAGTGTTAGCCGAAATGCCACTGCCAGTGAAACTGAGCTGCCCCGTTGCGGAGTACTCCTTAACATGCAAGAAGGTAAACAACCAACTAGTCTTCACCCGCGAGCTTCGCTTTACCAAGGATATCATTGAACCGCAGCAAATGGCTGCGTTTGAAGAATTCTACAAAAAAGTGATCGCTGCTGACGCCAAACAACTGGCCCTGAAATAACGGCTCTTTTTTTAAACAGAACGCCCCGCAGAAAACTTCTGCGGGGCGTTCTGTTTTTAGGCTATTTTACAGAAAACAAGCCAAAACTGGCGTTAGCCTTCACTTTAAACTAGCTTCTTGGATGGAACTCATGAATGACCTGCTTGAGGTAATCACGGTCCAGGTGGGTGTAAATCTCGGTGGTGGTGATGGACTCATGGCCCAGCATCTCCTGCACGGCGCGCAGGTCGGCTCCGCCTTCAATGAGGTGCGTGGCAAAGGAGTGCCTAAACGTATGCGGGCTGATGCTTTTCTGCATGCCCACCTTGGCGCTCAGGTCCTTTATGATGTTGAACACCATGACACGGGTCAGGCTGGAGCCCCGGCGATTCAAGAAGATGAAATCCTCCTGCCCTTTCTTGATGGTCTGGTGGCGGCGCACTCCTTCAATGTAGAGCCTAATGTACTTCAAGGCATCGCGGCCAATGGGCACCAGACGCTCTTTGTTGCCTTTACCGGTCACGCGAACAAACCCTAAATCCTCATACAAATTACTCAGCTTGAGCTCAATCAACTCTGAGACGCGGAGGCCAGAGCTGTAGAGGGTTTCCAGCATGGCTTTGTTGCGGGTGCCTTCTGGGGTGCTCACGTCTACGGCCTCAAAGAGCATGACAATCTCATCATAGCTTAGGGTGTCTGGGAGTTTGCGTTGGAGCTTGGGCGCCTCAATGGTCTCCATGGGGTCTGCGTGGAGCAAATCTTCCATGATGAGAAACTTATAGAACGCCCTGATGCCGGAGAGTGTGCGCGCCTGCGAGTGGGACGTCATGCCCAGCGCATTGATCCACTCCAAAAAACCGTGTAAGTGGATGGGCTGTACCTCTAGCGGGCCTACCTTCTGCTGCGTGATTTCAAAATACTGAACCAGCTTCTTAGCATCGCGCACGTAGGCCTCCACAGAATTGCCGGACAGCGACTTTTCTATCTGCAGGTACTCTTGAAACTGTTTTAAACCTAATGACCAATTCATGGGGGATAGAATGGAATGTAAAGCGGGCTATCACCCTCCTATGGTTTATATACAATTGGCTGGTAGAGCCTCTCTTCCAGAGACAAACGTCCACAACCAATGTCTATTGTCAAAATTACAGCCCTTAGCAGACTTTCTCCTAATGGAACTGCAGTTTTTATTTCGTGGAAACTCGCGGGGAGTTTGGCTGGGCAGAGAGAAAGACCATGGCTAAAGAGGCCAACTACTTGGTAGTCACGCACCATCTCTCACTCTTAAGACAACCTAATAGCGCCTTACCCCCATGCCTACATAGAAATAATGAATATTTTCTTTCTGTTTTAATACATCAAACCATGGAGATGCTTGCTAGGAATGACAAAAGACGGTTTACGTTCTTTGACAAACGCTGCATCATTAAGTAAGACCACCTTACTAGAAGTCTTTTAACTTCCAACAAAACCAAGCATTTGGGTACCAGAAAGATTCTGTACCTTACTTACCTTTGCGTGTTTTCCCTACAGATTTCTACCTATGAAAATATTAATCCTCAACGGCCCTAACCTCAACCTGCTGGGCAAACGTGAGAAAAGCATCTACGGCTCGCGCTCCTTTGAAGACTACTATGAGAAGGACCTGTTGCCGGCTTTCCCAGACATGGAACTGGAGTACTTTCAGTCAAATGTGGAGGGCGTGCTCATAGATAAACTGCAGGAGGTAGGCTACCATTATCAGGGCATTGTGTTCAATGCCGGAGCGTACACGCACACCTCTCTAGCGTTAATGGATACTATTGCCGCCATTGAGACCCCGGTGGTAGAGGTGCACATTTCCAATGTATTCGCCCGGGAGGCCGCCCGCCAAGTCACATATATTGGCGGGAGAGCCGTGGGAAGCATCAGTGGATTCGGGTTGGAAAGTTATCGGCTTGCCTTACAATACTTTGAGCGTCTGAAGCCTTCAAAAGTGGGATTTAATTACAAGAAGGCGTAACCAGCGGGCGTTTTTACCGTGTAGGTGATTTCTGCTGGCTTCGTTTTTGGCCTGTTTTCTGTAAAACAAGCCAAAAACGGAAGTCCTTGTGTACAAACGGGCCCTGGGCTCCTACTCTGCGCGAATTCCCAAAACAACCTCCTATACCTATTTCCCTCATGCTCAATTTTTATCCTGGGCCCTCAAAAGTCTACCCCCAAGTGCGGGACTACCTCACCATGGCCTATGACGAGGGCATTCTCAGCATTCCGCATCGCAGTGAGCGCTTTGTGCTCATGATGCGCGACTTGGTGGGACTGCTCAGAAAGAAGCTCAACATCCCCCAGGACTATTACCTGTTCTTCACCTCCTCGGCCACCGAGTGCTGGGAAATCATCTCCCAGAGCCTGACGCCTCACAAAAGCCTGCATTTGTATAATGGGGCCTTCGGGGAGAAATGGTGCCAGTACACCAAGCGCCTGCGCCCCGACAGCTACGGCCAATCCTTTGGCGTGAATGACCTGCTGGACGTGCCCAATATTCCGGTAGAAGATGACACCGATTTGATTTGCGTGACCCAGACCGAGACCTCTAATGGTACACAGGTGAGCATGGAGACACTCTTGAAACTGCAGAACCAGTTCAAGGATCCTTTGCTGGCCGTGGATGCCACCTCTAGCATGGCTGGCTTGAACCTCAAGTTTATACGCGCAGATATCTGGTTTGCCTCGGTACAGAAGTGCTTCGGCTTGCCAGCCGGTTTAAGCGTGTTGGTTTGCTCTCCGCGCACCTTGCAACGCGCCAAGGCATTGAACGACCGGAAGCACTATAACAGTTTGGTGTTTCTGTATGAAAAGATGCTCAACTATCAGACTGGCCACACGCCCAATGTATTGGACTTGTACCTCATGCGCCAAATGCTGGAGCAACTGCCCCTCATCAAACAGGTAGACCAGCACCTAGTTAAGCGTGCGCATGATTTGTATGCCTTCTTTGAGGAAATGCCCGGCGACGTGCGTCTGCTGGTAGAAAACCCCGAGGTCCGTTCCCAAACCGTCCTAACCCTGCAAGCCCCTGATAAAAAAGTGCAGGAACTGAAACGCGTGGCGCTCACGCACGGCATCACGCTGGGCAACGGCTACGGCGCCTGGGCCAAGAACACCTTTAGGATTGCCAACTTCCCGGCCATAGAAGACAGCGAGTATGACACCTTGCTCAACTTCTTCAGGGCGCAGTACCCGGCCTAGAAAATTTTTCGTTTTTGGCCTGATTCTGAGAAAACAGGCCAAAAACGGGGAACTCTGCAATATCAATCCTTTTAGTCTTTGTCCTAATAAGCAGAATTCTATTAAAACCTGTGCGCAGAGGCATGCCCCTGCTTTCTATGAAAATCACTAGCTTTGCGCCATAATTTTTGCGTCAAACCTCTGCCCTCCTATGATTAGCTTCAGTTTTAAAGAGATAGTTTCTGTTAGCCTGATTCTGTTTGCCATCATAGATATCCTGGGCTCTATTCCCATCATCATCCAGTTGCGTCAGCGCGAAGGCGTGATTCAGTCAGAGAAGGCCACGCTGGTGGCAGGCGTGCTCATGATTGTGTTTCTGTTTGTAGGGGATGGTATTTTAAAGCTCTTCGGGATTGACTTTGCCTCTTTTGCCATTGCCGGTGCCATCATTATCTTCTTGATGGGCATGGAGATGGTCTTGGGCATTCACCTGTTTCATTCCAACCCAGAGGTGAAAACCGGTTCCATCGTGCCACTGGCCTTCCCGCTGATTGTAGGCGCCGGCACTATGACCACTCTTCTATCTTTGCGCTCAGCCTATGCCCTGCCCAACGTGTTGGTGGGTATTTTGCTCAACTTGCTGTTTGTATACATAGTGCTCAAGAGCTCTAATTGGCTGGAGCGCAAACTAGGGCAGAACGGCACCGAGGTCTTGCGCAAGGTCTTCGGGGTGATATTGTTGGCCATTGCCATCAAGCTCTTCAAGACCAACGTCACGTTCTAACCGAAGAATATTTCTTTTCATATATAGACCAGGCAACCTATAGGAGGCGTTCTGCATCTAACCTGCAAGCACCTACTCCTATGAAAAATTCTCTCCTCCTTTGCCTGCTTCTGATTTCCTTTTACGCCCAGGCGCAACGGTTCCAGGGCAAAATCCTGGACCAGCAAAACGCACCGCTGGAATACGTCAACGTTGGCGTCATTGGCAAGGACGTAGGCACGGTTACCTCGGTGAAAGGCACCTTCGCGCTCACCTTGGATGACTCCCTCAATTCAGAAACGATCCTTTTCTCGGCCATTGGGTACAAACCCGTCAAGTGGAAAGTGAGCGAGTTCAAGCAGAAGTTTGCGAGCCAGACGGCTTCCATTCAATTGCAGGAGGACGTAGTTTCCTTGAACGAGGTGGTGGTACGGCCTAAGGAATACAAGACCAAAGTGGTGGGCAATACTACTGACTCCAAGACCATGATGGCGGGCTTCAAGATTAACGGCTTGGGCAGTGAAGTTGGGTCTGTCCTGAAAATAAAGAAGCCCAGCTTTGTAGAGAAAATCACCGTTAACGTAGCCCGAAATCAGTTTGATACGCTTTTCCTGCGCATCAACATTTACAAAATGGGCAAGAACGGGCCTGAGGAGAACCTCTTACGCGAACCCATCTTCATCAACCTTGCCAAGCCAGAAGTGGGAAATGCCATATCAGTTGACCTTTCCAAGCATAACATCTATCTGGAATCCGATTCCTTTTTGGCATTAGAGCTAGTGAAAGACCTAGGCGCAGGGGGCTTGTGGTTTAGTGCCGGCATGTTTAACAGTGACACCTACTTTAGAAAAGCCAGTCAAGGCACTTGGGAAGGAATCCCTTTCATTGGCCTCGGCTTTAACGCCACCGTTAGTCAAGAGAAATAGACACCTCTAGTTAAGAAACCTGGTTTTTGGTCTGTTTTCTGAAAATCAGGCCAAAAACGAGGTTTTCATTTCAAGGATATTACCATCACTAGAAGGCAGGGTTCGCAAATTAATCCCCTGCCCTATTAGGAAGGCTACGGGCTTAAGTGGTAATTTTGGGGTTTACTAACCTCCCGCGTTTTGATTGAGATTTTTACCGATGGTGCCTCCAGAGGCAATCCGGGCCCCGGTGGCTACGGCGTGATTCTGCGCTATGGGCGCCATGTGAAAGAGATGAGTGAAGGGTTCAGGAAGACCACCAACAACCGCATGGAGCTGTTGGCCGTGATTGTGGCCCTAGAGTCCATCACCAAGCCGGGCATTCCCATCACGGTCTACTCAGACTCAAAATACGTGATTGACGCCGTGGAGAAGAAGTGGGTGTTTGGCTGGGAGAAGAAAGGCTACACCGGCAAAGCCAACCCCGACCTTTGGCAACGCTTCCTCAAGATCTACCGCCAGCACCAAGTGCGCTTTGTTTGGGTACGCGGCCACAACGGCCACCCCGAGAACGAACGCTGCGACGAGCTGGCCGTAGCGGCCGCCCTGCAACCCAACCTTCCGCCAGACAAAGGCTTCGAGGCCAATCCAACCAAAGGTTAATCTTTTTAATTTGGAGATGTGAAAATGTGGAGATTTGCAGATTTGGAAATGGTAGGAATTCCTAAATTTTAAAATCAATTCTCTACAAGCAACTTAATGATGCTGTTTTTGGCTTATTTTCTGAAAAATAGGCCAAAAAACGAATAATAATTTTTCAATCAGCACATCCTCAAATTTTCAAATCTTCACATCTAAAACGTGGCCAACGACTATTTCCAGTTTAAGCAGTTCTTAATCAAACAGGACCAGTGCGCCATGAAAGTGTGCACTGACTCGTGCGTTTTAGGTGCTTCGGTGGACGTAACAGATGCCAAACGGATACTGGATATTGGAGCTGGCACCGGGTTGTTGAGTCTAATGGTGGCCCAGCGCACGCCAGAAGGAACGCAGATTGAAGCCGTGGAGATTGACCAAGCCGCGGCCCAACAGGCGAAGTCTAATATTGAGAGAAGTCCCTGGGCCTCCAGAATCACGTCACATGCGCAAAGCCTGCAGGCCTTTCAAGAGACTAAGCCAGCGCCATTTGATGTCATCATCAGCAATCCGCCGTTCTTTCAGGCTTCTTTGAAATCTGCAGACACGGCCAAGAACGTAGCCAAGCACACAGAAACCCTATCTTTTACAGAACTGCTGCAGTTTGCTCAGCAGTTTCTAGCACCTGATGGCAAGTTGCATATTTTATTGCCGCCTCATGAGGCCAAAGTCTTAGAGAAGGAGGCTCATCAATTGGGCTTTCACACCCAGCACATTCTCTGGCTGGAGGCCACGCCCGGCGGCAAGCTGTTGCGCGCCATCCACAGTTATACCAAAGCACCCGCTCCGCTCACGCAAAGCAGATTGCCGGTCCGGGAGAAAGACAATGCTTACACGGCCACGTTTCAAGAATTATTGAGAGAGTATTACCTCATTTTCTAGCCGAAGCCGTTTTTATGCTCTTTTCCAGAAATTAGGCTAAAAACGACGGCTCATACAGTCCCTCCTGTTTTTACTGATTTATTTAGGGAACAAACCTGCCCTGCGGAACCACGCGTCGTTTTCCTTAACATAGCGTTTCTACAATGCTTTGAGCCAGAGCGATTTTCTGAAAGGCTTTGGCAAATTCTCCTTAATTTTGAAGGATGATTAACCCTTTCCTAGGGATGAAAAGACTTTTCCTCAGCTTTCTCTTTCTTTCTATATCCATAGCCGCTTCCGTAGCCGGAAACACGCCCAAACGCGAGTTCAGGGGCGTATGGCTGACCACCTATGCCAATATTGACTGGCCCAAGCGCAACCAAACCCCAGCTCAACAGCAAAAGGCACTAATCGCTATTTTAGACACTCACAAAGGCACGGGCATCAACGCCGTTTTCTTGCAGATACGGAGCCAGTGCGATGCCCTCTATGAAAGCCGCCTGGAGCCCTGGACCGCCGATTTAACCGGAATCCAAGGCAAAGCGCCCGCTCCTGTCTGGGATCCCTTGGCGTTTGCCATTGAAGAGTGCCACAAGCGCGGCATGGAGTTTCATGCCTGGATAAATCCATATAGGGCCGTGGGCCACGTCATGAATTTGCCCAGCTTCTCACCGCAACACGTAGCTAAGCAACACCCAGAATGGCTTATGGCCACGGGCAACCTGCGTACGCTCAACCCTGGCCTGCGGGACGTGCGCAACTACATCCAGACGGTTATCCAAGACATTGTGCAGCGCTATGACGTAGACGGCATTCACTTTGACGATTACTTCTACCCCAGCGGCACGTTCAATGATGATGCAGCCTATGCGGCAGACCCACGCGGTTTCCAGAACCGCGCCGATTGGCGCCGTGACAACGTGAATCTGCTCATCAAACAAACGGACGCTACCATCAAGAAAGTGAAGCCTTGGGTCAAGTTCGGGATTTCGCCGTCTGGCATCTATAGAAACAGCTTAAATCCTGCCATTGGCACGCCCACCGCGGGCTTAGAGCACTACAATGAACTCTACGCCGATACCAAAAAATGGCTAAAAGAGGGCTGGATAGACTATCTGGCGCCGCAGGTGTATTGGTACATGGGCCAGACCCGCGCCAATTACAGCCAGATTGTGCCTTGGTGGAACAACAACACCTATGGCCGGCACATGTACATAGGCTTGGGTAGCTATAAGATCAACGACCCCGCTTCAGGCGTGAATTGGGCCAATCCATCCCAGATTCCTAACCAGATACGGTTCAACCGCCAGCCGGGCCACACCAACATCCACGGCCAAATCATGTACAACACGGGCAGCATGAGCGCCAACCAGAAACATGGGTTCAGGGATTCTCTCCGTGAGAATTTCTACCAGAAACCGGCCCTGCTCCCTACCATGCCCTGGCGTGACAATACTCCGCCCGCTTCGCCCAAGAGTTTGACAGTCTCCATCACGGCGCCAGACTCGGTGGTGCTGTCCTGGAAAGCCCCCCTACCGGGCAAAACCGAATTTGACAAAGTGCGCCAATATGCCATTTACAGATCAGAAAAGCCCGTCATTGACTGGGCGGATGCCGAGAACCTAGTTGCCATCAGTACCAGTACCAAATTCACGGACAAGGTTCCAGATGCTACCAAGCCATACTATTACCTGGTCACAGCCTTAGACCGCTTTCACAATGAGAGCACCCCTACCAATGTGGCTACCTTCTCCATGCCGTCCATTGCCCAGGTGCAGAACCTAGAGAAGCAGTTGCAGGAAAAGGATTTAGGGCAAGAGCAAGGCACTACGGTAGCTATTGCTGAGAATACCGGCCAGCCGGTACAGCCGGTTGAGTCCATAACGCCGCCAGAAAAGACAGGACCCGTGGTATTGGTAAAGAATATCTCCAGAAGCCTCAAAGACGGACCGGTTACCATCATTCCTTTTGAAGTCAATGACGGCACGCATGACAATGACACGCCTTCAGAGGAAATCACATTCAGTCTTTCTCAATCAGAATTCACGTCGGCTAACCTTGGCAAGAACTATGTGACGGTCACGGCCAAAGACAAGCACGGCAACACCTCTTCTGCCCAAGTAGTTGTGACCATTGAATTGGTAAGCTCTGCTACCATTCCCTCTCACTTAGAAGAAGAAGTACTGCCTGTTCCTAAAGTTATTCCCAGAATAGCCACCGCCAGGTTCTTGCAAGCCACCGCCGTAGACGCGGCGGCCATGAAGGAGGCAGATGTTGATTTTCAGGTTCTGCCTTATCCTAACTCCAACCAGATGATGGTGCAGTTTGAGTTGCCCCGGGCAAATTCCAAGACCTATCTAGAAGTGTATGACCCCAACGGTGTAAAACTAATCACCTTGTTCACGGGCAAAGCTAAAGGCAATAACCTTTACAAGTACCAAGTCAACCTGGAGCAATGGTCTGGCAAGCTTTTTTACGTGCGGCTCACCACGGCCAAGAAAGTATTCACCTATAGACTCACCCGGGCTGAATAAATAGGACCAGAAAAAAAGCGACGGCTTCCTGTTTTGCAGGAAGCCGTCGCTTTTTTGATTACTCTGAATTAGAGATTATAGCTTCTTTAAACTTTTCATCTCAGAGTTGTTGCCTTCTTTCACACTCACGGCAATACCACCGCTTGAGGCCAATCCCTGCTTTAAGATGCTCTTAGAGTTCACCTTCACTTTGCGCACGGTGTAGCTCTGTGGCTTTTTGTCATAGCTGGCATCTGGGCCATCGGCGTAGATAGTAGCTATATAGTCTTTCCCTTTAGGCAAGAAGCTGAAGGAAATGTTGGCCGTGCGCTTGTTCTCATCCGTGATGCCACCAATGTACCATTCGTTTTTGCCTTTGGCTTTACGGGCAGTAGTGATGTAATCTCCAGGTTCAGCCTCCAGCACATAGGTATCATCCCAATCCACGGCCACGTCTTTAATGAACTGGAATGCGTCTGGGAATTTGGCGTAGTTTTCAGGCATGTCGGCGGCCATTTGCAGCGGGCTGTACATGGTCACGTAATACGCCAGTTGCTTCACCAGCGTGGTGTTGACGCGGTTGCCGTGCCCATAAACCGTAAGGTCTGTCTGGAAGATACCCGGCGTGAAGTCCATAGGCCCGCCCATTAAGCGGGTGAACGGCAGAATGGTAGTATGTTCAGGAGCTAAGCCGCCCATGGCCTCAAACTCGGTGCCGCGGGCAGATTCCTGGGCAATCCAGTTAGGGAACGTACGGTTCAAACCGGTAGGACGAACGGCCTCGTGGCTGTTGACCATAATCTTGTAGTCAGCGGCGGTCTTGGCTACGTGAATGTAGTGGTTCACCATCCATTGGCCGTCATGGTGCTCACCGCGCGGAATGATAGAACCTACGTAGCCGGTCTTCACAGCATTATAACCATTGTCTACCATGAACTGGAAGGCTTTGTCCAAGCGACGCTCATAGTTGGTAGCCGACGAAGACGTTTCATGGTGCATCATGATTTTCACGCCTTTAGAAGCCGCATAGGCCTGCAATTCTTTCACGTTAAAATCTGGGTACGGCGTCACAAAGTCAAACACTTCTTCTTTCCAGTTGCCAAACCAGTCATCCCAGCCAATGTTCCAGCCTTCTACCAACACCGCGTCAAATCCATGCTCGGCGGCAAAATCAATGTGACGCTTTACGTTTTCGTTGTTGGCACCGTGCCGGCCGTTGGGCTTGTATTTAGTAAAGTCATCGGTGAGTTTGGTGTTGTTCTCAGTGCTGTAACCCCACGAAGACTTGCCGGCCACAAAATATTCCCACCACACGCCAATGTACTTAACCGGCTTAATCCAGGACACGTCCTGATACTTGGTAGGCTCGTTGAGATTTAAAATCAGCTTTGAGGTTAAGATGTTGGCTGCCTTGTCACTCACCACAATGGTCCGCCACGGCGAGGTGGCATTGGTCTGAATGTAGCCTTTGTTGCCCACTGCGTCTGGCGTCAGGTGCGCGCTCATTTTCAGGTTCTGCGCATCTACGTTCAAGTGCATGGCCGGATAGTTGATCAAGGCCGCCTCATGGATGTTGATATACAGCCCGTCAGTGGACTTCATCATGGAAGGCGTCTGTACACTTGGGTTCTTGATAGGCGATTGCGCCGAAATCTGGATGGTGGCTTTCTTCTGAAGGCTTGGGATCTCAGAGACTTTGGACGTGGTGTAGGTGTACTCGTTGGTGTCATAGTCCCCCGGCATCCAGAAAATCTTGTGGTCACCCGCCAAAGCAAACTCGGTGCGTTCTTCCTTGATCACAAAGTAATTCAGCTCCTTCTGCTTCGGGAATTCATACCTGAAGCCAAGGCCGTCATTGAACACTCTAAACCGGAGCTTGATGAAACGGTCCTTCTTCCCTTTCTGGGTTAAGGTTACCAGCAGCTCGTTGTAGTTGTTCCGGATGGTTTTCTGCTCGCCTAGGATGGGGTCCCAGGTCTCATTCACAGATTTCTGCTCGGTGTTGGTTACGGTAAAACCATCCAGCAAAGATGCATTGTTCACCAATTCAAGGCCGAGGCGGCTGGTTTTGATGACTGGCTTGTTTTTGTAACTGAGTTGGTAGTACGGCACGCCGTTCTGCACTTCAAAGGAGAAGTTTAGATTTTTGTCGGGGGAGGTGAGGGTTTGCGCTTGGGTGGCCAGCGTGACAAACAGCAGGCACAGCGAAAGGAAAATTTTCTGCATAGTGGGATGGTTTAGAGACCAATAAAGCCTAGCCAAGAGAACGTTGTCTAGAATTACTTCTTAAAGATGGCATCTTTCCGGCTATCTAGGAAATCGATTTCCTAAATTCGGCTATTTTCTGGAAAACAGGCCAAAAACGGCTTTTAGTCCAGCGCTTCTACCTTTTCCTGAAACTGCACCCCATACCCCTGCAACTCCTGTAAAATAGCCGAATACAGATCTGCCTGCAACGGCACTACCACCCCGGTTTGCTTCAAGTTTCCTTGCAACAACAGCTTGGTGGCAATTCCCACGGGTAGGCCTACGGTCTTGGCCATGGCCGTCTGCACCTCGTTATCCCCTAGTACTACCAGAGAAGATGTCAATTTATGTTTCTGACCGTCCAGCTCATATTCAAAGAGGTGCAGCATCACGATCATATCTTTGTCGCCGGGGCTCAGCTGCCATTTCTGGGTAAGCAGTTTCTCTAAGGCCTGGGCAGGCGTGGCGGTGATCATGGCAATAGGTTCGTCTTCCAACAGCCCGGCCCATTCAATCAGGTCCAGTTCCTTGGCGTCTGGCGAAAGGCCCACGTAAGCAGCAATTCTATCACGGAGCGGTGCGGTTCCATGGTCGGCGGGCAAGAAGCTTTCCACTAGTTCGCGGTAGGTCATTTCCTGCGGATTGTCCAGAAAATACGTGTCATCTGGTAGACCCAATTGCACCAGTACTTGCCATGCCTGACAATAGCCCTGTCTGCGGAGTGTGCCGCGCAGCATGGTGGGGATTTCCTGCAAGCCGTAGGGTTCGCGATAGCCTAAAGAATCTCGGTTGGCGTAGCCGTCAAAGAAGCCGTAGCCTTCCACATGAAAAGCCTCAGTGCGGCTAAAGAGCTTGGGATACGGAATGTATTTGTAGCTGCCGTTCTCCATGTATTTAGCAGTGCTTTGCCCAGCCAAGATGACGTTGCGCGGGTTCCAGGTGAATTTGTAATGCCACGGATTGGTATCTGACTCAGGGGCCATCAACCCGCCGGTGAAGGATTTGAACGACGTTATGGTAGCGCCTTGGCCCTGCAAATGATGGATGATCTGCATGGCAGACATGTGGTCAATGCCCGGGTCCAAGCCGCATTCCATCAAAAACGTTAAGCCTTTCTCTTGTGCCTGCGTGTGTAATTGCTTGATGTCTTCTGGCACGTAAGAGGCCGTCACCAGATGCTTTGCTTGCTCCAGACAGGTGTTGGCCACCAAGGGATGGAACAACGCCGGCAGCATGGAAATGACCACATCGGCTTGGTTGACTTCTGCTTCGCGCTGGGCGGCGTCATGCACATCAAAGGTAAAAGCACGCACCAAGGGGTTGGTCAAAACGGAGCTAGACAAATGGTCTACGCGTACATCGCCTATGGCCAGTAGCCAGTTTTCTTGTGGGGCGTTGGAGATGAGGTAGTCAATGAGCACTGAAGCCGACCGACCGGCTCCCAACAGCAGAATGTTTTTCATAGCAGGTGGAATGAGGCTTCAAAATGGGCATTTTCTGCGGGACAGGCAACCTCTGCTTGGTTTTTCGGGCTAACTTATTAACTTTGACTCCCGTACGTGCTCGTGCGGAAAACGCATCTTATGACCGAACAAGTACAACTTAACATCACCTATGAAGTGGTGTCTTCCCAAGAAGGCCTCACCGCTCAAGAGAGACAAGTGCTCCAATTGGCCCAGAAAGCCACCGACAAAGCATACGCCCCCTACTCCAACTTTATGGTAGGCGCCGCCCTTTTGCTTTCAGACGGAACCACCCACCAAGGAACCAACCAGGAAAACGCCGCCTACCCATCTGGGCTCTGCGCTGAGCGCACCTTGCTGTTTGGCGTGGGCTCCAACTTCCCAGACCAGCAGATTGAGATTTTAGCCGTGACCGCGCGCCGCCGCCATGAGTCGCATTACCTGCCTGCCTGCCCGTGTGGCGCTTGCCGCCAAGTCATGGCCGAGTACCAGAACCGCCAAGGCAAACCCATCAAATTATTGATGCAAGCCGAAGACGGCAAAGTAGTACGTTTCTCCACCGCACTGGATTTACTGCCATTTTCCTTCTCCAAAGAGAGCCTGTAAGCTTGACTGCCCAACACAGAACCCTTTCTGTCCCCAGAACCGCGCATCTGCACCAACTAGGCACGCTTTCCCCTGCCACCCAACACGTATGGGTAGTGTGTCACGGCTATGGCCAATTGGCAAAATACTTCATCCGGCATTTTCAAGGACTGGAGGATGAGCAAACCGTGATTCTGGCCCCTGAGGGCTTGTCTAAGTTTTACCTGGAAGGCTTCTCTGGACGCGTGGGGGCTACCTGGATGACCAAGGAAGAACGCCTGCTGGAGATTGAGGACTATGTACGGTACCTGGACTTGGTGTGGGAAATGGTTAAATCTGAGGCGCCCAACGCGAAGCTCACCGTACTAGGTTTTTCGCAAGGTGCCGTCACCGTCTGCCGCTGGCTGGCTTTTTCTGCCGTACCCTGTGAGAAACTGATCCTGTGGGCCGGTGCCTTTCCAGAAGACATAGAATACAACGTTCTTAGCACTACGCTGGCACATGCATCGGTGTACATGGTGTACGGCCTGCAAGATCCCTTCATCACCCAAGAACGCCTGCAAACCCAACTGGACATTCTTAAATCCCAGAACATACAGCCTGTCATGGTTCCGTTTGAGGGCAAACATGAATTAAACAAAGAGATACTGGCGCAGTTAAAAGGCGATCTTCTCTAACATTAGCAAACTAGAATTACCATGGCACAATCCTCTAACCTAGCCCATCTAAAAGCACTCCTCACGGAAGAAGACACTTGGACCATGGCCGAGGGTGAAAGCAGTGGCACGCCGTTCTTCCTTCGGTTCAGGCCCCACTTGCAGGACTTCGTCAACACCCAGCAATACACCAAGCGCCTCATCATCCTCTGGAACTACACCTCAGAAGACGATTATTTGTTCCCCACGCCAGAAGACGCAGATGTGATGGCCGATGTGGAGGAAAAGCTTATAGAAAAACTGGAGGAGGAGGCTCAAACCGTCTTGGCCTTTGTCTACACGGGCCAGGATAGAAGAGAATGGCATTGGTACACTACAGATGTTGCCGCCGCTCAAGAACAACTGAACGAGGCTCTACATCAATTTGACCAACTGCCCTTAGAACTGACCGTTGAAGAGGACGCTGACTGGGACCAATATCTTTCTATTCTGGAAAGCATGGAGGATGCAGAGGACGAAGAAGCCTCCGAGGAAGAAAAATAGATAGCCTTCGTTTTTGGCTTATTTTCCAGAAAACAGGCCAAAAACGAAGATTAGTCTTCGCCCCAGATGCCGGGCATGATAATCTCTAGCAGATGCTGGTCTGGATCTCTGAAGTAGCAGGACTTTCGGCCGTGCGGCCAAATCTCTTCATGTTCCATGGGCACGTCTGACCGCAACAGCATTTCTTTCCAAGCCTCATAGTCTTCTGGCTGGCATTCAAAAGCCAGATGCTGGTGGCCAGACCCGAAGTGCGGCGGCAGACCATGGTTGTCTCGGCTCACCTCAGGGTCAAAGCATAACAGCACGGAACTTCCTACCCTAAAAAAAACATAACGACCTGGCATCTGCCCAATGATGGGTAAATGCAAAATGTTGGCGTAGAAATGCGTGGTGCGGTGCAGGTCACGCACGTACAGACAGGTCTCTTTGATTTGGGTGAACTCCATACGCAAGGCTTTCCTATTTCAACGAGAGCCCAATTCTAAAAGATGCTTCGTTTTTGACCTCTTTTCCAGAAAACAGCCCAAAAACGGCAACACCTCCCAGGGAAGTCCTAAGAGGTGTTGCTATGAAGCTAGTCCTTGAATAGTAAGGGTTGGCGGTTTGTTCCCCTAAAACTACAGCTGCTTGTGCATGACCGTGGAAGAAGCCTGGGCGGCGGGCAGAATCAGAACTTCGGCTAGGTTTACGCGGCTTGGGCGAGTGACCATGAAATGAATCAGGTCGGCGATGTCTTCGGGCTGAAGCGCCTCGTAGCCTTTGTAGACCGTGGCGGCGCGTTCCTTATCGCCTTTGAATCTCACCTCAGAGAACTCAGTCTCAACGGCACCGGGATTGATTTCAGAGACTTTCACGCCTTCTTGTACCAAGTCAATGCGCATGGCTTTGGAGAGCGCGTCTACGGCAAATTTGCTGGCGCAGTACACGTTTCCGTTGGCGTAGGCTTCTTGCCCGGCAATGGACCCGATGTTGATGATGTGCCCGCTTTTGCGCGCCACCATGCCCGGCAAGACTGCCTTGGTCACATAAAGTAAGCCTTTCACGTTGATGTCCAGCATGGCGTCCCAGTCGTCTACATCACCAGACTGGATAGGCGCCAGGCCGTGTGCGTTGCCGGCGTTGTTAATGAGCAGGTCAATGGTAGACCAGTCAGACGGTAGGCTAACAATGGCTTCCTTCACCGCTACTTTGTCCCGCACGTCAAAGGCCAGGGTTTGAATGGTGGCTTCGCCGAACTGGTTGACTAGTTCTTGCAGACGCTCTACGCGGCGGCCGGCGGCAATGACCCTGAAACCGTTTTGAGCCAAGACCATGGCGGTGGCTCTGCCAATGCCCGAACTGGCACCAGTAATGAGGGCTGTTTTCTTCTGTGACATAGTGGAGGACAGATTACTCAAAGTTGAGGTAGAGCGTGATGGTATTGCTGCTCATGCGCTGAATACTGTTGTTAAAGTTGTTGTCAACGGGCTTGTGCAAGTTGGTGATGCCTCTGGAGAAGCGCAGCTCTGGCGCAAACTTAAAGAACGGATAGAACATGTCCAGCCCCACGCCAAAGTCCACGCTAAAGTCTGAGGTGCCCACCTGCAGAATCTCATTGTCCTTCTTCTGGCCACCTACCACAATGGAGGGTTTTACACCGGCAATAAAGTACATCTGGGTGTTCTTGCGGCGCAGCGACTCATACTTTAACAGCACCGGGAACTCCCCTGTAAAGGTGTTGATTTCCTGCAGCACCGCACCGTCCTCAGAGGGCTCAGTGTTGCCGGGTGCCGTTACGTCTCCTTTGTACTCCACAGACCGGCTGTAGTAGCCCACGCCCGGCTGCAGTCTAATGAGAAAATCCGGCGACAGGCGGTAAGAGCCAATGAAGTTCACGTTGAAGCCTATGCCCATCTTGGCATTCATGGAGATGTCATCGCTGAGATCTGCCGTTTTGAGGCGGTCTACATAGCTATTTGAATGCTCCAGCTGGTACCAGGACGTGTTCATGGCCAGAGAGAAGCCCCATCTAAAGGTGCGGCTCTCGTAGCCTTGCAGGTTTTCGCCTTTGATGGTTTTCTGGGCCAAGACCGGTTGTAACGCACTGGTGAGCACCACTGCCAAGGCCAGGGTTATTTTATGCCTGTGTAAATAGAGCTTATGCCAAAAGTAAGTGAATGCCATTTTGTGTCTTTAAAACCAATTCTTTGGAAGATGGAAAGGAAATCATTGCCGTCTGGGAACGCCTGCACCGACTCGGGCAGGTACGTGTAAGCGGCATTGTCCTTAGAAATCAGCTTGCCAAAAAGCGGTAGTATGTTTTTGAAGTAAAAATTATAGCCTTGTTTCATGGGGAAGCTCTGGGGCTTGGAGAACTCCAGAATGACCACCATGCCGCCCGGCTTCAAGACCCTGTACATCTCAGAGAGGCCCTTCTCCAGGTTCTCAAAGTTACGCACCCCAAACGCCACCGTGATGGCGTCAAAGTGGTTGTCTGGGAACTGGATATTTTCTGAGTCTCCTACGTGCAACTGAATCAAATGGCTGAGCCCGCGCTTCTGAATTTTTTCGCGGCCCACGGCCAGCATGCCCTCAGAGATGTCAATGCCCGTGATCTGCTGGGGCTTTAAACGAACTGCTTCCAGCGCAAAGTCTCCCGTGCCGGTGGCAATGTCCAGAATGGTCTTGGGTTGCGCCTTCTCCAGTAATTTTACGGCTTTCTTGCGCCATATAATATCTATGCCGGCGCTCAGGAAATGGTTGAGGAAATCATACCGCTTGGCAATGCTGTTAAACATGTTGGCCACCTGGGTCTTCTTGCCCTCGTTTTGATCTTTATACGGTACTACTGACATTGACTTCTCATCATGTTATGGAGGGCAAAGCTACTATGCTTTAACTACATTTCCTGTAATATGTTGTACAGCGCCCGTCCCAATAAAAACGCCGCCCCGGCCATTGCTGGTCTGGGGCGGCGTTTTTGGGCTGGTTTCTGGATTTTAGGCCAAAAACGGAAGCTTATTTCTGGTCAGCTCCTTTGATGATGGTGAACTCTGTGCGGCGGTTCAGCTGCATGTTCTCAGCAGAGGTGTTTGGCGCAATTGGTCTGCGCTCACCGTAGCTTCTAGAGATCAAGCGGTTGGCCGGTACTCCTGCTTTGATCAGGTAGTCATACGCAGCGTTGGCTCTGTTCTCACCTAACAGCATGTTGTAGGAATCTGGCATTCTAGAGTCTGTGTGACCATCAACAGAGATACGCAGGTCTGGGTTGGCTTTCATCACTTTCACTAAGTTATCCAGCTCTCTGATAGACTCTGGGCGTAAATCCCACTTGTCTGTGTCAAAGTAGATTTTCTTGAAAGCATAAGAAGCAACGTCAATGCTAGAGCCTCCGGCAAAGTCAATGTAGAAATCCTTCTCCACCACGGTAGTGTCTACCAAAGACAAAGGAACTTCAAACTGTTCTGTGGCAATGTTAGCACCGTCTTTAGAAAGCGTAACCGTGTAAGGACGATTTGACAAAACAGTCACCTCATAGTTACCAGAGTCTGGCTTGGTCACGTCACGGTACTCCAGAGGTGTGCTAGCCGCAGTCTTACCGGTGAACACCAATTCCACCCCAGGGATGATAGAAGAGTCACGCAAGCTGTACACATGACCGCGTACAATGGCGTTCTTGATGTAGTTGATGGTGTAGATATCCTTTTCACCGTAACCGCCCATGCGGTAAGAAGACAAGTAGGCCAAGCTACCATCGCCGCTTAAGCGGTAATAGGTGTCATCATCTGGCGTGTTGATAGGGTAGCCAATGTTCACTGGACGGCTCCAACGGCGGGCCACCGTGTCATACTTGATGGTGAAGATGTCATAGCCACCCATGGTGGTGTGACCGCGTGAGCTGAAGAACATAGTCAAACCATCTGGCGTGAAATAAGGGCTATCCTCATCAAACTCAGTGTTTACGCCGTTCCCGAAGTTCTTAGGCTCGCCCCACTCACCGTTGCCATCACGCTTAGCGTAGTAGATGTCCAGGTCTCCGTTTTCAGAGAAACGGTTGGTAGAGAAATAGATAGTTTGACCATCTGCCGTAACAAAGGCATCACTTTCAAATTCTCTGGAGTTGATGTTGCGGTTCAGTTTGCTTGGCTTGCCCCAGTCACCCCCTTCACGGCTGGTTACAAAGATGTCACCGTTTTCATCCTGGCGGTAAAGCAACAATTTAGAGTCATTGTCAATCAACTGGATAGAGGCATCATGGCCGGTACCGTTCAACACACCGCTCAAGGCGCGTGGCGTCTCCCAAGTGTCTGGTCCTAGACGGCGGGTCTCAAAGATGTCTTCAAAGTATTCTCCGTCATCTGCTTCCTTGCCACCTGTCACATTCTGCCCACGTGAGGTGAACAAAAGGTAGTTGTTGTCTTTAGAGATAACCGGGCTGTGCTCAGAGAAAGGGGTGTTTACCGTTGGGCCCAGGTTTTTCACAAACACGTCCTTCTGGTTGGCTACTTCTTTCTTGGCGTTACGCGCGTGTTGAATCAACAAAGCAGCTTGCTCTTTGCCTTCTTCGTCACGCTTGCCCAGGGTTTTCTGGTATTCTTGCGCGTGCTGAATGGCCTTGTCAAACTCATAGTTCACCAGGTCCACGCGGCCCAGCCAGTACAGGACATCCTCTTCTACCTTCGGCTTAAGAGAATAGGCTTTGTAGATGTACTCGCTTGCCTTCTCCTTGTCAAAGGCGATTAAACTGATACCAGCTCTGTACAAGGCCTTGGCATTGTCTGGCTCACGCTCCAATGCGCGCTCATAGAAAGGAAGCGCGGAACGGAAGTTGGTCTGGTTGAATAATTTGTCTCCGCTTCTGATCAATTGCCGCGTGCTCTGTGCCATAGCCGCAGTAGAGGCCAGGACAAAAAGCAGAAGGGCAAGTAAAGAAGATTTGAACAACCGCTTGTCTAAGTGATCCATAGGTAAAGATTTTGGTATAGCTTGGTTTCGGAAACAAGTGCAAACACGCAGAAGGTTATGGGGCCAGAAAGCCGTTTTGACCGGGGTGTTCACTTGGCACTTGCGTACATGAAAGGACAATGATATTAAAAATTCCAGATATTTTATACGTAAATTAATGAGAGGCGGGTTTCATTAGCGCTGGGCTATATATGAAATACATTTTCACCGTACTTATCCGAGATTCGATACTGCAAAAACAACGCTAGGGTTGCCTTTTTGGCCATTTAACTTATCCACACCTAAAACTGCGGTAATTATTGCCTTGCCACATTATTTGGTAACTTTGTGGTTGCCGCCTAAAGTTTTGAGGGAGTACCTATGAAAATCAAAGAAGCCAAGTTTATCTGCAGCAACACCCGGGCAGACCTCTGCCCTACCACCACCCTGCCAGAATACGCCTTCATTGGCCGCTCCAACGTGGGCAAGTCTTCTTTGATCAACATGCTTACCAACCACTTAAAGCTGGCCAAGACTTCTTCTTTCCCGGGAAAAACGCAGCTGATTAATCACTTTCTCATAAATGAGGAATGGTATTTGGTAGACTTACCAGGGTACGGCTGGGCCAAGGTGAGCAAGGACTCCCGCGAGGCCTGGCGCAAGATGATCAATTTCTACTTAAAGAACCGGCCCAACCTGGCCTGCGTCTTTGTCTTGATTGATTCGCGGCTGCCCGCTCAGAAAGTTGATTTAGATTTTATAGAGTTACTTGGAACCATGGGGGTGCCTTTTGTGCTTATCTTCACAAAAACCGACAAGCAATCGGCGCCCAAGACAGATTCTAACATTGCCGCGTTCATGCAGGTCTTGAAAGAAAGCTGGGATGAGCTCCCAATGATGTTTAGAAGTTCTTCTACGTCCAAAGAGGGCCGTGAGGAGATTCTGTCCTTCATAGAAGAGATCAATGAGCGTTACCACAACCAAGAGGACTCCTATTAATACTTATAACCGCTTAAATAAAATGAAAGCAAAACACACTATTTTAGCCGCCATCTTAGTTTTATTCACAGCCGGCGCGTTTGCCACTGCGTCTAATGAACCAGCAACCGTTGCCGTGCAAACCACCAAGTACCCGGTGTCTGCGCACTATGAAGGTGGCCAGGACTCATTGGTAGCGCACATTAAGCGCAGCATCCAGTACCCTGCCTCTGCCAAGCGCAACCGCGTGATGGGCCAATGCATTGTAAGCTTCCTGTTGAACGAGGACGGCTCCACCAGCAACTTCAAAATCTTGAAGGAAGTGGGCAGCGGCACCGGCGCCGAGGCCGTGCGCGTAGTACAGAACCTTAAATTCAAAGCCCCAGGTTATAGCCAGACCTACAGCCTGCCGGTGAACTTTAAATTATAATCAAACTTAACCAACCTGTTTCTCTATGCCATTTGACCTGAGAGAGATTGCCTCTATTGCCGGCATGCCCGGTTTATACCGTATTGTAGCCCCTACCCGTAGCGGCATTATTGTAGAAAGCCTGGCAGAGACCCCGGTGCGCAGCGTGGCCCAGGCCCGCAACCGCGTGTCTATCCTGCATGAGATCTCTATGTACACCAATGACGAGGAAAGCACAGTGCCTCTAGAGGAGATTTTTGACCGCGTGCGCAGCCAGTACGGAGACACCCTGCCGGTAACCTCTAAGTCTAGCAACCCAGAACTAGCCAAGTTCATGGAAACCGTATTGCCTGACTATGACCAGGACCGCGTGTATGCCTCAGACATGAAGAAACTGGTGCAGTGGTATTCTCTGGTTAGCAAATTTGTGCCGTACACAGAAGCAAAAGAGGAAGCTCCTGCCAAAACAGAAGCCAAAGAAGAGACAACAGAAGAAGCGCCAGCCAAAGAGCCGAAAGCTAAAAAAGCAGCCGCCAAGAAATAAGCTGATTGCTTTTACATAAAACAGAAAGGCCCCAACCATTGGTAGGGGCCTTTCTGTTTTTGGCCTGTTTTCTGGAAAACAGGCCAAAACGAGGTAGTATTAGTTGTGAGATGCCTCAGACATAGAAGCAGAAACTGTAGCCTCTGAGTTAGCCAGCAACCGCTCTACTTCTTCCACCATTTCTGTAGAACCAATATACAACGGGCAGCGCTGATGAAGATCCGTTGGGTATAGTTCCATGATGCGTTCAGAGCCGTTAGACGCTTTTCCGCCGGCTTGTTCTACTATAAAGGCCAAGGCATTGGCTTCATACAACAGACGCAGTTTACCGTTTGGCGCCTTGGTGGTGCTTGGGTACATGTAGATACCGCCCTTCAGCATGTTTCTATGGAAGTCTGCCACCAGAGAGCCTATGTAGCGCGCCGAGTAGTTGCGCTCGCGGCACAGCTCTACGTATTGCTTGATGGCCGCCTGGAACTGGTTGTAGCTTCCCTCATTGATGGAGTAGATGCTGCCTGTAGCCGGAATCGTGATGTTAGGGTGAGATAGGAAAAACTCGCCCAGGGAAGTCTCATACGTGAAGCCATTCACACCACAGCCTGTGGTGTAGACCAGCATGGTGCTAGAACCATAGATGATGTAACCGGCCGCCACCTGTTGTACGCCGCGCTGCAGGCAGTCCTCCATGGTGCCTTCGCAGCCTTGTTCAGACAAACGACGGTACACAGAGAAGATAGTCCCTATAGACACGTTCACATCAATATTAGAAGAGCCGTCCAGGGGATCAATGGCTACAATGTACTTACCTTTGTGATTGCCGGTCTGGATGACCTCTTCGTCTTCTTCAGAGATGATGGCGCAGACCTCGCCGCCGTTGCGCAAAGCCCTGATGAACCGTATGTTGGCCACCACGTCCAGCTTCTGCTGGTCCTCGCCCTGCACGTTTTGTTTGCCGTAGGCACCGCCAATATCTGTTAAACCTGCGTGATTAATGGCGCGGTTTACGATCTTTGCCGCCAGGGCAATGTCACGCAACAGCTGGGAAAGCTCCCCGGTCGCAAAAGGAAAGTCCTCTTGTTTCCGCATAATAAACCGGTCAAGCGTTGTGCCTACCGGCAGGGCCAGATTCTCTGTAATAGTCATATGAAAGCGGGGTAAGATCGAATTAGATTACGAAAATACTACTAATTCTGTTAGAGAGGGCAATGTTTTTATAAATTCGATAATTTTAACGTCAATAAATGAGAGTTTTTAAATTTGGGGGAGCCTCTGTAAAAGACGCTGACGCGGTGCGCAACATCTACAGGATCCTGTCTGGCCTGCCAGAGAAAGAGGAGCTGGTGATTGTGGTCTCGGCGATGGGCAAAACCACCAACGCGCTAGAGGCCATCTACCGCAAAGCCCACCAAAAGGAAGACTTCGCCCCTGCCTTACAAGCCTGCCGGTTCTACCATGAAGATATAGCGCAACTTTTGTTCCCAGAGGCCGGGAGCCCCGTGTACGCAGACATTGCCCAACAGTTTCAGGAACTGGAGCAGACACTAGCTACGTTGCAGCCTGACCATTGGGACCAGCAATATGACCAGGTCATTAGCCGGGGCGAGTTGCTTTCCAGCCTGATACTGCACCACTTCCTGCAAAGCCAGGGCATCTCCAATTTCTGGCTGGACTGCCGTACCTGCCTGCGCACCGACAGCACTTGGCGAGAGGGACGGGTAGACTGGACCTTCACCGAAAGTCAGATTCAAGCCACTTTGCCAGCTATCTTGCAAAAACAAATCATCGTGACCCAAGGCTTTATAGGGGGCACAGAAGACGGGTTTACCACCACCCTAGGCCGTGAAGGCTCTGACTACAGCGCTGCCATCTTCGCCTTCTGCCTCAACGCCTCATCACTCACCATCTGGAAGGATGTGCCCGGTCTGCTTAACGCGGACCCCAAGCTGTTTAAAGAAGTCACCCGCTATGAAGAGGTGGCTTACCAGGAAGCGATTGAAATGGCTTATTACGGGGCTTCGGTGATTCACCCCAAGACCATTCAGCCCCTAGCCAACAAGTGCATTCCACTGTTTGTGAAATCGTTTCTGCAGCCAGAGTTGCCCGGCACCGTGATTCATGACTGCCAGCACGCGCGTATTGCGCCTTCCTTTATTCTCAAGCAGAACCAATGCTTGCTGTCATTTACGGCCAAAGACTTGGGCTTTATTTCTGAACAACATCTAAGCGCGATCTTTCAGGCGGTGCATGAAGGTCGTCTGAAGATTAACATGATGCAGAACTCAGCGCTCTCTTTCTCTGTCTGCTGTGACTATGACGAGGATCGGGTACAGCAAATCAAGAAGAAACTGGAAGACCAGTTTATTATCAAATACAACCAGCCCTTGCACCTGTTCACCATCAAAAACTATGACCAGGAAAGCATCCAGCGCCTCACGCAGGACCGCGAAATCTTGATGGAACAGCGCACCCGGCTTACCTTCCAGTTTGTCTGCCGACCTTCAGAAACGCTGGCGGGCTAAGCTTTTTCCGTTTTTTGCCTATTTTCACCGAAAACAACCCAAAAACGACCAACTACAAATAGATATAAAATGGAATTCATAAAAGTAACCGAGCAGGTCCGTCCCCAGGTAGCCCTCATCCAACTGAACCGTCCCAAAGAACTTAACGCCTTGAACCTGCAACTGATGGGCGAACTGCGCGATGCCCTCAAAGAGCTGGACGACAATGAGAATGTGCGCGCCATAGTCCTTACGGGCAATGACCGCGCTTTTGCCGCCGGCGCCGATATTAAGCAGATGGCTGGCAAAACCGCCATTGACATGCTCAACATTGACCAGTTCTCTACTTGGGACCAGATCAAGAAAACCAAGAAGCCCATCATTGCAGCCGTGAGCGGTTTTGCCTTGGGTGGTGGCTGTGAGTTGGCCATGACTTGTGACATGATCATCGCCTCAGAGACGGCTCAGTTCGGCCAGCCCGAAATCAAGATTGGCGTCATGCCCGGCGCTGGCGGCACCCAGCGTTTGACCCGTGCCCTGGGCAAAGCCAAAGCCATGGAAATGGTCTTGACAGGTAAATTCATCTCCGCCCAGGAAGCCGAAAAACACGGCCTCATCAACCGCGTAGTACCAGTAGAACTGTATTTGGAGGAAGCCTTCAAACTGGCCACCGAGATTGCCCAACTGTCGCCAGTAGCTGTGAAGCTGGCCAAAGAATCTGTGAATCGCTCTTATGAAACCCACCTGGACGAAGGCCTCCATTTTGAGCGCAAGAACTTCTACCTCACCTTCGCCTCTGAAGACCAAACCGAAGGCATGAATGCCTTCGTGGAGAAGCGTAAACCAACGTTCACGGGTAGGTAGTTTTTTAGACACAGGACACAAGATTCAAGACGTAAGACCTGAATCCCGATTTTGACCTGATTTTCAGAAATCAGGTCAAAATCGGGATTTCTTGTTTTATCAAATTCTAAAGCGAGCTGGTAACCTTTTGGGTACTTCTATGTTAGGGTCCTTGGTTGCAGCTTAGTTCTATAGGTTGTACCTTTGCACCCGCAAACGGGAAGGTGATTTCACCCTTTTCAGGCAAGGTTTAATTTACATTTTAACACATAGCATCATGGCAGTATTAGTAGGCAAGAAAGCTCCTGCATTTAAGGCAACCGCGGTAGTAGACGGTGAGTTTGTAGAAGATTTCTCTTTAGAGCAGTACGTTGGGAAGAAGCACGTTATCTTCTTCTTCTATCCACTGGATTTCACGTTTGTGTGTCCAACTGAGATCATCGCGTTCCAGGACCGCATGGATGACTTTGAGCGCAAGAACGTAGCCGTGGTAGGTTGCTCTATTGACTCCCACTTCTCGCACTGGGCTTGGTTGAACACCCCCCGCGACAAAGGTGGCATTGAAGGCGTTGCCTACCCATTGGTAGCAGATACCTCTAAAACCATTGCGTCTAACTATGACGTGTTGGCCGGTCACTATGACTACAACGACGAAGGCGAAATGACTTTCGTGGGTGAGCCAGTAGCGTACCGCGGTTTGTTCTTAATTGACAAAGAAGGCGTAGTGCGTCACCAAGTAGTGAATGACATGCCACTAGGCCGTAGCATTGATGAGGCGCTTAGAATGATTGACGCCCTTCAGTACTTTGAGGTGAAAGGCGAAGTATGTCCTGCTAACTGGGAAGAAGGCAAAGAAGCCATGGAAGCCACCCGCGAAGGTGTTTCTAGCTACCTAGCCAAGTAATTAGTTAGAGTTTAATCTCTTAATAGAAGCAGCCTCTGCCTTTGGTAGAGGCTGCTTTGTTTTTAACGGTCAGCTATTCTTGGTCAAGCAAAACAGGTAGTACTCAAAAACCGTTATACACAAAGGCAAAAGAGCAAGGCGAAGGGCAAGTTAAAAATACCCTTACCTTTGTCCCTTATTATTGAATATACCTTACCAGGTGGTATTCCCCCCAAACCTACAAACGCACACGCAAAAGGTATGTCTTTGATTTTATACAATGCCGGCATTCACGCCTATGGACTAGGAGCCCGAGTGGCTGCCCCGTTCCATAAGAAGGCCGCGCTTTGGGTAAATGGCCAGGTGAATCTGCTGGAGGAGATTGCTGCCAAGATGAAGGGCAACAAAAGCCCAGTAGCGTGGTTTCATTGCGCCAGCTTAGGCGAGTTTGAGCAAGGCCGCCCTTTGATAGAAACGTTCAAAGAGAAGTATCCCGATTTTAAAGTAGTCCTCACCTTCTTCTCCCCGTCTGGGTATGAGGTACGCAAGAAATACGCGGGTGCAGACTACGTTTTTTACCTGCCTCTAGACACTGCCGGCAACGCCAAGAAATTCATCTCAAAGGTGCGGCCCAAGGTGGCGTTTTTTGTGAAGTATGAGTTCTGGCACCATTACACCAAGGAGCTGAAGAAGCGGCACATTCCCTTGTTCTCCGTGTCTACCATTTTCAGGCCCAACCAGATTTACTTCAAGAAGGGCGGCGATTTTTACTGCCGTATCTTAAAGCGGTTTACCTTTTTCTTCACCCAAAACCAAGAATCTGCCGAACTGCTGGCCAGCGTAGACATCAACAAAGTAACCTTGGCCGGTGACACCAGGATGGACCGCGTACTGCAAACCGCCGACAAAGTAGCGCCCATCCCGTTGGTGGAGGCCTTTAGGCAGGACAGTCCGGTGATGGTAGTGGGGAGCAGCTGGCCGCAAGACATGAAAGTGCTGTTGCCCTTCATCAAAAAGCAGTTGGGCAGCCTCAAGTTCATCATCGCGCCGCATGAGATCAAGGACAAAGAGCTGGCAGAAATAGAACAGCAACTATCCGGCAAAGCCGTACGGTTCTCAAAAGCTATTCCAGACACCGTGGCGTCTTATGACGTGCTCTTAATTGACAACATTGGCATGTTGAGCGCCTTATACCAATATGCAGACTATGCGTACGTGGGTGGCGCCTTCGGGAAGGGCTTGCACAACACCCTAGAGCCAGCCGTATTTGGGCCACCTTTATTTTTCGGGCCTAAGTACCAGAAGTTTCAGGAAGCAATTGATTTGGTAGAGATGGGCGCGGCGTTCCCCGTGAAATCGTCCCAAGAACTGGATGCCGTTTTTAACAAAGTATCCAGCAATGATGAACAAATGGCTAAAATCAGAGAACATATCACACATTACATACACAAACAGGCAGGTGCCACCAACCGCATATTAGAGGCGCTGGAAACCTGGATTCCCGTTCCTACTACATGATTGGCACTGTCATAAAATCTACCGGCTCGTGGTACCTGGTCCGCAACCATGCAGATTCACAACTTTACCGGTGTCGCCTTCGGGGGAAGTTCAAGAACAAAGGCCTTAAGGTCAGCAATCCCATTGCCGTAGGCGATGAGGTGACCATGGAGCTAGAGGGTGGCGAGGGCCACGCGGTCATCACTGAGATTGCCACTCGTAGAAACTACATCATCCGGAGGTCCACGCACAAGGCACACCACGCCCACATTGTGGCCTCCAACCTAGACCAGGCCTTTCTGGTTGTGACGCTGGCCTCGCCGCGCACCTCGTTCGGGTTTATTGATAGGTTTCTGGTGACGGCAGAGGCGTATCAGATTCCTACCACGCTGCTCTTCAACAAGAGTGACTTGTATGACCAGGAGGCGCAGAAATACCTAAAACAAGTGATGGGCCTGTACAGCCAGATCGGGTACCCGGGCATCAGCTGCTCGGCGCACACTGGTGAAGGCATTCCTGAAATCCAGGCATTGCTCAAGGACAAAACGACTTTGCTATCCGGGCACTCGGGCGTGGGCAAGAGCACGCTCATCAATGTGCTAGTCCCAGATTTGGACTTGAAGACTACAGAAATCTCTGCCTTCTCAGACAAGGGCGTACACACCACCACGTTTGCTGAGATGTTTGAAGTGGAGCCAGGAACCTACCTCATTGACACGCCCGGCATCAAGGAACTAGGCGTGGTGGAAATGAAGCGCGAGGAGATTAGCCATTACTTCCCGGAGATGCGCGAGCGCCTGAACCAGTGCAAATACAACAACTGCCTGCACGTCAACGAACCCGGCTGCGCCATCCAAGCTGCCGTCAAAGCGGGCAAGATTGCGCTGCCCCGTTATGAGAGCTACCTGAGCCTGCTGCAGGACGAGGACAGCCACCGGTAAGACAAGTCGCGAGTTCTGAGTCTTGAGTCGCGAGTCAAAAATTTGGAGAGCCTCATTCCCTTTTTGTCATCTTAAAAGGACCTTGTGGCCAAACTAGATGAGCGGTGGCTAAACGCGCTAAATCCGTTTTTGCCTTATTTCCTGGAAAACAGCCCAAAAGTGAAAGTATGACCAGCAATTCAGCCTTGGGCCATACATTGCAAAATTGCGTACCTTTGTAGAGTCAAAACCAGTGCTGGCTATTGAAGAAAATCAGCGATAGCACATCAGCACATTAACCATTAGCACATTAACCTATTATTATGAAAACTGCAGAAATCCATACCGCTAAAGGTGTCATGAAAGTAGAATTCTACGAGCAAGACGCCCCTAAAACTGTTGAGAACTTTACCAAACTGGCCAAAGACGGCTTCTATGACGGCTTGGCGTTCCACCGCGTATTGCCTGACTTCGTGATTCAGGGTGGTTGCCCTAACAGCCGCGAAGGCTCTAAAGGCATGGCCGGAACCGGCGGACCAGGCTACAAAATTGACTGCGAATTGACTGGCGGCAACCAGTACCATGACCGTGGTGTGTTGTCAATGGCGCACGCTGGCCGCAACACCGGTGGTTCACAGTTCTTCATCTGCCACAGCCGCAACAACACCGCGCACTTGGACAGAAACCACACCTGCTTCGGGAAAGTGGTAGAAGGCTTGGACGTGATTGACGAAATCAAAGCCGGTGACAAAATCGAGAAGATTGTAGTAACAGAAGCGTAATTGATTGTTAGTTGTTGATTGTTTTTTGATTCAACAATTGACAATCAGCAATGAACAATTCAAATAGCCGAGGGACATTCGTTTCTCGGCTATTTTTTTGGAATTACGTCAAAACCGGATTTTGCCTGTAGTCACCGCTTTTCTAGCTGGCCCACAAGGTCCTTTCAGGATGACAAAGAAGTGGGTTGAAGAATTATAAGTTGGAATTTCGAAATTGGAAGGACAAAGGCTGGTTAAGCTTATTTCAATTTCCTGTTTCTGGTTTAGCCCTGAGCAATTGGTAAGCTTTGGCTCTGAGTTTCTGAATCCACTTAAGAGGGGCAGGCAGATTATTAGCTTTCACGGACAGGAAATACGCGGGTTCTGACCCGAAACTTCTGTAAAAGTCGGAGATGGGGCCTACTTCGGGGGCCTCAAAGTCATATACCAAGTCTTGGTCAGCGTAGGTCTGCAGAATATGGTCTACCAGAAATGAGATGGCGTTGGTTTTCTTGCCTTCGGGGGTAGAGGAGTTGAAGATGTAGATGAGCTTCTGGTTGTAATGGAAGAGCATGATCATGGCCACCACTTCTTGCCGCGCATTCACTGCTTCGTGCATAGAGACTAGGCCGCGTTTACTGGCTGCTGCATAGAGTTGCCGAAGCATTTTGTATTCATAGGCTTCACCGATGACGCCATAAATTTTTTGGGCGATGTGTTGGTCAAAAATATGGATGATGAGGTCTATGTTGGTAGAGGGCCTTGCCGTCAGGCCCACGCGTTTGGCCTGGTTGATGCGCCAGCGCCGGTCTTTTCTATAGCCAGACACAATGGCGGGGTACCCTCGCTTCAAGTCTAAATGATAGGTAGAGAAGCTGGCTGTTTCAAAGTTGGGCAGGCCGTCTTGTACCAGCTCAATGTTGCCGGTGTTGAACTCATAGCTAGAAATCACCTTGAAGTTCTGGTACAGCAGACAGCCAAACTCTTGCCATTCTGCTGGCGTGAGCGGCTGCGCATGAAATACTCCCAACTGCTGCGCGAAGATAGGCTGACGCACTATGTTCACCCCAAACTTCTGAAACACCGGAATGGGCATGATGGCTAGGTACTTCTCACCTTCCTTTTTCACGATGGCTTGCCAGCCCGGGGCCACTATGTCCAGGTACCAGGTAAACCCATAGATGATGGCATTGGGCGAGGCCTCCAGGCACCAGTCCCATTCTGCGTAGTCAATCTCATGGTGTTTCAGGTAGTGGAGCATATAGAGAGGCGCACACACTTCCAAAGCTGCACCGTTGTAAAAACCAAAGTAACGAATTGTTCTCGACTATGAGTGAGCAGGCAAACCCTTAAACGGCGAAAAGCCTGAGATCTCTACAGAAACTCAGGCTTTTCTTAAGGTTGTTTTTGGCTTATTTTCTGGAAAAGAGGCTAAAAACGGTCTTCATCTTCATCGTCCTCGTCTTCTTCGCTTAGGCTAAAGCCGCCTCCGGAGAACATGCTGCTCAAAAGATCTTTGAACTGCAAGCCCGCCGTGAGGCGGTTACGTGAAATCAAACTGTATTCAGCCAGACCGTGCAAGCAGAACTCCATCCAGAAAAGGTGCTCCGCCTCATTTTTAGGCGTGGCCTGGAACTTGTTCACCACCTCAGAAAGACCCGGCACTTGGTTTAGTTCGTGCTTGTACTCTGCGTCTGAGGCATCGTTTAAGATGTCCAGGGTATGGCCGTCAGAGAACCACTCGGTGACTTTCTTGTAGGGGTCCTTGTCTTTCTGCTTTTTGAACTTGTCTGGGTCTGGGAAGTAGTGCACAAACTGCGTCCGAATGGCTTTGCCCATCAGTCTATATGCCACGCCGCCGGCTCCCTCCTGTTCGCCTTCATACACCAGTTCCACTTTACCCGTCACCGATGGCACCGCGGCCAGAAAGTCGGTGACGCGTACATGAGTTTTAGCTTCGCCGTTCAATAAAACACGTCGCTCAGCGGCACTAATCACGCTTTCATAGGCAGAGATGGTCAAACGCGCTGACACCCCAGATTTAGCATCCACGTACTCGCTCTCGCGGGCCTCAAAGGCAATCTGTTCTACCAGGTCATGGATAAGCTCATGGCCCAGCACACGGTCCTTCTGGGCGTCTGTGATGCGGGCCTCCTGCTTGGTGATGCGCTTGCCCACTTCCAGGCTCTTAGGGTAGTGGGTGATGATTTGGGAGTCAATGCGATCCTTGAGCGGCGTCACAATAGAGCCGCGGTTGGTGTAGTCCTCTGGGTTGGCCGTAAATACAAATTGAATATCCAGAGGCAGTCTAATCTTGAAACCACGTATTTGAATGTCGCCTTCCTGCAGAATATTGAACAGGGACACCTGGATGCGCGCCTGCAAATCGGGCAGCTCATTAATCACAAAAATGCCGCGGTGGGCTCTAGGTATCAACCCGAAGTGAATCACGCGCTCATCTGAGTACGGCAACTTGAGCGTGGCGGCTTTGATGGGGTCAGCATCGCCAATCAAGTCAGCCACGGAAACGTCTGGCGTAGCTAGTTTCTCAGTATAACGCTCTGCGCGGGGCAACCAACCCACAGGCGTTTCATCGCCGTGATGGGCTATCTGGTCCAAGGCGTACCTGGACAATGGCTGTAAGGGGTCATCGTTGAGCTCTGAGCCGGCCACCACAGGCACGAACTCATCCAGCAGGTCTACCATGAGCCGAGCTATGCGCGTCTTCGCCTGCCCCCTTAATCCCAGCAGGTTAATGTGGTGGCGGCTTAGGATGGCCCGCTGTAAATCTGGAATAACCGTTTCTTCATAGCCGTAGATGCCAGGAAAAACGTCTTCGCCGGAGCTTAGTTTTTTGATGAGGTTAGCTCTTAGTTCTTCTTTGACACTGCGCGGCTCATAGCCGGCGGCTTTCAACTGCCCCAGGGTCTTTATTTTCAAAAGCTGGGCGGGTGGTATATCTGTATAAAGCATTTTTAAGGACTGATGGCTAAATAATTGTTGATTGCTGGTTGTTGATTGTTCTATCCTGACTTACGTAAAAATGGTATTGGGTATTGGTGTCTTTGTCATATGAAAAAAACTGCTGTGCCTACGTGGTTAACCGTCATTGCAATCATCTTGTTTGTATGCGGGTTGCTTTTGCGCGTATTCCATTTGGCCAGCTTGACGGTGGTGTTCATCTTTATTGGTTTGGGTCTGGTGCTCAGGGTCATCGCCCGCGTACTCAACTACCAGAACGACCGCTCAGAAGCCCAAGACCAGGACTAGTCGTTTTTAACCTGTTTTCTGGAAATTAGGCTAAAAACGGAGCTTGCATAAGGAGCTTCTTCGTCCCCCTTTGAAAGGGGGTTGGGGGATGATTCACATCTGTAGTGCATCACATTCCCGAGAATCTCATCCTTCCAATTAACAAACTGCTGTTTTCGGTTCATCCTCCTCCCTACCCTTCAAAGGGGGACGAAATGCGTGCTATCATCTCCAAACTTTCAAATTGAAGCAATAACACATTACCCAATTAGCATGTTAAACTCGCTTCTTGCGGTTACGGCCGTAGTCTCTGAACACTAGGTCTCCTAAGCCTTGCAGACTGCTGTAATAAGCCTGGCCGTTGTTGACCTGGGTGAACTCTTCCACAAACTGTTGCAGGTAGGGGTCTGAAGCAATCATGAAGGTGGTGATGGGAATGTTGAGCCTTCTGCACTGAGCGGCCAGATTGAGCGTCTTGTTCACCACTTTCCTGTCCAACCCGAAACTGTTTTTATAGTACTTCAGGCCTTCTTTCAGGCAGGTGGGTTTGCCATCTGTAATCATGAAGATTTGCTTGTTGCTGGTCTTCCTTCTTCTGAGCAAGTCCATGGCCAGTTCTAAGCCTGCCACCGTGTTGGTATGGTACGGGCCCACCATCAGGTATGGCAGGTCTTTGACGGTAATCTGCCAGGCGTCGTTACCAAACACGATGATGTCCAGGTTGTCTTTGGGGTATTTGAGTTTGACCAGCTCTGCCAGGGCCATGGCTACCTTTTTAGCGGGTGTGATGCGATCCTCGCCGTACAGAATCATGGAGTGCGATATGTCAATCATGAGCACGGTGCTGGTCTGTGTTTTGTGCTCCCGCTCGGTTACTTCTAGGTCGTTTTCTGTCAAGAAGAAGTCATCCGTGAGGCCGTGGTGAATCTGGGCATTCCGGATAGACTCTGTGAGTTCAATCTGCTCGGGCGCATCCCCGAAACGGAATTCGCGGCGGTCTGCGTTGGGCTCATCGCCAATGCCCGACTTTGGCGTGGAATGGCTTCCGCGGCCGCCTTTCTTCAGCTTCCCGAAGATTTCTTCCAGCGCACTCTTTCTAATTTTTTGCTCCCCTTTGGCCTGCAGTTGAAACTGGCCGTCTGGGCCTTGGTCATCTATGTAGCCCTGCTTTTTGAGGTCTTCAAAGAAATCGCCCATGCCGTAAGAATCATCGGTGAGACGGTACTTCTGGTCCAGCTTGTTAAGCCAGGACATGGCCTCGGCTACATCACCAGCAGTGAGGGTGATGATTTGTAAGAAGATATTGAGCAGTGCCTCAAACCCCTTCTGGGTGGTTTCTTCGGGCACAAAATTGGTGAATCTATAACCGGCTGACATGGTAAAAGACATAAGAGGTAAGAGGTAAGATACAAGACGCAGGTAAGAACAGTTTCTATTAGATGGTATCCTTTTCTACACTATACTCCTGAAAGAACAAAGAACGTTCTTAACCAAGTAACAGAAGAAAATCTTGTGTCTTATGTCTTACGTCTTGTATCTATAACTAAACAACGAGTAAACGGCATTGTTCCTTAAATACACAACCTTCTCATGGCAAAGCAGTAAACAACTAGAGAGAATACAATCATTTTAGTAAAATAATTACATTTTTTATAGTAAAGTATGCGTGCCATTTGGAAAAACACAATTATTGCAGAGAGCGAACAGACCGTGGAGATAGAAGGCAATCATTATTTTCCGCCGAGTGCCCTTAAGTGGGAATTTCTACAGCCTAGCACCCGCCAGTCCTTTTGCCCCTGGAAAGGCGAAGCCTCTTACTACTCTGTAAAGGTGGGACTGTTTGAAAACAAAGACGCCGCCTGGACCTACTCCAACACCCAAGAACAAGCCGCCAAACCTATTGAAGGATACGTGGCCTTCTGGAAAGGGGTACAAGTGGTCCACAGCCACCCGTCTCCCGTACACAGTTAATGGTGATTTGGTAAAAAGAAACGCCCCGCTGAGAAGTGGGGCGTTTTTGCTGGATAGAAGCCTGATCTTAATTCTTACCATTTCAGTACTAATGGAATAATTCTTCATTAGAGGATTTCGTTTCCAGCCTTTAGAGTCTCTATGGGAGAAGCTGAGAATTCAATAAATCCTCTTATAGAAGCAGGATATATCTTTTGTGTAAGTTTAACAACCCAAAGGACTCCTATTTCTACCTTTCCTACCATATAATCTGCTGGACTTCCATAGGCAAACGCAAACGCACTCCCATCTTTTAGAAGCAATTGCTTAAACAGCACATAGTCCTGGCACACATCAAAATCAATTACTGGAGTACCTTTAAATCTATTATCACTTATCCGTTGTTTATACTCAATCAAACCTTCGGCATTAGCCGGTATTCGGCCAATGCATGAAATTTCTTGTATGTTTTCTAAAGGGATGCCTTTGCTACACAGTTGCTCAAAAAGAGAAATTAGGCCACCTATTAAAAGTTTGTCATACCCCTTATAAATCCAGCCTTTAGAAACGTATTCAATTATTTTTTCCCGACCAACGGCTTCTTCATCAACAAATAGAGAGTTGATAAAGGCTAAAACTTTAGATTTCAATCTGTTCTTTTTAAAAATACCAAAATGCATTATACCAAAAACGCCCCACTTTTCAGCAGGGCGTTTTTAGGTTATATTCTGGGAAAAAAGACAAAAACGACTTCTAGCTTATACTTCAATCCACTTGAATTTGTATTGCAGTTCTGGTACGCGTAACCGCTCAGCCACGCGGCGCAGGCGGTTAGGCAGTTGCATGATGTAGTCACGGGCGCGTTCGCCGTTTTCATTGAGACCCGTCATGGTAGAGATTTTCCACTCACGGATTAAGGTTTCCATGATTTCTACGTAATCTGTAGACGTGTACACGCCAATACGCTGGGCGGCGTCTGTAAAGTGCCCGAAAGTCTGGCCTTGATCAATTCCTAGTTCGCGCAGGTAGTGAGCCGGCATGACAATCTTCTTGCGCATCATGTCTTCAAAGGCCATCATCATCTCAGACGGGTCCACTTCAAAGATTTTCTTCACAAAGGTTTTGTAGGCCAACGCGTGGCGTCCTTCATCTGCGGCAATAAAGTTACAGATACGGGATAAGGTGGTTTCGCCTACTTTCTTGGCCAGGGCACCTACGCGGCGGTGAGACACGTTGGTAGCTGTCTCTTGGAAAGAGGTATACACAAAACTGCGGTACGGGTCATTGTCTGTTTTAATGTCCATGCCGTCAGCAATCAGGTACTGCGTTGACGCCTCCATCTGGCGCATGTCAATGCGGCCGGTCAGGTAGAGGTAGCGGTTGAGCAAGTCGCCGTGGCGGTTCTCCTCAGAGGTCCAGCCGCGGTTCCACTTCATCCAAGCGCTGTGCTCGTCATTGTTGATGTCATGAATGCTCATGATCCAGCTTTCATAGGTAGGCAGGGCCTCTTCGGTGATGGTGTCACCAATAAGCACGGCCAGCAGGTCATAAGACAGTTCTTTGGCCCGCTCTTGCAGGTCTTTTATTTCAGAGAAGAAGTTGTCAAAACGGGCGTCTGGCAGAAAGTCTGCGGGTTGCCAGCTGTCTTCCACTGATTTCAGGAACTCCGGAAGCTTCTGCTCCAGGAAATTCTCCAGGTATTTCATTACCTCAGAACGGGTGGTCGTGAGCGTTGAGATCATACGTGTATCTATATGGAATGTCAAATATACTAGTTTTCAAGCATTCTACCTGACTCTGGGCTTAATAACTGTTACTGCGCCAACAAGGGAGAAGGAAGGAACTGTTACCTACGTAAACCAGCCGTTAAAGATGTCAGTACTAATCCCGTGCGCATGCAGATAAAATACGGAACGGTCTGTATCTTTGGTAAGATTTGCCCTGCCCATGTACCTTTTGAAAGCCCTTTTGCCTGCCCAAACCCGCCTGCGCCTGCGTAGCTATTCCTGGTGGGCCAGAGGGTGGTTTTACCAAGGCAAGGAAGTCTTCTGCCCATTGTGCCAAGGGCATTTCCAGAAGTTTCTGCCCTTTGGCGTGGAGCGCAGACCGCAGGCGCTCTGCCCTAAATGCCATACTTTGGAGCGGCACCGTCTGCTGTGGCTGTACCTGCAGGAGCAAGTTCAGGTAGAAACCCAGAAGCTTTCCATCTTGCACATGGCACCCGAGCCGGTGTTACAAGAGAAACTCAAACGCCTGCCCAACCTCCAGTACCGAAGCGCCGATTTATCTTCTCCCCTGGCCATGGACCAAGTAGACATTCAACGACTGCCGTACGCAGACGCGTCCTTTGACTTGATCTTGTGTTCCCATGTGCTGGCCCACGTTCCAGATGAGAAGCTAGCCTTGCAGGAATTGCGCCGCGTCTTGAAGCCCCAAGGACAGTTGCTACTCCAAGCTAGAATCTTCCAAGACCTGCCGCAGACATTGGAAGAAGCCGACGTAGCCACGCCGCAGCTGCGCCTTAAAGCACACGGACAGGCAGACAGGTTTAGAAAGTATGGCTTGGACTTTGCCGACCGCGTGAGCGCGCAAGGCTTTACCGTCAACCCAATAGAATACGCCCTCACCAGAACCAGCCAAGAACAGCAACACCTAGGCCTGGGTCAGCAGGAAATCATCTTTGTGGCTACTCCTTCTGCCCATGTCCCTGCTTAAACGCCTGTTACACGCAGCACCCGGCTTGCAAAAGCTGGCTTTACGCTGGTCGGGTCCATTACGGCATTACTGGTGGCGAATGCGCCTCACCAAGCCAACGGCTCCAGACCCCGTCACGCCAGACATGGTTCCGCAACCCTTGGAAGGCTATGCCCACCAGCTCTTTTACACCCCGGGACAAACCATCCAATTCCATCTAAAAGCCCTACAACCCGGCAACCGGTTGTTGTTGCAATGCAGAACCGCGGCAGAAACCTGGGAGCTTGTCACAGAGTATTCGTTTGGGGAAATAGTACAGCCTGAAACGCTAGAGGAGGCGCAGCAGGGATGCCATTGGATTGTGGTTTGGGAATACGCGTTGCCGCATGACCAACCCCAAGGCTATTATCGTGCTTTATTGGTAAATGAAGCCTTGAACCTGTCTTCTGATATCCATTTTATAGTAGGAAGCGCTCAACCCACCAGCCAAGTGGCGGTGTTGGCGCCGGTCACCACCTGGCTCGCCTACAACGCCTACGGTGGACAGTCCCTCTACCGGAATGCCGTTGCCCCAGCAAATGTGTCGTTGGTTTCAGCGCTTCGGCCTAACACCGCCCTGACCTATAGCAGAAGCAACAGCCACCAGCACGACCTACGCATAGAGTCCCATATCTTCTATTGGTTTGCTGAGCACTACCAAGCAGACCTCCTCCCCGATTATTGGCTAGAAGCGCATCCAGAAAAACTGGCTTCCTACCAAGTGCTGGTGCTGGCTTACCACGCCGAGTATTTCTCTGAGGCCATGTACCTAACCTTGCAGAAACTTGTCTGGCAAAAAGGCAAATCCCTACTCTCTTTAGGCGGAAATCAAGTCTACTGGCAAGTGCGCTGGCATCAGAACTTCACGCAGGTGGAGTGTCCTAAAAATGGCTCTTTTTTCCAAAACAGCCCAAAACGAGGCGGCCTCTGGCGCCATACCTCCACCCCGGAAAGTAAATTATTGGGTGGAAACTTCACCGAGGCCGGAATGGGCACCTACGCTCCCTATCAAGTTATAGAAGCAAGTCATTGGCTATTTGAAAACTGCGAGGTGAAAAACGGCGATGTATTTGGCCAGGCAGGAATAGACGGCTTACCCATTTGCGGGGATGAAACCGATAAAACTACCTGGAGCAGCCCTGAAAATACAGTGGTCTTGGCCCGTGGCCTTAACAAAACTATAGCTACCTCTGATGTAGAAGTTTATAAACAAGAGGATAATGCTTGGGATGGCACCGGCGGTGGCGAGATAACTATTACTGAGTTGTCAAAGCAACATGCGGTACTAGCTACTGGTTCTATTCAAAGCGGCAGCGGTTTGGGTGTAGACAAGGTATTCACGCAAATGATAGGCAATTTTATGCGGCGATACGTCCATAGCGCAATAGATGATACCACTTCCGGAACATCTGCAAAGGCACGCGTTTCTGAGTAAGCCACTTTAGTAATCTATACGCAGGCCTCATGCCTCCTTCATCCTCCAACATTTGCAACAGCGTTAGCGCTTCTGGATAATTTCCTGTGAAATAGGCATGTCGTGCCTCGTATTGAATACGCTTTACCAAAGCTTCTTTCTCCCGCTCATTTTGCACCAATATTTGGGCCTTCTGGATAATCTGAATGGTAGACTGGAGTTGGCGGTCGCCGGGTTTGTAGATTTGGTTGGACAGAGAACTGGCATGCTCCCTGCGTTGGCAGAGCACTTCGTCTAGGAAATGGTAGTGCCAGTTACGGGCAGAGCGTACCCAAAAATCGAAGTCCTCATAGGCCAGCGTTGTATCATATCCTCCCAGTCCTTGCAAGACCTGCCGGCGCACCATCATGGTGGGCGGACAGATAAAGTAACGGCCCAGCACATCTGCAAAAACGTCTCCTTGGGCTGGTTTTGGGAATATTTCGCCTTTGGTATTTCTTCGGTAAAAAAGGCCTAAGGGCTTGGACTGCTCGTCTATCAATTCCGCATCGGTATAGACCACACCCACCTTTTCAGGCAATGTTTCAAAAGCTGCTACTTGTTTGGCCAGGCGTTCTGGGTGAAGGACATCATCCGTGGCGAAGTCTATGATAAACTCACCTTTGCTCAGGGCAAAGGCTTCATTAAAGGAACGGCAGTTGCCTTGGTTCTGAGCATGTTGTATGAACTGAATATGCGGGTGCGCAGCCACATATTCCTGGATGATGGCCACGCTATTATCCAGGCTCAGATCATCCACTACAATCACCTCCACGCGCGGGTAGGTCTGCGCCAGGACAGAGTCCAGGGCCTCGCGCAAAAAGCGCTCATGATTGTAGCAAAGGCAAATAATAGAGACCAGCGGCTGTGTCATTTCTGGGAATAAAAATACGACCTGAACAGCCATACGTGAAACAGCAGAAACAACCCCCAGTCCAAGGCATAGGCCCACAAAAGTCCATGCAAGCCATACAAGGGCAACAACCACAGTACCAGCAACACGTAAATAGCCGGCGACACCAAATGCACGCTCACATACAATTTCACCTGCGCCCGCACGGTCACCACATAGGACAGAATCCAGGCCACCATCTTCAGGAAATCGCCTAAGAGTTGATATTCAAACAGCGACTGGGCAGGCAAGAACTCTTCGTTGAAAAACAGCAGAAGCAAAAAGCGTCGCAATAGCCAGACCAAGGTCAGCCCGGCGGCAATCAAGGGAGTCAAGGTGAAGAAGATGGTGCGCACGTACTTCCGGAGGTCCTTTTCCTCCTGGTGGAGCAGGGCCGCAATTCTGGGATAATACACCATGCCCAGCACCGAGGTATACACCAGCGTGTACGAATCAGAAACTTTAGCCACGGCCTGCCACATGCCGGTCTCATGCAGAGAAAAATGCCGGATGGCCATCTCACGGACCAGAAACTCAGCCAGCTTGCCGCCTACTAACATCGCAATGGCCATCATCAGAAACTTCCCCAAATCCTGGAGCGACACTTTTGAGAAATGCCCACGCCAAGCTGGCACCAACTTTTTACTAAGGACAACGGCAGTAGCCACCAACCCGGTCACCGCTTGCGCCCCCAGGAAGAATAAGAGTACCAAGGGCAGACTCATCTTACCTACCGTTAGCCAGGTAATGGCAATGGAAAGCGCGCTGGTGAACAGGCTCAAGCCCACGTACAACTGCAACTTTTGCCTAGCCAGCAGCACCGACAGCCAGAACAACTGCAACAGCAACAACAGAAAAAGCCCCAGCCCTGCTACCCAATACCACGGGTGCAAGGAAAGGAACTCGGGTAGGCCGAACCGCTCAAAGAAGAATGATGGGAATAAGAACAAGCCGCCCAGCACCGCCAAAAACGTAAGCAGATTTAATCCTAGGCCCGTCCAAAAATAAGATTGATAGGCAGGTTCTTCGGGTTGGCCTTTGGCCAGGTACCGGATCAGGCCTACGTTCACGCCGCTGTTAGGCAGGGTAGTAAGAATGGCGATGAGGCTCTGAAAATGGGCCAGCAACGTGATGCCGCTGGGACCATAGGCCATGGCAAACAGTTTATTCACTACCAAGGCGCTCACCGCCCGGGCTACCGTAGACAGCCCAGACCACAAAGAACCTCCCAGAAACTGATGAATGAGCTGTTTGCGAGCCATGGTGCAAACTACGAAGATTGGTGCAGGATTCCCGATTTTAGCCTCTTTTCAGGAAATCAGGCCAAAAACGATGAATGATTTTAATGGTGCGTCAGATTTAGGCGAAGAACTGCTTGACGGCTTTAATGACTAAACTCTGTTCTTGTTCGGTCATGCCCGGAAATAGCGGCAGGCTCAAGCTGGTATTGGCTAGTTCCTTAGTGATGGGCAAATCACCTGCTTTCAAGTTTAGATGCGCGTAAGACGGCTGCAGATGAGCCGGCACCGGGTAATGAATCAAGGTGGTGATTTCTTTCGCCTGAAGGTGTTGTTGCAGGGCATCGCGGCGCGAAGTCCTTACTACAAACAAATGGTATACGTGCCCGCAACCCGCCTGTGTTGCAGGAAGCACCAAATCCCCTACTCCCTGTAACTCTTGAAGGTAGATTTTGGCCAAGCGTTGGCGCTCCAAATTCAAGGCGTGCAGATGTTTTAGCTTCACAGAGAGGATTGCTGCCTGCAAAGAGTCTAGTCGTGAGTTCACACCTACCACGTCATAATAGTAGCGCTCTGATTGGCCGTAATTGCGGTATTTGCGAAGGGAATCCGCCACCTCCTCAGATTGAGTGGTTACTCCGCCGGCATCGCCGTAGGCACCCAGGTTTTTGGTTGGATAAAAGCTGAAAGCATTGGCATGCCCGAAGGTTCCTACTTTTTGACCACCCACATAGGCGCCGTGAGCCTGAGCACAATCTTCTACCACCAATAGACCGGCTTGGTTGGCTACTTCCATGATGGCTTCCATGTCACAGGCTTGGCCATACAAATGCACGGGCAAGATGGCTTTCACATCAGGTGTTATAGCTTTGGCTATCCCAGCAGCGGTGAGGTTGTAGGTTTCTGGGTCGGGCTCCACAAGCACGGGCGTGGCCCCTACTTGTTGTACGGCGTTGATGGTGGCAATGTAGGTATTGCCGGGCAACAGAACTTTATCCCCTTCGCCAATGCCCAAGGCTTTTAAGGACAGGACCAATGCATCATATCCATTGCCCACGCCCACCACATGCGGCACGTTTTGGTACTGGGCAAATTCTTCTTCAAAAGCTGTCACCGCCGGACCCAGTACAAACCGCTTCTCAGCCAGAGTAAAAGCTACCTTCTCCTGAATGGAAGCTTCTAGTCCCTCGGGGAAGTCCCTCAACTCAAAAAACGGAACGTGCATACGTGGTTGAATGAAATCAGAAAAAACGGTTATTTGGACGTGGCCTGCTGGTGGATGACGTGCTTAAAGGCGGGGTAATCACGCAGGTAATCTGCCTCGTCATACACCGTAGAGGCCATGCAGCAGAGAATGGCATCTGGCGTAGGGAACACTTTGATCCAGCAATACGGCGGAATGTACAGTCCCATGGTGGGTGCATCCAAGAGAAAGGATTCGGTGCCTTGGGCGGTTTCGGTGTCAATGCGCACGGTGCCCCTCAAAACGGTCATAAGCTCCTGCGTGGTATGATGCGCGTGTCCGCCGCGCTCAGAGTTGGGCGTGGTGTTCATGACCCAGAAAACCCGCTTGGCGGTAAACGGCAAGCCCTTCTCATCTTGGGTAGAGATAAGAACACCTTCTACGTTGTTGATTTGCTTAAAAGAAAGTAAATGCGGCTCCGGGTGGTTCATGTGCCCAAGTTACGGAATGCCCGGCAATTGGTGACAGGCTTAGGAAAGCTTCTCTTATCTAGTACTTCCATTTTTAGCCTGTTTCCTGTAAAACAAGCCAAAAACGGGCCCTACCTGCAATTCTGTTTTCCTGCGTACCTTTGCCTGCATGGAGGATAGGTACCGCACCATAGCCGCGCCCGCCGAGGGGTTGTACAAAGAGAAAGGCAGTAAGTTCATTGCCAAGGCTTATGCTGTGTACTCAGAGGAAGAGGTCAAAGACGTGCTACAGGCCTTGCGCAAAGAGTATTTTGATGCCCGCCACCATTGCTACGCCTACCTGTTGGGCGCCGACAGAGCCACCTACCGCGCCAACGATGACGGTGAACCCAACCATTCGGCCGGGGATCCTATTCTGGGGCAGATTAGATCTGCGGGGCTGAGCAATGTGCTGGTGGTGGTGATTCGGTATTTTGGGGGCACCAAGTTGGGCGTGAGCGGCCTCATCCATGCCTACAAAACCGCCACCGCAGAAGCCTTGTCCCAAGCCGAAGTGATGGAGCGCCACGAGACTGGTTTACTGACCGTCCAGTTTGGATATGAGCAGATGAACGAGGTTATGAAGCTAGTCAAAGACCATGACTTACCGGTGCGCCAGCAGGACTTCAACCTGGACTGCCGCCTTACCGTGGAGGCCCGAAAAGGCCTCATCCCCCAACTAATAGAACAATTTGAAAAGCTGGACCTTCTGGTCATGACCAGTGAACAATAAAGTAATTGGCAGACCATTTTTGGCGTGTTTCCTAGAAAACAGGTCAAAAATGACTTCTTCTCTTTCATTGAAAAGGAACTGTGCCTTTACTTATGCTACGGGCATAAAATCCACCTAATAGTTTCTTCTCAGTATTAACCCTTCGTCATTGGGAGTTACTCAATAGCCAATGAAGAAGGATCAAGCAATCATTATTCTTAGATTTCCGTACCTTTTGTCCGCATGCTCATGTAATGGCGTGCCTCACTGCTTAAAGTCCAAACTGCATGACGCCTAGCCCTACCAAGCAATTCACCAAAAACATTTTAGAGCGAAAAGTTGGCCAAAAGCCGGGCTTCTTGAATGTCGCTGAACACTCGCTTCCGCCAAGGCTGTTTCTGGTGACCTTTGACGGCGACTTGTATGAGAGCCGTGAATTTGAGGATTATGACAGCCTCATGGCTGCGTTTGTGAGCCAACCCAACGCCCGCCATTGGATAGACGTGCGCGGCTACCAGAACCTGGAAATGATGGAGCGCATCATGCTAGACTTCCAGATACACCCGCTGCAGATGGAGGATGTGATCAATGACTACCAACGGCCCAAAGTAGAGGAAGACGGCAACCGCCTGTTCATTATTTCGCGCATGGTCACCTTCACCGAGGAACATGAGATTGACGATGACCAATTCTCCATGTTCACAGGCTCCAACTATGTACTCACCCTCCAGAGTGATTACGAGGATTGTTTAAACCCTTTAAGAGAACGCATTAGGGCCGGCAAAGGCAGCATTAGAAAGAAATCATCCATGTACCTGGCCTATGCCATGCTGGACGTAGTGCTAGATCACTACTTTCCGGCCATGGCCCAACTAGGCGAATACGCCGAAGAGCTGGAGGATTGTCTCTTTGAAAACCCCAGCAAAAAGCTCTTAAGTGACATTTTAGACCTAAAGCGCCAAGTGGTCAAAATAAGGCGCATCATCTGGCCAGAGCGGGACAAGATCAATGAGATTCTGCGCATGGACGAGGCGCAGATACCGCATGACCTCAGAATCTACTTTAAAGACATTTATGACCACGCAGTTCAACTCATAGACTTAGTAGACAACTATAGAGAGACCACCAGTAGTTTAACCGACCTGTACCTCTCCAATGTGAGCAACCGCATGAATGAGGTCATGAAGGTATTGACCATCATCTCCACCATCTTCATCCCTCTTAGTTTTATTGTGGGCCTGTATGGCATGAACTTCTCCAGGGAACAGCCAGACGGAGACGTTAATCCCTTGAACATGCCTGAGCTGTACCATCCCTACGGCTACGTCACTTTGCTGGGCTTTATGGGTTTGGTGGTGATAGGCATGGTGTACTACTTCTACAGAAAAGGCTGGCTCAGCTAGAATCGCAAGAAGGATCAGTCATCTCCCAAAATGGAAAAAACAGCGATTCATAATGTAGAGGCAACTTGTGGGTTAATATAGGATTTTTTCTGCTTTGCGCGTGCCCGGTTTAGTCAGCAGCCCCTAACCGGCCGGCGGCCCATTGCAGGTAGTATTTTGCTTTGCCGTATTTGGTTTTGAGTTCATAGAGCTTCAGCTGCTGGTTCAGCAGGTTCATCTCGCGCGTATTGACCAGGAACAGGGAGCTTTCGCCGTTCTCAAACCGTTGCTGCTCCCCGCGTTGTAGCAGGCGGCTGTTGGCAATAATCTGCTCTTGCAGGTTGATTTGGTCTTCTAGCTGCTGGCGTTCATTGTAGGCGGCCTGCACCAGGTTAAGGCTCTCCCGCCTGGTCTGCTCCAATTCCATTTGCGCGGCGTTAATTTTGAGCCGCGTTAGCTGCAGCTTGCCCCGCTCCTGCCGCAGAAACAGGGGTACGCTGAAGCTGGCGCCCAGCTTGTAGTTGTTGGACAGGTAGCGCTCCTCCAGCCATTGTTCACTTGCCGTACCGCCGGGGCCAATCAGGTTGTATTCCAGGTTCAGCTTGGGCAGTAGTTTGCTTTGGGTAAACCGCCGGTCTACCTCCAGTTGCCGGAGCTTTATTTGTAGCTTGGCCACGTCTGGGTGCCGTTCTTTGGCAAGGGTCAGCAGTGCGGCAAGGTCTGTTTCTGAGAGCGGCTCCAGGTCAGTGCCCAGCAAGGAAGGCACCACTCCTTTTGGCAGTTCCAGGGGTGTATTGTCCTGTCCCCACAGAAAATTAGACACCAGCAGGGCCGCGTTCTGGCTCTCCATCTGGGCTTGCCTTAGCAGCGCCAGGCGGTTCTGAGCTTCAATCTGCGCTTCTACAGAGTCAATGGCTGCCAGGTCGCCTTGGCGCACCCTTTCTTGCACGGCCTGTAAACGCACGGTGGCCAACTGCAGACTTTGGGCCAGTAATTGGCTGCGGTGGTAGGCATAGGCCCAGTCCCAGTAGGTTTTGGCGGCCTCCAGCAGCAGCTTGTTGATGTGTTTGACGCGGTCTGCCTCTGCCAGTTCTTGGGCTTGCTTTGCCTGTTGCAGGGTGGCTCTGCGCTCATCAATCAACAGGCCCTGCCCGATGGGCACCGAGATGCCTACATATTGGAGTCCCTGGCGGGGAGTGATGTTCTCGCCGTTCACATTGATGCCGCTATTGCGCTCGTAGCCCGCTTTTACCTCGCCAATCCAGACCGGCACTCTTAAAACATTGTCCCACAGGGTGAAGTAGTTTTTACCGTCCAGTTCCTTCTGATAGAACTTAGAAGCCACCACCGGGTCAAAGGCACTTCTGGCAATGCGCAGCTCCTGCCGGGCCTGCTCGGAGAATTGGTTGGCCTGCCTCACTACCGGATGATGTACTGCCATCTGGGTCAGCAGATCCTGGATAGTGAAGACCGAGGTGCTGTCACTGGCCAGGCTAAATCTGCTGACCAGGAGCAGCGCCCAGCTAAGACCCAAGCCAAGGATGTAGGAGCGCCTTCTCATTTCTGCTCTTTCTCTGGGGTTTTGCCCGCTTCTTCTTGCTGTCCGTTCACCTTGCCCACATAGTCCGGCGGAAACGCGTTCAACTGCCGCCACAACTCATACCAGATAGGCACATCCTGGAGCATGACCCAGCCATAGGCCCCAGACCCTACCCGCACCGGAGCTGGCCATGGCCCTTCCTTTGGATCTGGAACCACCAGAATGCGGTACTTGCCCTGGCTGTCAATGTTGTCAATGACGGCCACCACGCCGCCAAACGTCCCAAAGCCCATGTTGGGCCAACCGGAGAAGACCAGGGCCGGCCATCCCTCAAACTGTAACCGCACCTGGCGGCCCACCTCCAACAAGGGAACATCCATGGGCCGCACATACAACTGTACTGCCAACTGCGGATTGGCGGGCATGATGCTGCAGACTGGTTCGCCCTCTTTCAGGGTTTCGCCAATGCCGGCCTTCAAGGCGCGCACCACGTACCCGTCTTGCGGGGCCGTTATCTGGTAAAAGGAACTCCTGATCTGGGTGTTGGCATACTCGTTTTCCATCTTGGAGATTTCTCCGCGGCTATCATTCACATAGGCCAGGGTGGCATTCAGCTCAGAACGGGCCTTGGCAATTTTATCCTGATACTCGGCCTGCAGGGAGGAGAGCTCTAGGCGGGCATTCTGCTTTTCATTGCGACTGATGCTCACCTTATTTTGCACGCTCTGCCACTTGGCTTGCACCTCCTGGAATTTAAGGCGCCGGCTCTCCAACTCTGTGAGCGACTTTAAGCCCTGCTGGTACAGTTTCTCCTGCCGGGCGTACTGGGCTTGGGCCACTTCAAACTCAGCCCGCATGGCCACTACATCTGCGCTGTCACTCTGTACCTTCAAGTTGGCCTGCAGCACCTTGTTGCGGGCTTTCTGCAAACTAAACCGCAGTCCCTGCTGCATGGCGGCAATTTGCTTGGCGAGGGCTTCGGCTTTGGCTTGGGTGGACTCCAGGCTGCCTTCTTTGGCCTGCAGCTGCTCTTTGATTCGGCCCAGTAGTTGAGGGTCAAAGTATTTCTCCTTCACCTCAGAGAGGACTACCAAGGTGTCCCCTTTTTTTACCTTCTGTCCCTCCTGCACCTGCCAGCTCTCAATGCGCCCGGCAATGGTGCTGTGCACGGTCTGGGGTCTATCTTGCGGCTGTAACGTAGTCACTGCCCCGGTGGAGCGGATGTTCTGGGTCCAGGGCAACCACAAGCCGATGAATAACAGGACAAAAAAGCCGACGGCCCAGTAGGCCAATACTTTTGCCAGCCTGGGCTTGGTCACTAGCTTAAAGGAATTGAACTGTTCCCATTCCTCTTGCACGGGATGAGGTGTTATCTGCTTTGCCATTACACAAGCTTGTTAAATTCTGCGGTGACTGCTTCTTCTCCAGTGACTACCTGGCTTACCCGCCCCTGCTGCACCAGCACCACTCTGGTGCAGAGGCGCATGACGTTTTTCTCGTTTGAGATCACCACCACAGTCCAAGGCATGTCTGGATGGAGGAGTCTTTCTGCAATCCGGGCCCGCAAGGCTTTGTTCACCAAGGGCAGGAAATTGTCCAGCAACAGAAGTTTTGGCTTTCTGGCAATGCTGCGGGCTAAGGCCAGCCGCTGGGACACCCCATTGGGCATGCCCGGTGAGTTACTATGGATCAGGGTATAAAGACCTTCTGGCTTACTTTGCACATAATCACTTAGTTCTACTGTCTGCAGGGCCCACAAGACTTCTTCTAAGGTAACATCCGGCTGGCCCAGGGTAATGTTCTCCAGGATGGTTCCCTCAAACAAAAGGGCTGGCAGCAGGTAGAATCCTATCTGCTCATGCAGTGCCTCTGGCAGGTAATCCTTCAAGGACAAGTCATTAAAGACCACTGTTCCTCCATATTCTGTATGAAGGCCTGCCAGAATTTGCAACAGCGTGGACTTGCCTCCTTCTTCTGGGCCGGTGAGGCACAGCTTTTCGCCAGTGGTTATAGTCAGGTCCATTCCTTGCAAGACTGGCGTCTGCGCGCCTGCATACTTGAATGATAAACTTTTCACCTGCACAGACACGCCCTGGTAGGTAGAGGGCATTTCTCTGGTGAGCCCTTTGGTTTCTTCTAAGGGCAGGTCCGTCACGCCACCCAGTTTCTCTAGGCTGGTCAAAACGTCATACACCACATCCAGCTTCACCAGCAGCTTCTCCACGGCAGTGATGATGAGGATGATGATGATCTCTGAGGCCACAAACTGCCCCAGGTTGATTTCCTGGTTTAACAATAGAAAGCTACCCATGAGGAGCAAGCCAGCCGTGATCACCGTTTTAAAGCCAATGAAGCCAATGTATTGGGTGATGAGCACTTTAAAGTGGGCGCCTCTGGCCTTCAGGTAGCCGCTGGTGTAATAGTCGGTCTTCTCCAGGGACAGCCGTTCATGGGACGCAGATTTAAAAATGACAAGGTTCTGGGCCAGTTCTTCCAACCAGTGCACCAAGCGGTACTTGTACTTTGACTCCTCCAGACTGGTGCGCATGCCCTTTGGACTGGTAATCCGAATGATGAGGATAAGCAACACCACCAGCACCAACCCAAAGAGGATAAAGTACGGATGGTAGAAGGACAGCAGAATTACCCCGAACAAAATCTGGATGGCCGCCGCAGAGAAATCCGTCAGCATTTTGGCCAGGCCTTTCTGCAGGGAGATCACATCAAAGAACCGGTTCATCAACTCTGGCAGGTTGTGCTCAGCCATCTGGTTGCTCTTTAGGTGAGTGAGCTGCGTAGTGAACTGAAAAGCCTTGGTTGCGAAGAGGCGCTGCTGGATATGCTCCACCAGATACAACTGCATCACCTGCAAGCCACCCACCACCAGCACCCCCACAATGATTAGGAGGATGAGGACGGTGACCGAGGTGACCATCTGCCCACTAGAGACAAACCCAATCAGACTCTGGATACCCAAAGGCAAGGACAGGCTGACCAATCCAGAGAAAACGGCATACAGGTAAATGTACCCTATGACCTTGTGCTCAGAGGAGAGCAGCTCTAAAAACCGCTGGAACGGCGTTGGCCGGGTAGTGTGCTGTGAGGGCATAAGATTCAGGGGTTGACCGCAGGTGGAACAGGCAAAGAGACCAGAGCAGAGAAGGCAAGGTGATGCAGAAAGCTGACTAAACTGGTTTCACCTGAATTCATGGACCGAACTTCTGTCAAAGAAGGCAGGTGCTCGGCAAAGAAGGTATGCTTGCGGGAGGCCTCAAACAGTGTACTGACCAAGGCATGCGGAAAAGGGTACTGTGGGTTTATCTCCAGCACCACCAAGGCCATCTTATGGCAGATGCCTTTGTAGTCCTGAAACAGGCCGTCTTTGTTGTTGGAGTCCACCTCTTTGGTTAGGTAGGCCTTGGACGCTTCCAGGATAACCATCCGGGACAGGGCATCTACATCTACCTGCGGGGTCAGTTCATCACTTACCTGGCTTTGGGCCAGAATCTTAATAAAGATCTCAAGTTTCTCTTTAGCGCTGGTTACGTTGTGCGTGTGGTAACTAAGGCGGTAATCCAGCCAGTTCCAATACCAGGATACCAGGTACAGCAGCAGCTTGTGCTTGTTTTCAAAATACCGGTACACAGAAGCCTCAGTAGAAGAGATGCTCTGCGCCAGCTTCTTGAACGTGAAGTGCTCAAAGCCTACTTCGTCTATCAGCTTGATGCTCTCCCTCACCAGGACCTTTCCCAACTCTGTCTGTTCTGGGTCCCTGAGGAAAAGCTTGTCGTTTAGCTTTACATTAATTACGGTGCTCACTGTGCAAGGATCTAGTTAGGTGCTACTCTCAAAAATGATAGCATTACTATTACCCAAACCACCACCACTATCAATTGTTTAAGCAAAGTCAAAGAATTTTAGTTTGGTATGCTGCACGTGATTGCTGCTGGAAAGGCTTCTGCTTCCTATAAAGCACTACTAGGGTACAAAAAGAGAAAGGCCTCCGGGCAGAGCAAAAGCTCTGCCCGGGGGCCTTTCTAAACATGCAGGGGAGATTATTTCTGGGCTACCAGATCCACGTTCAAGGTAAACTCATTGTCAATGGCTTTGTCGCCTAGGTTGTCAAAGAAGCTACCAGAACCATACTTGATGTCATAAGCTGTTCTGTCAACTTTGATGGCTGCTTTGGCTTTGATCTGGTTGCCAGCGTGCGTGATGGTAGCTGGGAACTGGATAGGTTTTTTGATGCCTTTGATGGTCAAGTCACCGTTGATCAGGTACTGACCGTTTTTGGCTTTGGTTACTTTGGTGATGGCCAAGGTAGAAGTTGGGTATTTGTCAGCGGCAAAGAAGTCATCGTTCTTCAAGTGACCTACCAACTGCTGGTTGTATTTGGCGTCTGTGATGTCTGTGTTGGTGATAGAGGTCATGTCCATGGTGAACGTACCGCCGGTGATGTTCTTACCGTTGCTAGTCAATTTACCCTGGGAGATTTTGATGGCGCCTGAGTGCTCACCAGCTACCTTCTTACCTACCCAAGTTACTTTAGACTGACCATTCACTACTTTGTAGTCTATGCCTTTACCGGCAAACGCGAAGGTTACAAATGCCACTAGGGCTACTAATAAGGTGTTTTTCAATTTCATGGCTGTGGTTATTTTTTGTTTGATGTTACAAATGTATAAACAATTGATGTATATACATATGTCTACATGAAAAATATTTTTTTAGTTCATGAGTGATTGCAAATTCCTCTTAAGGTCACAGGTTGAAAGAGCTGATAGTATTCAGCCAAAACATCAGTATATACCTCGTTTTTGACCTATTTCCGGTAAAATAAGCCAAAAACGAAAGTCTATGTTGATTTAGAAGGTATCCTGAAATTCTGAGAAAATTTTTAAGAGTCTGGACTTAAAAACTAATCCCGGCCCTGCACAATGATCTTCTGCACGGCGTTCTTAAAGGTAGCGAAGACGGTATATTGGTTCTGCACCTCGTTGTAGCGCACGGTCACCGGCGCACTAGCATTGATGGGTTCTTGTCCCAGTGGCTGGGCCTGCACATCATATAGATACGCCTTGCGCGGACCAGTCTCTGTAATCACATACAGCTTGCGGTCTCCCCCAAAATGGAAATACTGTATCACTTTCCTGGATGAGGTCACAAACTTCCTGTCCAACAGCAGCTTCAACTCCTGGCTGTACAATGCTACGCGCCCTGGGTCACTTCTGGCAATGATAAAGGACTTGCCGCCTACCTCAGGCACCAGCTCAAAGGTGCTTCTTCTGTCGGTGCGCAACAGTTGTTCCCGCTTGGTAATCTCGCCGGTCAGGTCAAAGGTAATCACCTGCCCGTCTTGGGTGACGGTGGTGAACAAGGAACGCCTAAAGGAAATGCCCGGTTTGGCGTACACGGTAGAGCGCAGGTTTTTCTCCAGGTTCAGCGGGAAGCCGGGGTAGGTTTCGCCTTGCGTGGTAAAGGCATACACAAATCCGTTTTCCAACACGACTAAAATCACGTCGCGGCCGTTGACCCGGTGGTGTTGAGGTGGGGCCGCCAGGCGGGCATCCAGGCGCATTGGCCCCCAGCCAGACTGTAGGTTGCCTTGCATGTCCAGTAGGTAGAGGTTGCCTAGGTTATCATCGGCGGCCAGCCGGTAATCATGGTTTTTGCTGTAGTCAAAGACGGTGAGGTGCTGTAGGGCCAGCGTGTCCCCCAGCGTGAACGGAAAACCACTCACGTCCTTGCCGCTCTTGTCTACGCAGTAGATACGGTTGGCCGTGGCAAATAGGTACTTAAGGCGTTTGTCCTCCCCGAAGGTGAGCTGCTGCACCGGACCAATGATGGCGTTCTCCAAAGAATCGGTCCAGTTCTGCTTGCCGGTTTGCGTGCCCAAGCCATACAAGACGTGCGCCGAATCCTGCACCACAATCTCATCTGACTTGTCTACCGGGTACTGCGTCAAGAACGCCGAAGTGAGGAGCTGGCTCTTTAAGGTGAACACATCCTCCTGCCGGAAGCCCTCGTTGGCCAGCACCGCCTTCACAGATGACTCCTCCTGGTGGCGCAGCAGCAGGCTGGTGTAGAACCTGTCTTCCTTGGCCGTGAACTGAAAACTGAAATGGTTGAATTTCTTGATGATGGAGCTGTTACGCACCAACGCCGTTTGCTTTTCTGCACTCATGCCGCGCATAAGCAGGTTCCAGGCATTGGCGGTGTTGATGTACAAACCCACGTTGTCTTGTTGCTGGGTTTGCTCCAGCATGGGTTGCAGGGCCGCCGACTTGCTCCAAACCCTGCCCGCCTCTACTTCTTTTAGCAGCGTGCGCATGGTCTGCACGTCATCTGTAAACAGAATGTAGTCCTGCAAGGTGGTATAGTACACCTGCTCAAAGCCCCTGAACAATTCGCCGAACAACTGCTCAGGCAGTTCACGGGTAGTCAGCAGCCTGATCACGTTTTTGCCGTGCCGCTCCTCGGTGCCGTTGGTACGTCCCGGTTGCAGGCGGTTGAGCAAGGCGCTGGTGTAAGAAGGATTGCTGGCCTGCGCGAACAAGACTTTCTCCGTGGCGGTTTTGGTGTCATAGGATTCCAGGTAGCAGAGCCCCAGCTCCCCCGAAAAAGAGTTGGCCAGCGTATCTACAAAACTTGGTCCTTCTTTGCCGGGACCGCCTTTCAAGACGCCCATTTTGTCCATGCCCAAATGCAAGACCACCGCCGCACTGCTGGGCAGAAAATCCTTCATCTTAAAGGTCTTGGCTTTGTGGCCCTTTAAGCGGCTGTACAAGGAGCCTTCAATGGTCTCTGGAATAGAAAACCCGTTCATGAACAAGCGGTTGTTGTCCAGCTTTAATTCTAGCAGACTGCTCCGGCAAAGGCTGCTGATAAGGTTGACATCGCCCTGCAAGTCTTTGCGCAGAAACACGCCCAGTAGGTCGGGTACGTGCTGGTAGTTCACGAAGACGTTGGCGTACACGTCAGGTTGGCTCAGGTAGTTGGTGTTCTTGTAGTCCTTTGCCGGCGACTCCAGCTGCCCGCGGTTGATCTTGCGCACAATCTCCTCAATCAAGACCGGGCTGGGGCTGATGATCAAGTTGTTGTGGTATGAGAAATAGGAAAGGTTTTCCTTGTTGCCGTTGTGTGAGATATCCGTGATCTGGAAGCCCTGGTACTCGCGCATCTCTTGGCGGTACTCTGGGTTGCGCCCCAGGTTCTCTACCAGCGTTCTGATGTACCTGTGCTCCCCTACCGTTTTGACGGGCACGTAATAGATGAAGTCATAGTCTGAGCGGCCCAGCACGTGCATGGATACCAGCACGTTTTTCTTGGTCAGGAATTTCTTGAGCTGAATCCGGCCCGTGGAAAGGGTGTCTAGTAAAGAGAGCTGGTCTTCTAATCGCAAGACGTACGGCATGCGCGAGACGGTGGCCCAAAGGTCTGTCTGTTGCAGGTGCTCTACAAAGCGGGGGGCGTTGTTGGTTTCTACTACAAAGACGGCATCATCGGGTACTATCGTCCAGAGATCCACTTTTTCGCGGGTCTCCTGCCATTTTGTAAATCCGTAAAATCCCAGCGCACCCAGCACCAACAAGCCACACAGCCAGTAAATCGTCTTTTTCGGCATCCTTACAGAGTTAGGAACCACAAAAATAACGGAAAAAGCTCCGCTTCAGCGTTTAGGCCCCGTCAATTTGCATATACTGGTATTCTGGCGCCGTGGCCGCGCTTTTCTTTTTATCTTGGCGCTTCCAAATTAGATTTTTTATGCGCGTAGTGATACAACGGGTGAGCCAGGCCGCCGTGGTGATTGACGAAAAGGTAAACGGACAAATTGAGCAGGGACTGCTAGTGCTGGCCGGTTTCACGCCCACAGATACCAAAGAAGATTTGCAGAGGACCGCCAAGAAAATAGCCCAGCTGCGCATTTTCTCTGATGACCAGGATAAGATGAACTTGAGCGTACAGGACGTAAATGGCGGCATTCTCCTGATCAGCCAGTTCACGCTATACGCCAGCACCAAGAAAGGCAACCGTCCCTCCTACATTGACGCCGCGCAGCCGGCGGTGGCCATTCCCTTGTATGAGCAGTTCCACCAAATACTGGAGGCAGAGTTGGGCAAACCCATTCCTACCGGCGTCTTTGGCGCAGACATGAAAGTAAGCCTGGTCAACGACGGTCCGGTCACCATCACCATTGACTCTAAGAACAAAGAATAAAGTGATTGTTGCTTGCTAATGGCTGGTTGTTTGAACGTAGATTCAAAACGGTTTTCAGCCTGATTTCTGGAAAACAAGCCAAAAACGATTAACGTCACTCCTAGCCTTAACAACCAGCAATAGACAATTAACAATAAGAAACATGACCCTAGACGAAGCGCAGAAAACCGTAGATACCTGGATTAAAGAAGTGGGCGTGCGCTATTTCTCTGAGCTCACCAACCTGGCCATTCTCACCGAGGAAGTAGGTGAAGTGGCGCGCATCATTGCCCGCCGCTACGGCGATCAGAGCTTCAAGAAAAGCGACGAGGACGTGGAACTGGGCGCCGAGATGGCCGATGTGCTGTTCGTATTGATTGCCTTGGCCAACCAGACCGGCGTGAACCTCACCGAGGAGTTTGAAAAAGGCGTGGCCAAACGCACCCACCGTGACAAGGACCGCCATCAGAACAACCCGAAACTAAAGGATTAACCGCAGCTTGATTTTTAGGCTGGTTCTCATAAAACAGCCCAAAAACGAATGAGGTAGCTAATTGTAACTAGCTACCTCATTCGTTGTGTAATTGTCTTTATTTATTTGGCAGGCACTAGAAAATCGCCTTCCAGCACCGGCACTACGTCATAGACATCATGCTGCAAACAGAACTCAATGTCTGGTAAAATGTGCAGGCGCTCCAGGCGCTGTACGTGGCTGGACTTGGACAAGTAGCCTAGCAAATCATGCTTGGCACTTTGGTACATGGAATGCGCGGCCAGCGTGGCGTCATGGTTCAGGGAGAAATTCCCTTCTAAGCGCTCAGCCAAGGCGCCGGCAAACAGCGTGTCTTCTAGGTTGAACAAGCCTTTCCAGCCAGCGCAGACTACCACCACGTCTTTGTTAGCTTTTCGCAAATAATCTGCCACGGCGCCCACGTTTAAGAAAGCGCCTACTATGACCGCGTCTGCCGTGCGGGACCGGTTGATGGCCTGCGTACCATTGGTAGTGGTGATGGCCAAGAAACGGCCTTTCACGCCATCCTCGCGGTAATGGAACGGCGAGTTGCCCAAATCAAACCCTTCAGCTTTTACGCCGTCGCGCTCAGCGGCCACCAGGTAGTTCTGTTCTTTGTAGGCCAGGCATTCGTGGAGTTCGCTGACCGGGGCAATGTGCGTGACGCCGTGCGCCAGGGCGGTGACCATGCTGGAAGTAGCGCGCAACACGTCTACGGCTACGGCAATCTTTCCCTTTAAATCATACAAAGGCAACAGCTCTGGGCTGAAGCAAACATCTATAGAAGGCATTTTTAAATAGTCTTGAGCGCGAGTTATGAGTCGCGAGTCTTGTTAAAAAAGTTTGGCGTTTTTGGCCTGTTTTCATGAAAACAGGCCAAAAACGCCAATTACAAATTCTGATTCTTGAGCTGAAAACAAATCCCTCAGACTCAGGACTCTTGACTCAAGACTCAGAACTATACTGTAGGTTTATAGAAAGGCAATTTTACCACCTGGGCCTTGAGGTTCTTGTTACGGACCTTGATGAAGATGTCAGTGCCCGGAGTAGTGTACTCGGTTTGTAGGTAGCCCAAGCCCACGCCTTTGCCCAAAGAAGGAGACATAGTGCCAGAGGTTACTTCGCCAATGGTAGCGCCTTCGGCGTTCACAATCTCATAGTGGCTGCGCGGAATGCCCTGCTCCATCATCTCAAAGCCAATCAGTTTGCGGCTCACGCCCTGCTCTTTCTGGGCCTTTAAGTTGTCTGCGTTGGTAAAGTCTTTGCTGAACTTGGTAATCCAGCCCAAGCCCGCCTCCAGCGGCGAGGTAGAGTCGGTGATGTCATTGCCGTAAAGGCAGTAGCCCATCTCCAGACGCAGGGTGTCACGGGCGCCCAAACCAATTGGTTTGATGCCGTAGGGCTCGCCGGCTTTCATGATTTTCTCAAACACCTCTTTGGCATTCTCATTCGGTACGTAGATTTCAAACCCGCCCGCGCCGGTGTAGCCCGTGGCAGAAATAATCACGTTGGGTACGCCAGCAAAGGTGCCCTTATCAAAGGTGTAGTACACCATGTTAGGCAAATCTACCGGCGTCAAAGACTGAAGCGCCTGCGCCGTCTTAGGGCCTTGCACGGCAAACAGGGACATCTGGTCAGAGATGTTCTCCAGCTTGGCATTGCCGGTGTTAAACTGATTGATCCAGTTCCAGTCTTTCTCAATGTTGGAGGCGTTCACCACCATCATGTACTCTTCAGGAGCTAGGCAGTACACCAACAGGTCATCCACAATACCGCCTTCCTGGTTAGGAAAGCAGGAGTACTGAATCTTGCCCGGCGTCAGCTTGGAGGCATCATTGGAGGTCACGCGCTGAATCAAGTCCAAAGCACCAGGTCCGGTCACCATGAACTCGCCCATATGCGACACGTCAAAAATACCCATCGCCTTGCGCACCGTGTGGTGCTCATCCAAGTCTGAGGAGTAGCGCACCGGCATGTTGTAACCGGCAAAAGGCACCATCTTGGCACCTAAGGCCTCGTGCACATCGTTCAGGGCAACTTTCTTTAATTCCATATATGTCTTTGTTTGAAGGAATAACTGTACTAGTAAGGCAAAAGTACAGATTTGAAGCGGGTTTGGAAACCACTTCTCTGCAAGTTTTACGCTGGCCATTTCCAAGTCTAAGAACCGCACTCTCTACCATTCCTTACCTTGGAAAGTGGACGCCCGCATTTTACTCAACAGGTTCATTACCTAGGAAAGGTTTGCAAAAGTTGATTCTTTTTTGAGTGCAGCAATCTTCGCATAAGGTCCAAAACTAAAGTAGGTGGACGGGCGTACTGCCTTTGGCTGGCAGAAGGCAAGCTTGTTTAGCTTTAAGCATTGAGGTAATAAAGCATCATTCACAAACAGTCATCAAGTAACAAACCGCTGTCTATCACCAACATAAAATTTAAACATACGCTTTTGGCAAAGGATTTTCTTACCCAGCCTTCTGCCAAGGCAGGTTCATATATTTTTCTATTTTTGCGCAGAGACCCGTTGTAAGGAGGGGTTTTCTGTTTCATTTTGGATTCCCGGCGGTGGCTGTTTCGCCATCCATACCCCATGCTCATGAAATTATCTACCAAGCTTTTTGCTGGTTTCGTCCTTATCTCTTTTCTATTCACGGCCGTGGGGGTGGTCAACTACCGCCTGTCTGAGGACGTGATTGAGAACTCCAAGTTTGTCTCTGAGTCGCAGAACGTTATCCGTAACTCTTCTTCTTTGCAACGGAACATCATTGACATGGAGACCGGTATGCGCGGTTTCCTACTCACGGGCAACGAAGAATTCCTGCAGCCCTACCATACCGCAGACCGCCTCATGCCCGCCCTCTTCCAGGACCTCAAGAAACTGGTAGATGACTCGCCGGAGCAGTTAAAGAAAATCCAGGAGATTGAAGAACTGCAGGTAAAATGGAAAACCGAATTTGCTGAACTGCTCATCTCAGAGAAACGCAAAGAGAATGAACAGGGGATAAATACCAAGGGCATCAGGAATCTGGACCACGGGTATTTGGTGCTCAATGAGGAAGGAAAGCGCCTCACAGACCAGATGCGTATTTACTTCAGGGCGTTTAACAGCATTGAGTACCAGGTGCGTGAAGAGCGTCGCAACAGGCTAGACCAGAGTATCAATGAGACGCGCCGGGTGTCTACCGCTTTGACCATTATCTCTGTGATGCTGGGACTTGCCTGGGCCTATTACATTACCCGTCTTATCTCCAGGCGTATCATGAAGATGGTGAACCTGGCAGACCGCATTGCCAGCGGTGAGTATAAGACCGCCATTCAGGACGATGCCCATGATGAGCTCACCTTGCTCTCAGACTCTCTCAACCGCATGTCTGGCACCATTGATAAAACCTTCTCTGAGCTAGACAGCAAGAACAAGGAACTGGACCAGTTTGCCTACGTGGTCTCGCATGACTTAAAGGCGCCTTTGCGTGGCATTGAGAACGCCTCTAAGTGGGTTGAAGAAGACATGGGCAAGGAGCTCCCCAGCCATATTCAAGAATACCTGCTCATGATGCGGGCCCGTGTGCACCGCATGGAAAACCTGATCAACGGGATTCTAGCCCTGGCGCGGGTGGGCAGGGCCAAACTGGAGGAAGAGAATGTGAACGTGCAGCACCTTTTGTTTGACGTGATAGACATGCTCAACCCACCGGCTGGTTTCCAGATTCACATGCCCGACAGGCTCCCCGTTTTGCGCGCCGCCAAGGTAGAGTTGCAGCAGGTGTTCAGTAACTTGATCAGCAATGCCATCAAATACCATGACAAGGAAAAAGGCAACGTGACCGTGTCTTATAATGAGTTTGCTGACTACCATGAATTCTCTGTGGCAGATGACGGCCCCGGCATTGAGGCAGAGTACCATGACAGAATCTTTGTCCTGTTCCAGACACTACAAGAGCGCGATGCCGTAGAAAGTACAGGCGTGGGCCTGTCAATTGTCAAGAAGATCATTGAACGGCAGGGCGGCAAGATCCAAGTGGCTTCTAGCCCGGGCCAAGGCTCTGTCTTTACCTTTACCTGGCCCAAGGTTAAATTAGCCGAGGCAGCCTAACCCTATTTTTAGCAATCTATTTAGTACTTAATTCTATATTATGAGTGAATCCCAAGCCAGTATTTTGTTAGTGGAAGACGATTACCTGGATGCCATGAGCGTAGAGCGCGAGTTGCGTAAAATCAAGGTGATGGTACCGCTACACAAAGCCAAAAACGGACGCGAGGCCCTGGCCATGCTCCGCGGCGAACCAGGCACTCCCAAGCTGTCCCCCTTGCCAACCGTGGTGTTGCTAGACATTAACATGCCCCGCATGAACGGCATAGAGTTCTTACAGGAAATACGCAAAGACCCCAGTTTGTCTGGGTTGAACGTGTTCATCATGACCACCTCCAACGAAGACTCTGACCGCCATGCCGCCCAAGACCTGCGCGTGAGCGGCTACATTGTCAAGCCCCTCTCCTTTGACTCCTTCGGGGAAGGTGGTTCTGGCATTGACTCCTTCAGTTTGTTCCTTGACCTGTTGAAGCTGAAACCGCAATAACAGACATTCTTGCTTACACGAAAGAGCCGTTTTTGGCCTGTTTTCATAAAAACAGGCCAAAAACGGCTCTTTTCTTTACTAATATTGGTGACTATAGAAGCTCCAGCGTCTCTTCTTCCGCCAATAATTTAAACGTCATTCTGTGGTGCGGCGTAGTGCCGTATTGAGAAATAGCTGCTCTATGTGATTTGGTAGGATAGCCCGCATTCTGTTCCCAACCATAGAAAGGATGTGCCTCGCCTAGCTTCTTCATGAGCTCATCGCGGTGCGTTTTGGCCAGGATGGACGCCGCGGCAATACTAAAGAAGCGCCCATCGCCTTTTACCATACATTCATGCGGCACCTGCTTGTAAGCCTTAAACCGATTGCCGTCTACCAACAAATACTCTGGCTCTATGGTAAGTTGATTCACTGCACGGTGCATGGCCTCAAAAGAGGCGTTCAAGATATTGATTTGGTCAATCTCCTGCGGCGATACCTCGGCCACGGCCCAGTGCAGAGCCTCCTTGTAAATTTCCTCGCGCAGCAAGTCACGTTGTTTGGCAGACAGTTGCTTGGAGTCCGTGAGCAGGGCGTGGTGGTAATCTGAGGGCAAAATCACCGCCGCAGCAACCACCGGCCCGGCCAGACATCCTCTACCCGCCTCATCCAAGCCCGCTTCCAAAAGTTTACCGCTATGGTTGGCAATCAGCATATTCCTTCGTTTTTCTGTCTGGGGTAAAACAGCACTTCCCCCAAAATAATTCTCAGCGAAGGTACGTAGGCTAGCTCAATTTTCTCGCTTGGCACAATACGCCCTTCTAAAGTAAGTTGAGGTTCCTTTCCTAATCATTACACTTGGCATTACCACAACGAGCGACTAATGGCCAGTAGCGCGCACACTCGCAGGTCTAGCCGGACGCTGCGAGACCTTGATAGCAGTAGTCAATATTCCCAGCGCCCTCGTCATCCCCCTACCCCCTTCAAAGGGGGACGCAATGCGCAGGTAAAAGCAAGCGCTTCGCGGCAGTTGCAAACTGCCTCCACCATGGGTCCAATTCGCAGACTTGAACCATGGGCACGGGAATGCAGATCAAACAAACCGTGCCTTGGCACGCATGCCTCTGCAGCGACAGGAACCGTAATTGCCTGCAACCAACAAACCCACCATCAGGCCATTTCAGAACTGGAACCCAAACCAGTCCTGACCCTGAGCGCCTCTGTTGTTTCGTTGCCGCAGGCAGGGCCCCACAGGCCCAGAGTACAACAGCAGTGCGAAGGATCAGGACGAGGCCCCGCGGCCGTGAGCGCTTAGCGGATGAGATGAAACAAGGCTGTGAGTGCGCTCCGGAACAAGCGGCTACTACAAACGAACAGCCAACGGCGTGCACTTGAACAGTGTCCAATAAGCTGTTGGCTTGAAGGCATAAAGCGGTCGGTAATGAGAACACTAAAAACGGCAGGCAGGTTAAGGCACGGTAATCCAAGTTGAGGTTAGCTAATGGTAAGCAATTAGCAATCAAACCTCGTTTTCCGCCTAATTCCCAGAAAACACCCCAAAAACACCTCTTTCATAGAGTAAACCATTGATTTCTTGGCCGCTTCAGCGTAAACCTTAACTTTAAGGATTCAACCTACCAGCAACACTATGGACGACCGCATCAGATCTATGGAGGAGTACCAAGCCGCGTACCAGAAAAGCGTGGAGCAGCCAGAGGAGTTTTGGGCCGGGGTAGCCAAGAACTTCACCTGGCGCCAGAAATGGGACAAGGTTTTGGACTGGAACTTTGAAGAGCCCAACGTGAAATGGTTTGTGAACGGCAAGCTCAACATCACGGAGAACTGCTTGGACCGACACCTGGAGAAACGCGGCAACAAACTGGCCCTCATCTGGGAACCCAACGACCCCAAAGAGCGCTTCATCCGGTTCACGTACCGTGAGTTGCACGAGAAGGTCTGCCAGATGGCCAACATCTTAAAGCGCAACGGTGTGCAGAAAGGCGACCGCGTGTGCATTTACATGCCCATGATCCCGGAGTTGGCGTTCAGTGTGCTGGCCTGCGCGCGCATTGGGGCGGTGCATTCGGTGATTTTTGCGGGATTCTCTCATACGGCCATGGCCGATAGAATCAATGACGCCCAAGCCAAGGTAGTCTTGACCTCAGATGGGTTGAACCGTGGTCCCAAGCAGATACCGGTCAAGCGCGTAGTAGACGAGGCCTTGGAAACCTGTCCCAGCGTGGAGAAGGTGGTGGTGGTAGACCGTATTGGTTGGGCCGTGAACATGGTAGAGGGCCGCGACGTCTGGTACCATGAAGAACTGGAGCACGTAGACAAGAACTGCCCCGCCGAGGAGATGGATGCTGAGGATTTGCTTTTCATTCTCTACACCTCGGGATCCACCGGAAAACCCAAAGGCGTGGTGCACACCTGCGGCGGCTACATGGTCTACACGGATTATACTTTCCGGAACGTGTTCCAGTACGAGGAGAGCGACATCTACTGGTGCACCGCCGACATTGGCTGGATCACCGGCCACTCCTATTTGCTGTACGGTCCTTTGCTCTCAGGTGCCACCACGCTCATGTTTGAGGGCGTGCCCACGTTCCCAGACCCGGGCCGCTTCTGGCAGGTCATTGACAAGTTTGGCGTCAACATCTTCTATACCGCACCCACCGCTATTCGGTCGTTGATGGCCTCGGGCTTGGACCATGTGTTGTCGTATAGCCTGGATTCTTTGAAGGTGCTGGGATCGGTGGGCGAACCCATCAACGAGGAAGCCTGGCATTGGTACCACATCCATGTGGGCAAGGAGCGCTGTCCTGTGGTAGACACGTGGTGGCAGACCGAGACGGCGGGCATCATGCTCAGCTCCCTGGCCAACATCACACCCACCAAACCCAGCCATGCGGGTTTCGCGCTACCGGGCGTGCAGCCCATCTTGATTGACCAGGAGGGCAACGAAATCTTAGAAAACGAGCAGGAAGGCTACCTGTGCATGAAGTTTCCGTGGCCAGGCATCATTAGAACCACTTACGGCGACCATGAGCGCTGCCGCCAGAGCTACTTTAGCACCTACAAAAACCTGTACTTTACCGGCGACGGCGCCAAGCGCGACAAGGATGGCTTATGGCGCATCATTGGCCGCGTGGATGATGTGATCAACGTCTCGGGCCACCGTTTTGGCACCGCCGAGATTGAGAACGCCATCAACCAGAACAAGCACATAGTGGAGAGCGCTGTGGTGGGCTACCCGCATGAAGTGAAAGGCCAAGGCATTTACGCCTTTGTGGTCTGCGGCGAAGAGGCTCCTACCAATGAAGAGAACCTTCGCGCCGAAGTCATTGAAACCGTGGTGGAACAGATTGGCAAGATTGCCAAGCCAGACAAGATCCAGATTGTAAGCGGCCTGCCCAAAACACGGTCGGGTAAGATCATGCGCCGCATCTTGCGGAAAGTAGCCGAGGGAGACACGACAAACCTAGGCGATACCAGCACCTTGCTGGATCCGCCGATTGTAGATGAGATTGTGAAAGGAGCCTTGTAGGCTCCTTTTTTCTTGGCTTTCTGCTTTAGAATGGCTTTCAGAATCCATTCAATTTCTAACCTTTTACCGGGAACGGGGTACAAGCAAGAACAAATTTTTCTGACCTTTAAGATAAACCAAGATGGCCTTAGACATAAAACACGACACGCAGAATCAGCAGTTCACGGCGTATTTAGAGAACGAGGAGATTGGCGAACTGGCCTATGCCCTGCCAGACACCAAGATCATAGATTTTCAGCATACGTTTATTGAGGAGCAGCACCGGGGCAAAGGCCTGGCAGACAAACTGATTCAGCACGGGCTGGACCATGCCAGACAAAACGGTTATGAGGTACGGGCTACCTGTACGGCGGTGGCTACTTACCTAAAGAAGAACCCGCAGTCTTAGGCAATCTGTTCCTGAAACCAGTGAAAGCCGTTTTTGGCCTGTTTTCTGTAAAACAGGCCAAAAACGGCTTTTTTTATGAACATCATTCTAAATGGCAGGGCATAAAAAAAGAGCCTCAGCGCTTTCACCGAAACTCTTTTTCCAAACAAATCTACAAAGAAGCTTTTGAATGCCTTACTATCTAGGAATGATCAGTTTTTGACCAGGGTGGATCAAGTTTGGATCTTTTACCTGGTCTGTATTGGCTTGGTGTATTTTGTGCCACTGCTGGGCGTCTCCATACACGTGCTTGGCTATTTTAGACAGCGAGTCGCCGCTCTGTACGGTATAGTACTCAGTAGCTGGATTGGCTGCTGCTCCTGCTGCTGGCGTTTGGGCCGCATTAGGGTTGTTCTTGAAAAAGTCATTATTGGCGGCTGGCTTAGCGGCCGGCTTTTCTTCGCCTTTCTTTAAAAAATCAAACAGTCCCATAGTAGTATTTCTAGTTTAGTTGGTAATAGCTAGACATGTGCCTTGTAGCTAGCACATTGGTTTTCACTTTTCTACTTACGATTCTTGGCCCCCTTTGTTAGAATTATTTAGTAGAACTGTGTGGTAAATACCACGTAAGAACTACCGATTGTCTTTTGCGCAATCAGTACAAGTAATAGCAACCACAACCCCACAACTATGAAAAAGTCAATTGCATCAACATTCACTCAACTACTCTCTTTGGTGATGGTTCTTACCTTCACGGCGTTCACCTTTAGCTGCGGTAAAAAAGGCGCCGAAGGCGGAGACTCCAGCATGATTTCGGGCACTACCAGCAAAGTTTGGAAAGCCGACAAAGAAACCACCGCCGCCGGTGACAAAGACAAGCTGACTTCTGCCGAGAAGGAAGAGCAAATTCAGTTCTTCGCCAACGGTAATTTCACCCAGACATCTAACAGCCAGTCGGCCAACGGAACCTGGACCTATGACGCCAGCACCAAGACCTTAAGCCTTACTTACGCCAACAACAATGTAAGCGAGAACTTCACGGTAACGGAGCTTACCAAAAACGACTTGAAACTGCAGGCCCCAGATGGCTCTACCCTGGCCATGGAAGCTGAATAATTTTCATACTAGCATTTAAAAAAAAGCCCGGTTTGTCTCTGTACATGGCGGGCTTTTTTATTGAGAGTTTGAAGGATTGAATTAGTGAGAGAATAGGGTAGAAACCCACAGCTGTTTTTGGGCTGGTTTCCAGAAAACAGGCCAAAAACAATTTCACAGGTTTTCACTTATCAACTAGAAATTTCCTTACTTCACTTTCAACCAGTTTATGTATTCACTTCTAAGTTTTAAATGAATACATGCTTCATAAATTAAAATTTCAGCGCATTACATAAGTAGCACCTTAGCCCTCAGCCATTCCATTAAACCATGAAAAACCGCTGGCAACTTTTTGAGCTGGAAGACCAGGCGTGGTTTCCGCATGCGGTGCGGCAGGGCATGATGGACGTATTGCGGTTTCTGATTACGGCGCTGGGCATCTACAAACCTATTGTGCCCCTGCTATTGAATGGCTTAAAGCAGACCAACCAAACTCAGCTTGTAGACCTGTGTGCGGGTGCGGGCGGCGGCATCTTGCAGATTTGGGAGGAGTTGGAAAAACAGAGCGGTCAAGCCATCAACATTACCGTCACAGACAAATTCCCAAACGTAGAGGCTTACCAATTTCTAGAGACTCAATCTAACGGGGCTATCTCTTTTGTAGAAACGGAAGTAGATGCCACCGCTGTGCCGCCAGACCTGAGAGGGTTTAGGACGGTGTTTTCGGCGTTTCATCATTTTAAGCCTGAGATGGCGCAAAAGATTTTGCAAGACGCGGTTCGCCAGAACCAAGGCATTGGGGTGTTTGAAGGCGCCAGCAAGAAATGGCACGAGTTGCTGTTGGTGTGGCTGGTCTTCCCGTGGGTGATTTTGTTGATTACGCCGTTCATCAGGCCATTTACCTGGAGCAGGTTGTTCTTTACCTACTTACTCCCGTTGATTCCTTTGGGCGTGGTGTGGGACGGGACGGTTTCTATCTTGCGCATGTACACCCCAGAGCATCTACAAACCATGGTGCAACATTTGAATGCTCCGCACTATACCTGGCAGATTGGCCGGGCCAAACACTGGAGTGGCACGGGTGTGTTGTATTTAATAGGCTATCCTTCGTAAACTGCGTCCATGAACCTTTCCCTGTCTAGCGCCTGGCGGCTGTTGCGCATTCCGTTCTCGGTGTTTTTGATGCCTATTTTCTGGTTTGCGGTGAGTGCCACGCCTACTATTTCTGTCTGGCGAGCCGCAGCGGTGTTCTGCATTCTGCACTTGTTAGTGTACCCCGCCAGCAACGGCTACAACTCCTATTATGATCGCGACGAAGGCAGCATTGGTGGTCTCAAGCATCCGCCGCAGGTCACAGAATCTTTGTACTGGCTGGTGTTAGTTTTTGATGTGCTGGCGGTGGGCTTGTCTTTGTTGATTTCCTGGCCGTTTGCGGTGATGGTTCTTGTGTATTTGCTGGTGTCTAAGGCGTATAGCTTTAAAGGGATTCGGCTGAAGAAGTATCCTTTCCTGAGTACGTTGGTAGTGGTGCTATTCCAAGGGGCATTCACGTTTGTCATGGTACAGGTGGGGAGTGGCGTGCCTATGGATCAGATTCAAGACGACACCAATCTGTTGCTGGCTTTGGTGAGTTCACTATTTTTGTGTGGCTCTTATCCCCTCACCCAAGTGTATCAGCATCAAGAAGACGCCCGCCGCGGCGACCAAACCTTGAGTTTGCTCTTGGGCCTGACCGGCACCTTTCTGTTTGCGGGAATAAGTATGTTACTGGCTACCAGCGTACTGCTTTACACATATTTCTTGCGCAATCAAAACACGCACAGCCTGCTCTTTTTATTGGGTACGTTCCCCGTGATTCTGGTTTTCACGCGTTGGGTATTGCGGGTACAGAAAGACGCCGCTGTGGCAGATTTTGATCATACCATGCAGATGAACAAGGTCTCCAGCCTAAGCATGAGCTTTACATTTGCGGGTATTTTGGCTTGGCAAATCTGGCATTTGGGGTAAAACGCCAACAGCCTTGCAGGAACTGCGTACATGGGTTTTTACGAAGCTTCATACACCCATGCGTACCTTCCCTTTTATCTGCCTTTTGTCATTACTGGTTGCTTGTGAGCCCGCCACTAAAGAGACAACTACTTCTACTTCTAACCCGGTAGAAGCCCAAGAGACCACGGCAGACAATAAAAAGGGCAAAATCCCAGTGATAAAGATTGTGCAACGCACGCACAAATTCTCTTCTGCGTCCCAACCAGATTATTTTAGGTTGGTGCTGACCGGCGATTCCATCACTACCGGAAACGTGGCTTTTACCATCACCGCTGCTGACGGCCAGAAGATTTATGAGGAGCAGTTCACCGCCGCCGACTTAGAGGCCGCCATGGTATATGAGATGGAAACGCCAACTGCTCCTATCCGTGACCGCGAAGCCTATATCTTGCGTCGCATGGAGGAGTTTGTGCAGGAAGATGATTTTGTAACGCCGGCCATTCCGGCCACTATGCGCGCAGATACGGCCTTTGTTTCCTTGACCACGTTTAAAGCTATCCAAGCTAATCCTTCGGCTACTGGGTTTAAGTACCTGCTAGGCAAGGAAGACGGGCGGCTGTTGGTGTATGACCCCAGCCAGAAGAAAGCAATACGTTATGGTAGTTTTGGCGGGTAAGCTAGATTAGGTGAAGCTTATTAAATGCAATCTCATATAGAGTTGCGCAACGTGATGATATATCCATCAATCCTTAATATTGATTATTTTGGTCCTTCTCTTAATTGGAGGACTTCCAGAGGCTGACGGTTCGGTCTGAGCTTCCGGCGGCAATCCATTTCCCGTCTGGTGAGAACTGTACATCATTCACATCGTTTTCATGTTGCGAGAAGGTCTGTAGCAGTTTTCCAGTCTTCACCTGCCATAAGCGCATAGAAACGCCTTTGTTGTATTTAGAATCACCCAAGAAATTTTGCAGGAACTCCCCAAGAGCGGGTTTGTCACGGCCGGCGGTCACCAGCAATTCATTGTTAGGGCTGAAATCAACGGCCTGGGCATGTTCTGGCGTGTGAAGTGTTTTCAATAGCCGCCAATCTGCGGTGGCCCACAGTTTGGTGGTTTTATCATCACTGGTGCTGGCCAGGATGGTACCGTCGTGGCTGAAGGCCATGGAGACCACGGCTTCTGAGTGACCCGCAATTGTCTTCAATAGCTTACCGGTATGCAGGTCCCAGATTTTAATGGTGCTGTCAAAACTGCCACTGGCCACTTTGTCTCCCAGAGGGCTGATTCTCACGACCCACACATTGCGTTCATGTCCTTTGAGGACGTGTAACAGGCGCCCAGTTTCAACGTCCCACACTTTGATAGTGCCGTCTTCTCCGCTGCTGGCCAGCACCTTTCCGTTGGGGCTGAAATCTATGGACCAAACCGTGCCATTGTGTCCTACCAATTCCTTGGCAAGCGTTCCAGTCGGCAAAGCCCAGAGTCTTATTTTGGCATCATACCCCGCCGAGGCTACATAATAGGGTGTGCGATTGATGGTGACCGCCGTCACCCCACTTGGTTGAGACAGACGTTTAACCAATGATTTGTTGGTAGTGTCCCAAATGTTAACGGTGCTGTCCACGCTTCCGGTGGCCAGCCATTTACCGTCTGGACTAAACCTCACTGACCAAATATCTGCCCGATGACCAGAGAGGATGGACGTTAAGCTAAAAAGATTACTGTTTACAATTTCGGGTTTATACCAGAGCTGGATATAAAGTAAGAATCCTAAAATGCCCGCTAGCACAAATATTAACCAAGCAGAATTTTTTATACCTCGTTGAGGCTTTTTTGATGATGGCATTTTTGCAAGAAGTTTAACTGGGGTGAGTTTTCTTTAAAGAGGCATTGTCAATAGGCACTGGTTTTATTACGCTTTGCGCAGAATCTTCTCCATTTTCTTGCCTTTGGCCAGTTCATCTATCAACTTGTCCAAATACCGCACCTGCTTGGTTAAGAGCGTTTCAATCTCTTCTACCCTGTAGCCACAAATAACTCCGGTAATAAGGTGCGCATTGGGGTTCAGGTTGGCGTTTTGAAAGAAGGTATCAAACGTCACTTTCTGGTCAATCTGCTCTTGCAATTCTTTCTCTCCAAAGCCCGTCAGCCATTCTATCACTTGGTGCAACTCTTCTTTGGTTCTGCCTTTTGTTTCCACTTTCTTGACGTAATGCGGATATACAGAGGCAAAGGTCAAACTCGCTATTTTGGCGTCGTGCTCTGGGGTAGTGGTCATATTATTGTAATCTTTTCAATTCGTCTTATCATTCAAGCAAACTTTCTTCTTACTCTTCAGGTCTTATTTGGGATTGAATCATTGTGAGAAGTTTTGCTGGTATTATTTTCAGTAATGTTTACCAGTACAATGTATAAGTTGAGTTAAGTTGCTGAAAGAGATTTGCTTTTACCAATTTCGCCTGCAAGTTTTCCAATCAACAACTTTACCCTACGCCCCATTGGGTTGGTGGCTCTATAGTAAGGTTGTTGAACTCTTTAAAAATTAACCAGCCAGAAACGAGTATCTGGATAGGAAGCAAGGGCATAGCCATCTCTCCAATGGGACGGTGTCCCAAGAACATCATCAATGTTACTCCAGTGAATTGAAGTAGTATCCCAAAGAGTCCAATGCTAGCCAATGCTCTTGGAATCAGCTTGAAACGAAACAGTGAGACATAAAAAATAAACATCCAGGCGCCAATGGCAAACAACTGCGTTATATGAGCAGAGCGCCTCGCGGAAGCCACCGTTGCACCAATCACCTGATATAGTTCTGAATCTGGGGCACCTGCAGAAACAAACCTATCGCTTATTGCCAGCATAGACATGATACTGCTGGCGTGCACTAAATCCAAGATGCAACTGACAACACAAACCACTAAGAACACTAGCGCACCTGTTATACTATACCGTCGGAAAACTTGGAAGGCAGTGATACCCAGGCACACTGTAACCCCGGAACCTATGAAAGAGAGAAGCACCGCCACCCTAATCTGAAGGGCTTGCTCTGCCACCGCCGAAAGAAAAGCCGGTGAGCCCAATGTAATGGGCTTTGATAAGATAAAGGGCAGAGTTAGCGCAGTAATTAATTGAAGCAACAAAAGAATGCCAACCTTCCGGCCAATTTTAAGCACATATTGGGAAGCTGATTGCATACACTTTCCTTCGTGGTAAGCTGTAGAATTGGTCGGCATTGTATTTTAGGTTCGTTTAAATATTACACTAATACATTCCTAAGCTATGCTTATTGCCTAATGCCTTCAATTGAATATTTATCAATTAGAATTTATCTTCAACAGGCTGGTTACCAGTCACACCCAAAACAGTCCCTCATTTCCAAAAATTACGCTAACGTAATTTAACCTTTTAAGACAGAACAGAATGACCATCCTTTATGCTGGCTAAGAAGGATTCTACCTCGTCTTCATGAATAGTAGGAAGCCCACTCTCTTCTACACAGTACATATCTGCCATATACCGCATGCCCAGATATTTTGCTGTTTCCTTGAAGGGCATATAGAACCCATCCTTCAGCTCCTGGTCACACCCACAGCAGACAACGGCCATTTCCATTCCCCTTAATTTTCGGCCGGTTTCCTTCTCTGTCTTCAAACAGTCTGAAAGACGGTCGAAGAAGATTTTCATTGTTCCACTCATGGCATACCAGTAAACTGGCGTTGCAAAAACAACAATCTGATACTCTTCTACAATATGCCTGATTAAAGGAAGGAAATCGTCGTCCCTGTTTTTAAACTCATAGTCAAACTCTCCTATCTTTTTGGTCTTCAAATCTATGATAGGAAAGTTTGTTCTTGTACTTATAAAATTGGCTATACTCTTAGTAGTTCCATTGCTATTAGAACTTCCCAAGATGATGACTCCTTTCTTCATTTAAATCTAATTTTTAGCAAGCAGGTTCTTACCGGTTTTGTGTAAAGTGAACGTAATTGAATTATTAGCCCAATATATGGATTATTATATGTTGTATAAAAGCAGCAAGTACCTTCTCATAATTCATATTTTGGAGTACTATAAACCTATCAGTAGATAATAGAAAGGCACCGTTTTCAGCCTACTATCCAGAAAACAGCCTAAAAACGGCAACTATATAAACCAACAAGGCCTTGCAGATTTCTCTGCAAGGCCTTGTTGGTTCCGCAAAACAGCTGGTGTCTTGCGTCTTCTATCTTGTGTCTAAATAAAGACTAGCTGTTCATAGAGATTAAGAACTCATCGTTGTCCTTGGTGCCTTTCATGCGGTCTTTCAAGAACTCCATGGCTTCTACAGAGTTCATGTCTGACATGAACTTGCGCAGAATCCAAACACGGCTCAGTTCGTCGCGGTCCATCAACAAGTCCTCTCGGCGAGTACCAGACGCCGGAACGTCAATGGCAGGGTACACACGCTTGTTGGCTAGCTTTCTGTCTAGTTGGAGTTCCATGTTACCAGTACCTTTGAACTCTTCAAAGATTACCTCGTCCATTTTAGAACCGGTCTCAATCAAGGCAGTAGCGATGATGGTCAAAGAACCACCGTTTTCCACGTTACGGGCCGCCCCGAAGAAGCGCTTAGGCTTGTGCAAGGCGTTGGCATCCACACCACCAGAAAGAATCTTTCCAGATGAAGGCACCACGGTATTGTAGGCACGGGCCAGACGTGTGATGGAGTCCAACAGGATGACCACGTCATGGCCGCACTCTACCATGCGCTTGGCTTTGTCTAGCACAATGCTGGAGATTTTAACGTGACGGTCGGCTTGCTCATCAAAGGTAGAGGCAATCACTTCGGCTTTTACGCTACGGGCCATGTCGGTTACCTCTTCCGGGCGCTCATCAATCAAGAGAATCATCAGGTATACTTCTGGATGGTTCTCGGTGATGGCGTTGGCAATCTCCTTCAACAAGACGGTTTTACCAGTCTTCGGCTGTGCCACGATCAGACCACGCTGTCCTTTACCAATGGGCGCGAACAGGTCCATGATGCGGGTAGAGTATTGGCTGGATTTGGTCGTCAGTTTCAGGCGCTCCTCTGGGAACAAAGGCGTCAAGTGCTGGAACGGAATACGGTCTCTGATCTCCTCAGTAGTACGGCCGTTCACAGAATCCACTTTCAAAAGAGCAAAGTACTTCTCTCCTTCTTTCGGGGCACGCACGGTACCTTTCACGGTATCACCGGTCTTCAAACCAAACAATTTGATCTGCGACGGAGACACATAAATATCATCTGGGCTGGCCAGGTAATGGTAATGAGCAGAACGCAGGAAGCCGTAGCCGTCTTGCATCAACTCCAGAACGCCTTCATTGGCAATAACGCCGTCAAACTCTCTAAAGTTGGGCTGGTTGTTCTGTTGCTGGTTGCGGTTCTGATTTTGGTTTTGGTCCCGGCGGTTGGTTTGCTGATTGTCGCGGGTATTGGATTGATTGTCGCGGGGTTCGCGGTCACGGTTGTTGTTGTCTCTTGGCTCGCGGTTGCTGTTGTCACGCGGTTGTTGCGCTTCTCTGGGCTCGCGTTGCTCTCTTGGTTCACGTTGTTCTCTTGGAGCGCGGGGCTGCTGGCCTTCGCGCGGCTCGCGGTTCTGGAACTCACGCGGCTGTTGCATGCGGTTCTCGCGCGGCTCGCGGGCTTCGGTGCGCGGGGCGGCCTCAGGGTTGTCAGAGGCGGGCTCTGGGCGGGCAGCTCTTTGCTCACGGGCCTCGTCGGTCTTAGGAGTGCGCTCACGCGGGGCACGGGCTTCTCTTGGTGCACGCTCAGGTCGTTCTGCGCGGGCCGGACGCTCTGCCACTTGGGCTGGGCGGGCCTCGTCGGCTACCAGGGCCACTGGCGCTTCGGCCATGGCTTCCACCAGTTCTTCTTCTTGTTGCACGGCTACGCCTTCAGCCTCTGCGGGTGCAGCGGCCGCTTTATATTTCTTGGGGAGTTTTTCAATAGGAGTGACAGCCTGCTGATCTAAAATCTTGTAGACCAATTCTTGCTTGCTGAGCTTCTTGAAGTTGGTGACACCGAGGTTTTCGGCAATTTCTTTGAGCTCTGAAAGAAGACTTTCTTTCAACTCTTCAATGTTGTACATAAATAGGTAATTAGCTATTCGATTTTAAAAGACATAGCGGTTGCGAGCGCAACGGTCAGGCGAAAAATCAGGAAAATTTTTGGTGGTGAATTGGTAATGAAGAACCAGGATGGCGGTCTTACTGAAAATGTCCTGCAATGTTAGGCAGCCTCGTTCTAAATTACAAGCAATACGAGGCTTTTTATATATTATGTTACGTTAATTTTGATAAAAAAGTGCCGGCTGCCGTAGCCTATTCAAAATATTCTATTTTTGTGAGCAGATAAACCGCCTTACCATGTTACAAATACCCGTTTTACGCGAGAACACCGCCCAAGTCCTGGCCGGCCTAGAGAAGAGAAATTTCCGCAACGCCGCCCAGGAGGTACAGTCCATCCTTGACCTGGACCAGAAGCGCCGCACCTTGCAGACAGAACGTGACGAGTTGTTGTCACGGGCAAACTCTCTAGCCAAGGAAATTGGCGGCCTCATGAAAAACGGACAGAAAGACCAGGCCGAGCAACTCAAAACCGAGACCGCCGAGCTGAAGCTGAAAACCAAAGCCCTAGACGAAGAGGTACAGCAACTGGAGCATGACCTGCAGCAGGCCCTCTACAAAATCCCGAACGTGCCGCATGCCAGCGTGCCCGCCGGTAAGTCTTCTGAGGACAATGAGGTAGTTTTGGAGCACGTTGCCATCCCGCAGTTGCCAGAGAACGCCCAGCCGCACTGGGAACTCATCAAACAATATGACATCATTGATTTTGACCTGGGTAATAAAATCACCGGCGCGGGCTTTCCCGTGTACAAAGGCCAAGGTGCCCGTCTACAACGCGCGCTTATCAACTTCTTCTTAGACGAAGCCATCAAAGCCGGATACTATGAAGTACAGCCACCTATCCTGGTGAATGAAGCCTCTGGCATTGCCACCGGCCAGCTCCCCGACAAAGAAGGCCAGATGTACCATGACAAGGCAGATAACTTATATCTAATCCCTACCGCCGAAGTTCCCATCACCAACCTGTACCGCGATGAGATCATCGCTGAAGGAAAACTGCCCATCAAAAACGTGGGCTATACGCCTTGTTTTAGAAGAGAGGCTGGTTCTTGGGGCGCCGATGTGCGCGGTCTGAACCGCCTACACCAGTTTGACAAAGTAGAGATAGTGCAGATACAGGCACCGGAAAAATCCTATGAGGCCCTGGAAGAAATGAGCCAGCACATACAAGGTTTGTTGCAGAAACTAGAGTTGCCTTACCGCGTGCTCCGTCTTTGCGGCGGTGACATGGGCTTTACCTCTGCCCTTACCTATGACATGGAAGTGTACTCTGCCGCCCAAGGCCGTTGGTTGGAGGTGAGTTCTTGCTCTAACTTTGAGACCTACCAAGCCAACCGCTTAAAGCTACGCCAACGCACCGAAGGCGGAAAGCCTCAACTGCTCCATACCTTGAACGGAAGTGCCTTGGCCCTCCCGCGCATAGTGGCCGCATTATTAGAGAACAACCAAACGCCAGAAGGTATCAAATTACCAAAGGTGTTACATTCTTACTTAGGCTTTGAGATGATTACGAAGTAGTAACTTGTCATCTTAGGAAATGTACTAAAAAGAGGCAGTGATGTATCATCACTGCCTCTTTCGTTTTCGGCCTGTTTTCTAGAAATGATGCCGAAAACGTCCCTTGCCGCATCCGTTTTATCCGATGGGCGCCAGAGACAAGGCAGTGCCGTTGTCTCTACAGATAAATCCGCGTCAGCGCACGCAGGCATTGCAATCCTTCATCCACCTAGAAGCCCACCGACCGACCTTGCGCAGGGCAGCCATCGGCTGTGCGCCCGGAGCATGGGAGGAAGCGGCAGTGACTTAACAAGTAGCAGAGCCGTAAGCCCGCCATGAAACAAATCACGCCAGCCAGGTGCACAAAACTGAACCACCGCCTGTCTGAGCGGCAGCGAGTTCGGTGGTTCTTGATTCTTTTGGTTACTTTTCTCATCAAGGAGAAAAGTGACAGACGCGGGTAGAAAGTAAGGGAAAATGAAATTGGTAGTGATGAGTTTGGGAGGCAGAGGCCTAAATGAATAATCAGATAAAGAAGTCATCCCCCTACCCCCTTCAAAGGGGGACGAAGAAGTTCTTTTCCTAATAAAGGCTTAAACAGAGAATCGTTTTCAGCCTATTTCCCAGAAAACAAGCCAAAAACGGCTACGCTTCCTTAGTAGGCGTTAAGACAGGCAGAGTAAAATCAAACGTCTGCTCCCGCATACACCTAAAGTGGCGCTCGGGGCATTTTGAATAGCCAATCTTAGAGCAAGGCCGGCAGTACAGGTTCTTCACTTCCAGCACTTCATAATCCTGCGTGTAGGGGTACATGCCGAACTCCGGAACGGTGTTACCCCAGATGCTGTAAATCTTCTTATGGAACGCGGCGGCAATGTGCATCAAGCCCGTGTCATGGCTGAAAACGGCCCAAGCCTGACGCACAAGGGAGGCAGAACCGTTCAAGTTGTATTGACCACAGGCATTCAAGATGACCGTATTTTGCGTAGAATCTGCCTCGTGCTGGCTTTTGTACGGTTCCGTTTGGAAGTACATCGCTATTACATGCCCCACAGCCATATCCTCCTTACCGCCTAAAAGAACAACCGGACCGTTAATCTTCTCGCAGAGCTCAATAAGCCGATCTACCGGCAAACGCTTGGTGTAATGCTGGGCGCCAATGGCAATGGCGTAGTAGCCGTTTTGATGGGTGACAGGCAAGGTGGCCAAGTTTACTTCGTCCTTCTCTGGGATGAAATAGTCAAGGCCTTTATTATCATTGGTCACTCCCAAAGAGGCCGCCGTAGCCAGATATCTATCTACAATGTGCACCTTGGGCATGCAGTTGATCTTGAATTTGACCAACAGCAACTTCTCCAGATTGAGCTTGTCAAAACTTTTAGAGGGTTTTCCCAAACGAGCTTTCAAGATGCGGGTGCGCAGGTTGTGGTGCAGGTCCAACACCAGATCATAATTCTCAGCCTTGAGCTGGACCAACAGGTCTTTGAGCGAATGCTCCAGACAGAATACCTTGTCCACGTAAGGATTGCTGGCAAGTATGTTTCTGAAAGCGGCTTTGGTACAGAAATGCACCTCGGCACCGGGCACCTGCTGTTTCACGCACCTGATGACGGGCGTGGTGAGCACAATGTCACCTATGGAGGAGAACCGGATGATGAGGATTTTTTTCACACGTAACCGTTTTAGCTTCGGCAAAGGTACGCGTCTTGGTACTGAACAGAAAACAGTTAGGCGCAAAGAGTTTTACGTATCCGTTTTTGCCCTGTTTTCTGGGAAAGGAGCCAAAAACGAGACAAGACCAATCTCTACTTTACCAAAGCTAATCCCATGGTGAATCTTTTTGAAGAATTATCCAGTAATATGTTTGTTGTTTATATAAAATTACTATATTTAATCCGTAAGATATTTATTGAAGGAGGAAGTAGCGAACTAGGCACATGGCCAATTGCTACTCAGAGATGGGAGTGCGAAGTAGGAAATAGTTGCGGTGGGGCACAGAGAGGCTTGAAAGGTAAATTTCTTCATGAAGGAAGATGCGCAAATGTGAGTATTTGGCTCATATAAGCAATTCAAGAAAAAAATTAAATAAGATAGATAGCCATTATTATATGTTGTTAAGGATTTATCTATCTTTGTGCCTGCAAACACAGAATACCAACTGGTAAACTATTTATACTCCATTAAATCAACATGAAATCTCCTATTTCTACTTTGAAGCGCCTTTTCTTACTAATCGCTTTAATTGGTGGTGCCTTTACTGCCGAAGCCAGCTCTAAATCTTTGGTAATGGTCTCTGACTCAGCCATGATTTATGACAAGGTGGAGCAGATGCCTGTGTTCCCAGAAGGTGACAAAGGTCTGGCCAAGTTCATGAAAGACAACTACCAGGCGCCAGAAAGCTTTACAGCCAGAGGCAGCGGAGGAACTATCATTGTACAAGTAGTGCTAGATGAAAAAGGAAAAGTTCGTTTAAAGGACACTAAAATCATCAAGACGCTGGGTTACGGTTCAGATGAGCCACTTTTGAAGACCTTAAGCAGCTTACCAGCATTCACACCGGCCTTAGTTAATAACCGCGCCGTTCCTTACAGAATCACCTACACCATTGGGTTAGATGGTTCTGGTAGAATCAACTCCATCAGGTAACACTTAGAAACCAGAAGACCTTCAAGGTCTACCATAGAAAGCAAGAGCGCCAGATGGGAAACCGGCTGGCGCTCTTGCTTTATGCCTACTGCCCCGCTTATCTTGCTACCATTCTAGAGGCGCTCCCCCGTCCTCTTGCACCACCAGCTCCCCCCTGGTTCAATTATCAACTATCTAGTATCAACCTGCAGAGTTGCAGGCCATCCTACTTCATTTCAACCTTACCCGTTACCCTACTGTGATGCGCTACTTACTGCTTTTATCTTTTTTAGTCCTTGGCCATCTACCAGCTTCGGCACAGACTGCGCCTGTTAAACGAAAGCCAACCCCAAAGCAGCAAGCCCCTGTAAAGCAACAGTCCCCCAAGGTATATACCTATGTGGAGCAGCCGGCCAGCTTTTTAACAGAGGGTGGCGTTCCAGCTCTTGAAGCGAAGGCAAGAGAAGCCCTGTATGCGTATCTAGCGGATAATTTCAAGGACAAAGAAGCCTTGGCTGCTATTCCTGAGTACACCACGGCCCTGTTTACCCTTACCATCAACCCAGCAGGTGAGTTAGTAGAGGTAAAAACACTAAAGAGCATTTCACCGGCCATAGACCAGGAGTTCATACGGGTGTTTAAGTCAGTTCCGGCTTGGGTGCCGGCAGAACATAATGGCGTGAAAGTGCACAGTATTCTAAACGTGCCTGTCAAGGTGTATCCAAGCAGCTATGATAAAAACTTTAAACAGATACAGGAATACCAGTATTACGTGGCAGTAGAACACATGCCCTCTTATAAAGGTGGCGCAGAGGAACTCTTAAAAGCATTGCAGCTCCGTTTTAAAAACATCCCCAGGCCTCTAGTGAAGGATCCTGCTAAGCCCTTAATCCTGGCTTTTAACCTTAACACAGATGGCACTGTCTTGAAAGGAAACACCAAAATCTTCAATGGGCATAGCCGTAAGACCAATGAGCTGTTGGCGAGCCTAGTAGAGAAACTACCCGCTTTTCATCCGGGCATTCAAGGTGAAAGGGAGGTAATCATGCACGTAGCCATCCCTGTAGGGGTTGATGACAAAGGCAACATTGCCTGGGTGTATTCTCCGCCTAAGAACTAACGCGCACCTTAGGTAAAACAAAGCCCTTCACAATGCTGCTAGAATGCTGGCAACAGTGAAGGGCTTTGTTCTGTAGTTTATATTCCTTTCAGGCGTTTTCTTTCTGCAAAATAGGCGGCTACCTCTTCCCTGCTTTTGGTATTGAAGGTCATTTCTGGCGTAAGCCCGCCTTTGCGGCCAACCAGCACACCGTAGCGCATGTCTTCATAGCCGCGCATGCTGTGCGCATCTGGGTTAATGCTCAGTAACACGTTCTGGCTCAAGGCATATTCTACCCAGCGCCAGTCAATATCAAGTCTACGCGGATTGGCGTTTATTTCAATGATGACCCCATGTTCTGCGCAGGCGTCAATCACGGCTTTATGGTCAATGGGATAGCCTTCGCGGCGCAAGAGTAACCGGCCGGTGGGGTGGCCCAGCATGGTGGTGTACGGGTTCTGTATGGCGTTGAGCAGGCGGTCAGTAGCTTTGACTACGTCCATTTTGAGGTTGCTGTGAATAGAGGCCACAATAAAGTCAAACGTAGCCAACACCTCGGGTTCATAATCCAGAGAGCCATCGGCCAAGATATCAGACTCAATGCCTTTGAAGATGGTGAAGGGTCCCAACTCCTGGTTCAGGCGGTCAATCTCTTTTTGCTGGGCCTGCACCCTGAACTCCTGCAAACCATTGGCATAAAACGCCGACTTGGAATGGTCACAGATGCCCAGGTACTCATAGCCCAGCTGCTTGCAATGCACAGCCATCTGCTCTAAAGTGTGCGCGCCATCTGAGTAGGTGCTGTGGTTATGCAGAATGCCTTTCAGGTCAGTGTCCTGTAATAGCGTGGGCAGTTTATTTTCCTGAGCCAATTCCAAAACGCGCAGGCTTTCTCTAAGTTCAGGGGCTACATAAGCTAGGTTTACGCGTTTGAAAATCTCTTCCTCAGAGGCAGCGGGCTCTCCGTAGGCTTCATCCATAAGTGTATCACCCACGCTGTTTAATGGGTGCGTGAGCCAGGCCGGATTGGTGGAATAAAGCAACACTTGGTTCGCGAAGCGTCTTTCCGGCACCAAGCGCACCTCCAGCTTTAGGCCAGATTCTTCTAATTGCCCTCGCCAGACAAACGGTCCCGAGATGGATTCTATGGCCGTCACGCCTGGCAATTCCTGTAAAAAGGTGGGCCAGGTGGCGTCATTCTTCAAGCTGATGAGGTACTGTAGGCCGTCAATTGTTTCCAGGTTGCGGCGCATGTCTCCTACCAATTCGGCGGCAGCCATTTCTGGCCTGTTTTTCAGGAATTGGAGCAAATCCAGGGCCAGCGGTTCGGCCTCAGCCCAGAGGAGCTTGCCCTTGCTTTCATCTGAGTATTGAAGCGCCTGCAGAATGGTTTCCTGCGTCTTCGCCCCGAAGCCTTTTAGTTTGGACAACTCATTTTTCTCACAGGCTTCACGGAGCGCCTCAGAAGTTTCCACGCCCAGGTCTTTCCAGATGGTGCGTATCTTCTTCGGCCCGATGCCCTTGATGTTGAGCATCTTCACCACGCCTTCGGGGGTGGTTTCCAGCAGCCGGCTCAGGTCTGCATGGCTGCCCGTCTGAATGGCTTCCATGATCTTAGCGGCCATGCCCTTGCCAATCCCGTCCAGCTTTTCTAATTGCGCCTGGCTCATCTGGTGAATGGGCGACTCCAGCCGCTCCAGCACCTGAAGGGCATTGGTGTAAGACCGTATCTTGAAGGGGTTCTCATCATGCAGCTCCATCAAGGAAGCCGTTACACGGAAAAGGCGTATTAGGTCTTTGTTCTCCACGGGATTTGAGTTGGTAAGGGAATTGGTAAAGATACAGATTCTGCCATGTTCAACACCAAATCCAAGGTTTCCGTTTTTGGCCTGTTTCCCAGAAAATACACTAAAAACGAAAATTAAGGGCCAAAAATAGTGCCTTATACGGGTTCAGCGTTTTTGCCTATCTTGTGCCTGAAATTGAAACCAAGCATGAAGGCATGCAACCCGTCTCCCTATGAAAAACCTTTCCTTGCTTTGTCTGTTTGCCGTGGCATTGATGGCAGCCAAATGCGGCTCTGGCCCCAACTTCCCGAAAGAAGTGTATGGTAAAACCTGGCTGTATTCATATGAGGAGGATTCTGCAGATGTGCGCACCTACCGTCCCAACACCTTTGACTTTCCGGCGTCCAGGGGGCGGACCGGGTTCATGATCAAAGAAGACGGCACGTTCATCAATTACGCCATTGCCCCCACAGACGGCCTGGAAGAACAGCCCGGCAAGTGGACTGCGCAGAGCAAGAATGTCATCACCGTAGAATTAGAGGGAGCCCCTGGCAAATTGCACACCATTGAAGTGCTTTCAGGTACGCCTACCGTGCTCAAAATCAAACGAAAATCCTCTGAGGACCAATAACAGTTTATCCCTTTCACCTTTTTTATGGCGTCTGCATAGGTGCCTATTTTTACCTTTATGAAGTACTGGTTAGTGAAGTCTGAGCCCGACAAATACGCTTGGTCAGATTTGGTGCGCGATGGTCAAACCACGTGGGACGGTGTGCGCAATTTTCAGGCGCGCAACAACTTACAGCAGATGCAAGTAGGAGACTTAGTGATGTATTACCACAGCGTCTCTGAGAAGGCAATTGTGGGGGTGGCCAAAGTGGCAAATGAGGCCTACCAGGATCCTACCACTCCAGAAAAGCAATGGGTGGCGGTTACCTTGGCACCAGAAAAAGCATTGCAAAAAAAGGTCACCTTAGAGCAAATTAAAAAAGATGAGCGGCTGCAAAACATTGGCTTGCTGCGCCAGTCCCGCTTGTCTGTCATGCCCTTGAGCGCTGAGGAATTTGACATGCTGCTAGGCTTGGCGAATTAAACGTCTGTCTGTTTTTGACAGCATGCTTTTTTCAAGGGTTTTTTGTATATTAAACAGAAAAACAGCACGCCTATGTCTTTGTCTATCCACCTTAAGCAGTTGAGTTGCCTATTGGTCATTTGTTTAGGCACAGGCATAGGCGCTTTTGCGCAACAAAAATCCAAAGATCCAGAAAAACCAAAGGCTCCAGAGCAGACGTTACGGGCAGAGATTGTCAGTGATTCTTTTGAGGAAGAACACTTTGTGCATCCCTTGCCAGACAGTTCTGTGTTAGTAATCACTTTTGATAAGCATTCTTGGTTCTCTAAGAGCAAGACTAAATACACCAAGTACAGCAAAGCGCTTAAAGTGCTCTGGACTAAAGAAGAAGAAAACCAACAGGGCACTGATTTTCATAAAATCACTTCGGACGGGGCCTCCACTTTTCTGCTCTACACCACCCGTGAGCGCAAGAAACTTCTCCTTTACAAACTCAACAACCGCACTGGGGAGATAACTTATACCACGCATGTACTGCCTAACTCCTATATCTATGTAAATGAGATTATGGCCAGCCAAGGCAAGGTGTTCTTGTCTGGCGTGGAGAATTACAAAATCAACATTTTACTCATAGACCCGGCCGTAGAAGATTGCCGAATCCTGCCTGCCGTATTTGGACAGGAAGAAGATTTAGGCGAGTTTAGAGTGGACACCCTCACCCATGCCGCCGAGTTTCTAGTCTCTGAAACCAACAATTACCGGTCCCGCGTGCAGGTCAAACGCATGGACCCCAAAGGAGATGTGTTGGGCACGTATTTCTTGCCACCGCGCATAGACTTCAGCACAGAGACCAACATTCAGGATGGACGGCTCACGCCCGGTGATACGCTCTCTAAATTAATATTGGGCACCTATGGCTACAGAGAAACCACCTTTGCCAGAGGCGTCTTTAGCAGTGACCTGGCCGGCAACATCAAGTTTTATGACTTCAGTAAATTCGACCGTTTCTTTGACCATCTTTCGCAGCGGCAGCAGCGCCGCATGAAAGCCAAATTTGTACGGCGGGAGCGGCAAGGCAAGCCGTTAGTACTGCGCTATCGTTTACTCCTGCACCCCATCATGCCGCATCCGCAAGGGTATGCACTGGTAGGTGAAGTCTATTACCCGCAGTACCGCCAGAACTCATACTACAACAATTATGACCCGCGCTATAACGTAGACAATACCCAGCGACGTAATTATGATGGGTTCAGGTTCACGCACGCCATTGTTTGTGTCTTTGACAAAGAGGGCAACTTGCTCTGGGACAACAACTATAAACTAGAAGGCAAAACATATGCTGACCTGGCCCCTACCATTGAAGCAGGCGTGGCTCGAGACGGCCAAGTAGCCATATTATACCCAGACGAAGATGAGCTCAAATTCAAGCGTTTGCTGCAGGGGGTCTCTTTTACAAACAATGAGGAGTTTGAAGTGCGCGTGGAGGAAACAGATGAAAAACGGGTAGATAGCAACTCTGAAGGCGTGGTACACTGGTACGGGGGTAATTTCATCGCCTTCGGGTTTCAGCGCATACGCCCTAAAGAAGGGAAAGCACGCACGGTTTTTGTCTTGCAGAACCTGGCCTTTTAAGTATATTACTTATCCAAAAGATAAGAATTTTATTACTCCCACTTTATATCAATCATTATTCTTAAAGGCTGCTCTTTGCAACAGCTTATTGTATCCTATATTTTATAATACAAACAGCTCATTTTCTTATGTTTAAAGGCTTTACCCCCCACTACAAATCGTGTATCTTATTTCTGTTCTTCATTAGCTTTACTTTATCTGCGGGGGCGCGAACAACCAACGACAAAGAAAAAAAGAATGCACCCAAACAGACTCTAAGAATAGAGCTACCCAGAAACTCTTTTGACTATGCGCACTCTGTTTTTCCATTGATGGATAGTACTCTATTGCTGATTACTAAGAAAAGAGATGTAGGAGTGGGCAAAAACGAGGTCTTGTTTACCAAATACAATCATCAATTAAAGTCTGTCTGGGAAAGCAAGGCACCGCAACCCAATAATACCAAGCTAATGTTCAAAGCTGAAGAAAGAGGCAGAGTCTACCTTCTCTTTAGCACGTCTATCTCAGACACAAAGCTTATTCTATATCAAATTGACAAACAATCTGGTAGCTTTTCCTTGACTGAGCATTTTCTACACTCGCCGTATGTTACTTTGAGAGACATGCAGGTATTAGACAGACAGGTATTTTTGAATGCCCTGGACAAGGGCCAATTAGCCATGTTGCACTTAAATCCCAAAGAACCAGAGGTTAGAATTTTACCAGCTGTTTCAGGCCTAGCAAGAGACTTAGGCGAGTTTAGAATAGACACGCTCAATAAGGCATTAGAGCTTCTAATAACAGAATCACAAGGAATTCATGCTAGACTACAGGCAAAGTTTATGACCGCCCAAGGCGCTCCCATAAATACTATGATTATTAAGCCTAAAGAAATGCCTATAACGGGCCAGGTGCTTTGGCCTGCCAAATTAACGCCGGGACTTACTTCTCAAAAATTGCTTCTGGGCACCTATGGTTATAAATCAGATGAATTTGTGCAGGGCTTGTATAGTATCAACATGAAAGGTGAAATGAACTACTATGACTTTGGCAAACTGAGTCATTTTTATGAGTACAAATCTTCACCTGCAGCAGCATTGCGCATGAAAGCAAGGGCTCTGCGGAATGAGGCCGAAGGCAGTGCCCCCATCAAACAGTACCGCATGGTGTTGCACAAAGTACAGCCACATCCGCAGGGCTACGCGCTTGTAGGAGAATTATTTGAGCCATTTGTTAAATCAGAAACTCAGGTAGAAGCCTCCGGTTTTCTACTTAGCAGTACCACCACTACTACCAAAAGCACGATAATGTATAAATATCAGCATGCCTTTGCCTGTGTGTTTGACTTTAACGGGAATTTACTTTGGGACAATTCTTACAAACTACCTGACAATAAGAGATTTAGTTATGGACCAAGTGTAAGAACTGCTATTACACCAGAAGGCAACATGATCATGACATACTTGAGCAAAAGCGAGATTTTCTACAAGAAACTACAGGTTAACAGCACCAACTCCGATAGAATACCGGTACAACTGCCAAAAGAGACAGACAAACGTGTGACCAGCTCACAAGAAGACATTCAGCACTGGCATGGCACCAATTTCATTGCGTATGGCTTTCAGAGAATCAGTTCTAAAAAGGAAGCATCGCGTACAGTTTTCTATTTGCAAAAGGTGGCCTTTGAATAAACCATTCCCATGCATAGCTAACAAAGGGAGGTTGTCGCCATTCCATATTTTCCTGACAAGAAATACGCTTGCAGATAGGTGCTACAAACCGGAAGTGTTTATCTTTGCCCAAAACCCGGACTATGCACAAACGTCTCATTGTTCCGCACGCCTTGTTTCAAATCATGATCCGGCGCCTGGCGCACCAACTGATTGAGACCCACCGTGATTTTTCCAACTCCGTGATTCTGGGCTTGCAGCCCCGCGGTATTTTTGTGGCAGACCGGCTGCAAGAAACCCTTCAAGAAATTCTGGGCGTAACCGTGCAAACGGGCTACCTGGACATCACTTTCCATAGAGATGACTTCAGACGCCGCTCTACGCCCCTCGCGCCCAATGCCACCAAGGTAGAGTTCTCTCTGGAGGGCAAGCGCGTGATTCTGGTGGATGACGTGTTGTACACCGGCCGCTCGGTGCGGGCTGCGCTGGATGCCATGATTTCTTACGGAAGGCCTGCCCAAGTAGAACTGCTGGTCTTGATTGACCGCCAATACACCAGAGACCTGCCGGTAGAAGCCACCTACGTGGGCCAAAAAGTCAACTCCCTGCACTCACAGCGAGTAGAAGTGGCTTGGCAAGGCGCAGAATCAGAACAGGACGCCATCTGGCTATTGACTAAAACCCCAGACCAAGAACCCCATGCAACAGCTTAGCGTCCGGCACCTGTTGGGCATCAAGGACATCACCGAGCAGGACATCCAGTTGATTTTTGAGACGGCAGACCAGTTCAAGGAGGTCTTGAATCGGCCCATCAAGAAAGTACCTTCGCTCAGGGACGTCACCATTGCCAACGTCTTCTTTGAGAACTCTACCCGCACCAAACTTTCGTTTGAACTGGCAGAAAAACGACTGTCAGCAGACGTGATCAACTTCTCTGCCTCGGGTAGCTCCGTAAAAAAAGGCGAAACCTTGCTGGACACCGTCAACAACATCCTGGCCATGAAAGTGGACATGATTGTGATGCGGCACAGCAGCCCCGGGGCGCCCCATTTCCTGTCCCGTAAAATCAACGCCAACATAGTCAACGCCGGCGATGGCACGCATGAGCACCCCACCCAAGCTTTATTGGACGCTTTTTCCATTAGAGAAAAGCTAGGACAGGTGGCAGGCAAGAAGATTGCCATTATTGGGGACATCATGCACTCGCGCGTGGCGCTGTCCAACATCTTTGCCCTGCAGAAACTAGGCGCCGAGGTGGCTGTCTGCGGACCGCCTACCCTGCTGCCCAAGCACATTGGTGAACTGGGCGTGAAAATCTTCTGGAACGTGCAGGAAGCCCTGCAATGGTGCGACGTGGCCAACGTGCTGCGCATCCAGCTGGAGCGTCAGACGGGCAAGCTGTTTCCTTCGCTGCGCGAGTATGCCCTGTACTTTGGCATTAACAAGAAGATGCTGGATAACTTGAACAAAGAGATTGTCTTGATGCACCCCGGCCCTATCAACCGCGGCGTGGAACTGACCTCAGACGCGGCAGACTCTCCGCACTCCATCATCCTGGACCAGGTAGAAAACGGCGTGGCCATACGCATGGCGGTGCTGTACCTACTTGCCAGCCGAGGATAAAATCCTCTTTCATTAAAATGCCGTTTTTGGCCTGGTTTACTGAAACCAGGCCAAAAACGGCATTTGCCTTTGTAAGGAAGATACCGCTACTATTTTTGAGAGGTCAGGAACCAACACCTACTGCTGCAACGTCTGTCAGGAAACAGTGTAAACTGGCTCCACTAAATATAATTGACGGCGTTTTTTGTATGACCCAAGAACTTGTGAATCCTTTCGGGAAAGTGTACCTCACCATTAAGAAGGATACGGACAATAAGTTACTTTATGTGAACTGGATTGGGTACCTGACAGAAGAAAACGTCAAGACGGGCGCTCTGGCCTATACCAAAGCCTTAGCCGAGGCAGGCTACAGCTGCGTGCTGAACGACACCCGTTCCATTGTGGGCTCCTGGAACCACTCCATGGAGTGGGTGATTAACGATTGGGCCCCTTTGGCGGCCAAGGCCGGCCTTAAACGTATTGCCATGCTGGCCAATCCCGCCAGCTTCGCAGAATCTTCTGCCGACACCTTTATCAATGAGCTAAAAGACTTTGACGCCCAATACTTTGACAACATAAAAACCGCCGAACAATGGCTGGTGGAGTATTACGCCACTCTGAACTAAGCAGTAAAAATCTTATTTAAAACGCAGGAGCCCCGGCAGAAACTATCTGCCGGGGCTCCTGCGTTTTTGACCTGTTTTCTGGAAAACGGCCTAAAAAAGGCCGGTTATTTCATTACAAAGGTAGCGGTAAGGTGAGCGGCTCATTCATCTCAAAATCATACAGCGTCTGCAGTCTTAGGCTATAGTAGGCGTTCCAGAAGTTTCTGAGTGAGCCCACGTACCCGCGCCTGGCAGAGTCCCTTTCTGAGGAGGCCTGATTCAACTCTAGGAGGTTGATTTTCTCATTGAGGTACCGTTCCTTGGCTCCCTGAAACCGGCGCTCGGCCAGTTCATTCGCCCGGTAGGCCACTTTCATCTGCTCGCGTAGCATCTTAAACCGCTTCACCTGCAGGTATACGTCCTGGTCAAAGTTGACCTGCTGCTGCTCCAGGTTGGCTTTGACCAGTTTCTGGTTGGCGCGGGCAGTGCCCAGCTTTGACTTGGTTCTACCCCAGTCCATGATGGGCACGCTAAAGCCAATGCGCACGCGCTGTTGCTCAGAAGGGTCACGGTAGGCTTCCAACACTTCCTTGGATTGCTGGGTTAAGCCGTACTGGAGGAAAAGGTTGGCATTGAGACCGGCGTCACCTTCGGCGCGGGCGCTGTTCCGCTCGGCCTCCAGTTCTTCACGCTTTAAGGATATCATACGGGCGCGGTTCTGCCGGGCCTGGGTCAAGGCCATTTCCTCGTCTACTTCAAACTGCGGAATAATGTCTGGCGTGGTGAGCCTGATGGGTCTGTCATCTGTGAGCCCCAGAAACACTTTCAGGCGTAGGGCGCTTATCTCCATGTCCAGCTTGGCCTGCTCCAGGCTCTGCTGCGAAGTCAGCAAACTCAGCTCCAGCTGCATCAACTCGTTCTCGCCAATCCGGTTCTCCTGAAAACGTGCTTGCCCCAGCTTGAATAGGGTGTCGTTGTTGGCCACGTTCTTCTGGGCAATGTCATAGCTCAGCTGGTTAGTCAACAGGGAAAAGTACAGGTCTGTGGCCCTTACGGAGATGTCTTCCATGTCTTCCCAGAAGTCACGCTTGGCTTCCTCAAAACGCAGGGGTTCTATCTTGCGGTCCCATTTAAGGCCGTTGTAAGAGAAAAGCGGCTGGCTGAAGGTAATGTTGGCCGGATTGGACGCGTAGGATTTCCCGCCTTCTACCGCCATAAAGTCATCAATGCGCTGCAGGTAAGAATTGACGGAAACCACCCCACCCGTCAGGCCAATGTTCTGGCTCAAGGCCAACTGCGCCGATGACGTGGAAATGTCTCGTTGCCTAAACTGCAGACTACCGTCTGGCTGCAGCACCGGGTCAATGCTTTTGGTGTAGTCTGGCAGCGTGGCGTGCAGCATGAGCTGCGGCAGGTAGTTACTCTTGAACGTCTGGTGCTGCCAGGTACGGTTCTCAAGCGTGGTGACTGCCTGTTGATAGCTAGGCGATTGTTCCTTGGCCATGCGCACCACCTCCACCAGGCTGTACCGACGGGTGTTAGGTGAATCTTCTTCCTCTGGCAAGGATTTTCTTTTCTTTTGGGCCTGCACGCCGGTTGCCAGAAACAGCAAGGCTAGCAAATACACCCAAGGCATAGCGTCTCCGCTGGTCGCTACTTTTTTCACAATTAGGTAATGGTAATCTGGTACGCTACTAATTTCTACTATGATGGATATCAATCCGTTTTTGGCCTAATTTCCTCAAATCAGGCCAAAAACGGCATTTATTTTATGCTTGTTTAAGCTCTCATCTCGCGCTCAATGTCCTCAATCTCCAGCGGAATGTTGGCCATCAAGTCTTCTGGGCCGCCGGCGGTGATTAGGAAGTCATTCTCCAGGCGTATGCCCAGGCCTTCCTCCCTGATGTAGATGCCCGGCTCACAGGTAAAGACCATGCCCGCCTCAAACGGCCGGTACTTGTCACCCACGTCATGCACATCCAGGCCCAGGAAGTGCGAGGTGCCGTGCGGGAAGTATTTCTTGTAGAGCGGCGCGTCTGGGTTCTGGTTGTGCACGTCATTCTCATTAAGCAGGTCCAGTTTGATGAGCTCGTTCTCCATCACCTTGCCTACAAACTTGTGGTATTGGTCTAGGGTGTTGCCCGGCACAAGCATCTGCTTGGCGGTGTTCATGACGTGGAGCACAGCGTTGTAGACGTCTGCCTGGCGCTTGGTGAATTTACCGTTCACGGGGATGGAGCGGGTGAGGTCGGCGGCGTAGTTGGCGTACTCCGCCCCGAAGTCCATTAACAGCACATCACCGTCCTGGCACTCTCTAAAATTGTCCACGTAGTGCAGAATGCAGGCGTTAGCGCCCGAGGCGATGATAGACCCATAGGCCGGCCCGCGGGAACGGTTCCGCAGGAACTCATGGGCAATCTCGGCTTCAATCTCATACTCCATCACACCCGGCTTCACAAACTTGAGCAGGCGCCGGAAGGCTTTCTCTGTGATGTTGCAGGCCGTGCGCATCATCTCAATCTCACGGGGCTGCTTGATGGAGCGCAGGTGGTGCAGGTGCGGCGTGCTGCGGCAGTAATTATGGAGCGGGAATCTCTCTTTTATCTTTTTGATGAAGCGAGCGTCACGGGTCTCTACTTCAATGACCGCGCGCAGGTGCTCATTGGAGTTAAGGTAAACGTTCTCGGCGTAGGCCATCAAGGAATTGAGGATAGAGTCAAACTCATGGGTCCAGTAGACAGTTTCTATGCCGGAGACCTCGCGGGCCTGTTCTTTGGTGAGCTTGTAGCCTTCCCAGGTCAGGATGTGGTCATTGGTCTCCCGGATGAAAAGAATCTCCTGCAGGCGCGGCTCACGGGCGTCAGGGAACAGAATCACCACGCTTTCTTCCTGGTCAATGCCGCTCAGCCACAGCAGGTCGTTGTTCTGCCTGAAGGGCATGGTGCCGTCTGCGTTGGTGGGCATGACGTCATTGGAATGGAAGACCGCCAGGGACTGGGGCTTCATGTACTCGGTAAACTTTTTACGGTTGTGAATGAAGAGGTCTTTCCCGAGGGCTTCGTATTTCATGGCGCAGTGGTTTGTGGTGTGGCACAGGTAAAACTGGTTTGGTTTTTAGGCTGTTTTCTGGAAAACAACGTAAAAACGGCCCGGTCTTGACGGCTTAAATGTAGGATATAAAACGCTAATTTGCAGGCTTACGGGCGTGTATAAATCTTGTAACGGTGGGCAATTGCATTAAAGTATTTTTTTTCTGGCTCTTTGCCATTTGCGCCCTTCCGTCTAGCCTGGCCGTGGCGCAAAACCGCTACTGGGTCGCCTTCCAGGACAAGCCCGCCGCCAAAAAAACCACTGCGACCTGGGTAAGCGCCGAAACCCAGGAACAGCGCCAGCAGCAGGGTCTGCCGGTCTCACAGTTTTCTGACGTTCCTGTGCATCAAGCCTATCTGAACGGCTTAATCTCAGAAGGAATCCAAGTCAGCGCGGTCTCTAAATGGCTGAACGCCGCCGCCGTCACGGCCACCACCTGCCAGGTAGAAGCCCTGCGGCAGAAGTGTTTTATCAAGGAGGTCTCCCCTATTTCGGGTTATTTCCAAGCCACTTCTGCCTCGGCTAAAAAAGACGAAGGTGCGCCGGTGCTGCATCAAATCAATGCCCAACAGTTTAGAGAGAAAGGCCTGACCGGCAAGGGCGTAAAAATTGGTGTGATTGACGTAGGCTTCTACGAAGCGAACAAGCAGCCCAGCCTCAAAAAGCTGTTCAACCAGGACTTAGTACGCGGCTACAAGGACTTCGTGAACTCCGCCGCAGGCAAGCCTTATACCTACAAAGAATCGTTTCTGGACAACCACGGCACCATGGTTCTGGAATGCCTGGCCGGCTACTACCCCAAACAGAACCTTCAGCTTGGCCTGGCCACCGAGGCAGAGTATTACCTGGCCCGCACCGACCATGGCAGCCGCGAAAACCGCTTGGAGGAGGAGCATTTTGTACGCGCTCTGGAATGGCTGGACAGCTTGGGGGTGCGTCTGGTCAATTCGTCCTTGGGCTACGGCACCGGTTTTGATAACCCAATTGAGAACTACCGACCCGAGCAGATGGATGGCAACAGCTTTATTGCGCGCGCCGCGCAGATGGCGGTGCAGGAGAAAGGCATGTGTATGGTGATTTCGGCAGGCAACGATGGGGCTAAGAAAAGCTGGCAAGTCTTGAATACCCCCGCAGACGCGCTCGGTGTCCTGACCGTGGGTGCCACGGATTACAACGCCTGGATAAAACAGGGCTACAGCGGCATAGGCCCCAGCTTTCTGCCTTTTCTCAAACCTGATGTAGCCTGTTTCTCGGCCTTCGGGACGTCCTTCACTACGCCCATCATCACCGGGTTGGCGGCTTGCCTTTTGCAGGTGAATCCCAACCTTTCGGCTCAACAACTTACCCGCGTTATCCAGAGAAGCAGCCATCTGTATCCCTATGGCAATAACTACATCGGCTACGGCGTGCCCAACGCCGAGCGGGCCATTCAATTAGCCCAAGACTCTACCATTGTTTTTCCTGCGCCCACCGTCATGAAAGCTTCTGGAGACCAGTTCTCCTTTAAGCGGCCCAAAGAGTGGCAGGTGGCGGGGAAAGGCGGCATTGTGCTCTTTAGGAAGAAGTCTGCCACGCAGGTCATAACCCAACAGCGGCTGTCTGTGCGCACCAGCATTCTCCTGCTTAAACGCATGACCAGTGAGACGCATACTACTATTCAGTTTGGGGAAAATGTCTTGGAGGTGGTCTGGGAGTAAAAATCCGTTTTCGGCCTGATTTCTAAGAATCAGGCCGAAAACGGACTACTTCACCCTAAAGCATTTCAATTTTCAGCACATGTAATTTTCTATACATCCTAAGAAAATTGCTATGCGTCTAGTTTTTCCTCAATTTTGCTTTTAGCATGAAAATAGGATTTGACGCCAAGCGCGCCTTTACCAATACCTCGGGATTGGGCAATTACAGCCGGTTTGTGGTTTCGGGGATGATGACTTTCTACCCGCAGGACGAGTATGCCTTGTTCACGCCCAAGCAGAAAGACCTGTTCAAAGGCTTCTTCCCGAAGGTAGCCAAAACGCAAATCATTCAGCCAGACGGTCTGGGAAAGCGCGTCTCTTCTTTGTGGCGGACGTTTGGCTTGCGGTCGGCGCTGGTCAAGCACGGTGTGCAAGTGTACCACGGCCTTAGCAATGAACTGCCCTACGGCCTGGACACCAACCACACCAAGCTGGTGGTCACCATCCATGACCTGATTTTCCTGCGCTTCCCGGAGCTGTACCCCACCATTGACCGCTATATCTATAAGAAGAAGTTCAAGGCGGCCTGTGATGCGGCCCACCAGATTGTAGCCATCAGTGAGCAGACCGCGCAGGATTTGCAGGAGTTCTTTGGCGTGCCGCAAGAAAAGATAAAAGTGGTTTATCAGGACTGTGACCCCGTTTTTCACCTGATTTCTGGAAAAGAGGCCCAAAACGCCGTCCAGCAGAAATACCAATTGCCCAGCCAGTTCATTTTGTGCGTGGGCACCTTAGAGCGCCGTAAAAACCAACTGCACCTGCTCAAAGCCTGGCACGCGGCCGGAGCGCAGATTCCTTTGGCGTTTATTGGCCGCAAGACGGAGTACTACAAGGAAATGGAGGCCTTCATCACCCAGCATAACTTGCAGGACAAGGTGCTGTTCTTGCCCTACATCCCGTTTCAAGAGTTGCCCATCATCTACCAGCTGGCTACGCTGTTTGTGTACCCGTCGGTGTTTGAGGGCTTTGGGATTCCTATTGTGGAGGCCTTGAACAGCGGCGTGCCCGTGATTACCTCAACCGGTTCCTGTTTTGCGGAGGCCGGTGGTCCGTCCTCGAAGTACGTTTCCCCTACTGACGTAGAGGCGCTGTCACAAGCCATTCAGGAAGTGTTGAACAGCACCGATGTGCAAAAGGAAATGGTGCAGAGAGGCTTGGAGCATGCGCAGACATTTAGGCCAGAAGTGACCATTCCGCAGCTGCACCAAGTGTATGAGCAAGTGCTTGGTTGTTAATTACTGAGCGTGAAGCTTTCCCTAAGGTGTTACTTTATCGACCCCTTTGAAGGGGATGACCTAATAACTTGAGAAAGCAAAAGCTTCTATTCAATGCCGAATCTCAAAGGCAAAAAAATACATCAAGTTTATATCCAGCACGAGAAGTCCTCCCCCTACCCCCTCCGAAGGGGGACGAAATGCGTGCTTACGCTTTTAATTTCAAATGCAATAACGGAAACGGCTTGCCCATGCCATCCACCTCTGAGCGGCTTTTCACTCCAAACCCATTGTGCAGGTAAAAGCCCACGGCTTTTTCATTCTGCTCGTTCACGTCTACTTTAGTGGCGCTTAATTCTGACATGGCGTACTGCAGGAGTTGTTTGCCGATGCCTTTGCTTCTGGCATCTGGGTGCAGAAAGAGCATTTCTATTTTTCCATCAGCCACCCCCACAAAGCCTAAGACTTTGCTGCTCTCCCGCACACAGCGCAATTCTAATTGCGCCAGAAACTCTTGCAGGATGAGGGGCCTGAAGAACTGAATGTTTTCCTCCCGCAGAAAGTGATGGGTGGCCCGCACGGAGACTTCCCAGACGTCTGTCAGTTCTAGAAAATCTGCCGGTGTAACGGTACACACTTCTGAGGTTGGATTAGTGGAAGTAGCCAAGGTTTTGGATAGGGAAGTTTCGGCCCAAAGATAAAAATTAGGTTTTATTCTTTTCTTCCGCCTTCTGTTCTACCCTATGCAGGAGGGAGCGTATACAGGCACTTCTCTCCTGGCCCTCTACCTGGCTCTGCAGTTGCTGTAAAAGCTTTTCTAGCTCTATTTGCAGAATTCTATCCTCCTGGCCATAGTCCCAGATGGGCAAGAGGGTCTCTTCAAAAATCTCTTCAAAGGTCTTTACCCTTATGAATATTCTACCACCACCGTCTGCGTCTTGGATGACTTGCCGTGGGTAATGGTTTAGTTGAAATGATAGCAAGTCCACCAGCACTTGCAGACTGAGCACCGCCGTGCCGGGGTCATTCACGCCCGGGCTTAAGGCTTTTAAGGCCACCTCTACCAGTTGCTTGAACCCATAATAAGCACTTATCAGGATGGACTCTCCACGGTAGAATTCTACCAGAAGCCTAAGGGCGGTTTCCTGCTCCGCTGTGACCGGGGTATGGGAATGCACCCTCAAAAAGGGTATCCCGTCTAGTACATAGGCCCCAATCGGAAACAGAACCACCACCTGCCATTGGTGTTGGGTGCACAGGCGCAACAAGGCTTTCTGGTTGAATCCCTGGTAATAGCCAGACGTTTTGGCAATTAGGGCGTAGCCGGGCATGATGATAGGCGCTACTTCACCAGGTACTTGTTTTAAGGGGCACAGCTCCTCCAGCTTTTGCCGGGTCTGCTTATGGATGCGGTCTATGATGGTGTCATACTTGACGGACTGCGTGATGTAGTGCAGAAAATAGATGAACAGGAAGATGTCTACCACGGTGAGCAGAATGAGCAGGTACACACTGAGCGCGGGCACCAGCACGCCAGAGTCAATGTCCCGGATGGTGCTCAGCAAGAAAAGCGCGTAGACAATAGTGCCAATGTAAAAGCCCAGCACCCACTGCTGAAACCGGTTGCCTATCATGCTGTCCAAGACACGGTTGCTCATGTTGGAGGCCGCCTGGTTGAGCAGAATCATTACCATGGAGAAGCTGAAGACGGTCAAAGACAGAATACCACCGGCTATGGTGGCGGCTATGGTGCGGGCGGTGCTGGCGTCTTTTAGGGTAAGAAAGTCCCACCGGCTCTTTAATGCCCTGCCAGACTCAGAGAAGTCAATATGGAGCATGGTATAGGAAATGATTAAAAAGACAAGGGCAATAACCGCCGGGTAAAAGGCTATACTGGTCACTACCTGCGTATAATACCGCCGGACATAGGTGCGTATTTTTTCTGTCATACCTCTGTATATACGGCCAAAGCCCACAGTGTTAAAGATAGACACACCTCCTGCTCGGGTCGTTTTTGGCTTGTTTTCTGTAAAACTGCCCAAAAACGAATGCTCTCTGGCATTACTACACAGTTATTGCTGTGGCATTTTCAAATTTCCAAATCTACTCATTTTCACATCTTTCCTCCGTACCTTTGCAGGCTGCTTGGCGGGGCTCAGAAACAAACCCCGCGCCGGCAGGTTTATCCCTAGATAAAACAGATTGACTTTGACCAAGCTACCTGATTACCATATTCATACCTTACCCAACGGCATCCGCGTGTTGCACAAGCAGGTGCCGCATACCAAGATTGCCCACTGCGGCTTTATGATGGACATCGGCTCCCGTGATGAGCTGCCCCATGAGCTGGGGCTGGCGCACTTCTGGGAGCACATGGCCTTTAAAGGCACCCAAAAACGGAAGTCGTTTCATATTCTCAATCGTCTGGAGAGCGTGGGCGGTGAACTGAACGCCTACACCACCAAAGAGAAAATCAGCTTCTACGCCTCGGTGCTGGAGAACCACTTTGAGAAGGCCTTTGAGCTACTTACCGACATCACCTTCCACTCCACTTTTCCGGCCAAGGAGATTGAGAAAGAGCGCGGCGTGATTCTGGAGGAGATGGCCATGTACCTAGACACGCCCGAGGACGCCATCATTGACGAGTTTGACTCCGTGGTGTTCAAAGACCATTCGTTGGGGAACAACATTCTGGGCACGCGGGAGAGCGTGAGCGGTTTCCAGCGCGAAGACTTCCAGGCCTTCATCAAGCGCAACCTGAGCACCGACAAGCTGGTGTTCTGCTCAGTGAGCAACTGGCCGTTTGAGAAAGTCCTGAAGATGGCCAACAAATACCTGGGCGAGATTCCTACCCAGACCAGAAACCGGGAGCGCACGCCGTTCACGGGCTACCAGGCCCAGACGCTGTTGTCTGAGAAACCTATCCAACAGGCGCACTGCATCATTGGCTGTCCGGCGTATTCCTTGCTAGACAAACGCCGCTTGACCTTCTTCACCTTGGTGAACATTCTGGGCGGCCCCGGCATGAACTCCCGCCTGAACATGGGCGTGCGCGAAAAGTACGGCCTGGTCTACTCTATTGATGCCAACTACTCCACTTACGTGGATACCGGTATGTTCGGGATTTACTTCGGCACCGAGAAAAAGCAATTGAAGCGCACCATTGGCCTGGTCTTGAAGGAGCTGAAACAGCTCCGCGAGAAACCCATGGGCTCTGTGCAGCTGCACACCGCCAAGCAACAGCTCATGGGCCAACTAGCCATGGCCGAGGAAAGCAACATGGGCCTCATGATGATGATGGGCAAGAGCATTCTGGACTTGGACACCATTGAAACCCTCAACGAAATCTTTGACCAGATCAAGAAGATTGAAGCCAAGGATTTGCTGGACATCGCCAATGACACCTTCCAGGAAGACAACCTGAGCTTCCTGCAATACGTCCCGAGCTAAAGCTCGACAATTAGAAATTCAAAATTAGAAATCAGAAATAGGGCACTGCGAAAGTTTTTAGCCCGCTCGTTTTTGGCCTGTTTTCACCAAAACAGGCCAAAAACGATTCCTTTCTTACTTCTACTTTTGGGCATTTCTAATCTTTAATTTCTAATTTCTAATTGACCAAAAATGGATTTTTTGGATCCCGATCTGCAAGCCTACGCAGAGGCGCATACCTCGCCAGAGTCTGACCTGTTGCGCCGTCTCAACCGCGAGACGCACTTGAACGTCATGAAGCCGCGCATGCTGTCAGGGCATTTGCAGGGGCGGGTGTTGGCCATGGTGTCGCAGATGATGCGGCCTAGACGAATTCTGGAGATTGGCACTTACACAGGCTACTCGGCGCTTTGCCTGGCCGAGGGATTGGCAGAGGATGGCGTCCTGCATACCATTGACGTGAATGATGAGTTGGAGGACATGGTGCGCAGTTACATCAACCAAGCTGGTCTAGAGCAGAAGATTCAGATGCACATCGGGCAGGCCGCAAATGTGATTCCAACCTTGGAAGAAACTTGGGACCTGGTCTTCATTGACGCCGATAAGAAAAGCAACGCGCTCTACTATGAAATGGTCTTGGACAAAGTGCGTCCGGGTGGTTTCATTCTGGCAGACAACGTGTTATGGAGCGGCAAGGTGGTAGAGAAGTTCAGGCCCAAGCTGGATAAGGACACCGAGATGGTGCTGGATTTCAACCAGTTGGTGCACCAAGACCCGCGCGTAGAGAACCTGCTGCTGCCTATTAGAGACGGCATCTTGGTGGCCCGCAAAAAGTAAATTTTCCCGTTGTGGATAACTGGGTGGAAAAATTTTAGCGCCCGGTTCTTTCCTTTCCCCTCCCAAAATCGCCTACTTTGTAGCAGGAGCCTGCTTTGCAAGTCTTTACTAAATAGCAATTTAGCTATATGTAATTCCAGTATCACAAGAGGCTCACTCACCAAGTGCGAAAGTACGTTTTAACCCAGTTTATGAAGATGAGAAAACTATTCCCTCTCCTTCTGCTTTGCCTTTTCACGCTGGCGGCGCAAGCCCAAAACCCGATTGTCCCCTATACCATCCATTTCACAGACATGCGCCTGACCATTAAGGAAGACGCGCGCGTAGAGATTCAGAAGATTGTGGACGGTCTGGTCAAGCACCCGGGGTACTTCCAGAAGAAGGTAGAACTGGCTGATGCCTACTTCCCGCACATTGAGCAGGCCTTCAAACAAGAGAACCTGCCCTCAGATTTTAAATATTTGGCCTTGCAGGAAAGCGGGCTGGTATCTGACGCCGTGTCTACGTCCAATGCCGTGGGCTTTTGGCAGTTCAAAGAAACATCGGCTACGGAGTTGGGCGTGCGCGTGAACTCACAGGTAGATGAGCGCAAGCACATCATTGAGTCCAGCCGAGGCGCCGCCAAGTACCTTCACCGCAGCAACAACTACTACAAGAACTGGTTTAACACGCTTCTCTCCTACTACCAAGGTTTGACCGGCACCAAAGCCCTTACTAAGACCTCAGACATTGGGGTGAAGGAAATGGATGTGACCTCGCAGACCAACCGCTATTTATTGACCTTCTTGGCGCACAAGGTGGCCTATGAGAACGCCATCGGCAGAAACCCGAAGCCCAGCCTAGCCTTGCAGCCCATGAAAGTCTCTTCGGGCCAGAGCCTGACAGAGATTGCCATGGCCGCTCAGGTAGAAGCTGGGCAACTGGAGCAGTACAACAAGTGGCTCCTGGCCTCTACCGTGCCCGCCGACAAGGATTACTACGTGATGGTACCGGTGTTCAACGGCACGCCTACCACGGGCGTATTGGCGCAGGACAACCAGAGAAGCGGTCCTTTGCAGAAACTGAAGGATTTAACCGAGTCCATCACAGGCAAAGAGTCTAAAGAAGAACTGGAGGCCAAAGTTTCTAAGCGCCGCGCGCAGTTCACCAACTCCAACGGCCTCAAAGCCATCATTGCGCAGGTAGGTGACACCAAAGACGTGCTGGCCTTGCAGGCAAACCTGTCTACGCGCCGTTTCCTGAAGTACAATGACATGCGCAGCTTTGACGAGATTGTACCGGGCCGCATCTATTACCTGCAAGCCAAGCGCACCAAGGCAGACACCGAGTACCACGTGGCCCGTACTGGCGAAACCATGCATGATGTCTCTCAGAAATACGGCATCAAGCTCAGCAACCTGTTGCGCAAGAACCGCATGAAGAGAAACGAGGCCCTGCTGGTAGGCAGAGTCTTGTGGCTGCAACAGACGCGTCCAAGCAACATTCCGGTAGAGGTTAGACATTTGAACGAGGATGTGGCGCCAGTAGTGGCCACGGCTACGCCAGCCGCTAGCGCTGCCGTGCAAACCCCGGCTGCTTCCGTAACGCCGGCTAAACCACAGGATGGTGCCATTTCCATTATGGTGGAAGACACCGTGGGCATGACAACCAAGATTTCTGGCAATACGCCCGCGCCCAAACCCACCATGGACAGCGTGATTGTCACTACTACCGTCACAACCAATGCCGTGTTGTACCCTACCAAAACCTTAGGCAACGGAGCCCGCCCAGAAAGACCTATTGAGGTAAAATCACCGGAGGTGAACGGCAGAGAAGTCTTGACTCCTTCTACCACTGCAACCCCAGCTACTCCGGCTAAACCGACGGCTCCGGTGTCCAATGCCTCTTTCCACGTGGTGCAGAAAGGCGAGACCCTGTATTCCATCTCCAAACTCTATAACGTGTCCATGGAGAACTTGCAGGCCTGGAACCAGTTAACCGGCGGGCCTTTGTCGGTGGGCAAGGAATTGTCTTTGAAAGGACCGGCGTCATCGGTAGCGATAGCGGCCACTCCAGCCATGACCGCCACTGAGGCCAAAGTCGCCGCCCGTGAGCACTTGGTAGTAGCCGGCGAAACGTTGTATTCCATTTCCCGAAAATATGGCGTCACCATTCAGAACCTATTGGAGTGGAACAACTTGACGGACAACAGCCCGGTGTCCATCGGGCAGAAGTTGGTAGTAGTGGGACCGGCAGAGGAAGAAGTGACCCTTTCAGAAACCAAACCGGCACCCGCTGTTATGCCGATGGCTGCACCCGTAAAATCCGCCACGGGCACTATCACCCACAAAGTAGCCGCCGGCGAGTCCATGTACCAGATTTCGCGCAAGTACGGCGTGACCATCAAGGAAATCATGGAATGGAACAACAAGGCAGATTTCAACGTGACCTTAGGCGAGAACCTGACCATCAAACCGAAGACCACTTCTAACTAAGACTATTTTATTCTCTCCAAGAATCGGCCTGGCAATTGAATATGCCAGGCCGATTCGTTTTTAGGTTATTTTCTTAGAAACAAGCCAAAAACGGGCTACACTTTTTCCTGCCGGGGCGGCGTGGTCAACTGGGTGGAAGACCGCAGGCCGGTGGCAATTTCTGGTAATATGCCCAGGCGCTGGTAGATGGGTTGCACCATGGCGCGCAGTTTGGGGAGCATGAGCGCAAATGGTAGAATAGTCAAGAGACCGATGATGCCGCAGGTCATGAGTGTGTAGTGGACTCCGTACTTCTCGGCTGCCCAGCCCGCCAACAGACTGCCAATGGGCGCCATCCCCATGAAGGCCATGGAATAGAAGCTCATCACGCGGCCCCGCTTGTCATCGTCCACAATGGTTTGCAACAGCGTGTTGCTGGAGGCCATCTGCAGAATCATGCCCAGCCCGGTGAAGAAGATGCAAACCAAGGAGATGACCAGCGTTTGCGAGAAGGAAAAGCAAATCAGACCCACCCCAAACAGCACCGCCGCGTCCACAATGACCTTACCCAAGCCCACCACCGTTTTTCGGGCGGCCAAGTACAGAGCGGCACACAAGGCTCCCACGCCCGAGGCTCCCATGAGCAGACCCAACGTGCTGGCATCGCCGTGCAAGACGTCCCGCGCAAACACGGGCATCAGGACGCTAAACGGCATCCCAAACAAACTCAAAGAAGCAATCAACAGCAGAATGGTCCGGATGGGCGCAAACCCGAAGGCGTAACTAAACCCTTCGCCCAGAGACTGGAACACATTCTCCTTTTCCGTTGCTTTGATGAATGTTGGCAAGCGCAAAAGAAACAAGGAACCTAACACCGCCAGATAACTCAACGCATTGATGAGAAAACAGACGCCCTCCCCTACCGCGGCAATGAGCGCCCCCGCCACCGATGGCCCCACCAACCGCGCCATGTTGAACATAGAGGAGTTGAGCGCGATGGCGTTGCTCACGTCTTCGCGCTTGTCTACCAGTTGAATGACCAGGGATTGGCGCGCGCTCATGTCAAAGGCGTTCACAATCCCGGCGAAGGCACCCAATAGCAGAATATGCGTGATGGTTATGGCGTCTGTGAGCACCAGAAACGCTAGGATGCTGGCCTGCAGCAACAACAGAAACTGAGTGACCAAGAGTACGCGGTGGCGGTTGAACCTATCAGAAATGACGCCGGCAAACGGACCCAGCACAAACGACGGAATCTGGTTGGCAAAACTGACCATACCCAGCAGAAAGACAGAATCTGTGAGGCGGTACACCAGCCAACTCATGGCCACCTGCTGCATCCAGGTTCCAATCAAAGAGACGCTCTGCCCGGCAAAAAACAAGCGGTAGTTGCGGTATTGCAAGGCCCTGAACATGCCAGCCAGTCTGGAAGGCTGCGTGGAAGAGATACTTTCTGCCATAATCTAAGTAGCGGAATACGCCAGAAAGGTGTACGTACCCGCCGTGGCCAAGGGTAGAAAAAACAGGATACTTTACTCCTCCTGAAAGGCACCTGAGCTTACACTTTATGTATGATTTTCAACCCAAGCCCAAGGCGCGCGTATTGACACCAACCACCAACAATGCGTTGAGGGCTGTTGTGCCTTCTGCTTTGGTGCCTGTGTATCCGTTTCAGAAAATAGTTTATCCAATGTTTTGTATCTATTCATCCAGATTATGCAAACATGACTACATCGTCTAAAAAACCGAAAGCATCTCCTAAACCTATCAGAGGCCCCTTGCCCAAGGGAAAAATTCTGGCCATTGGCGGCAAAGAAAACAAAGGCGCTGACAAAGCCGAAGGCAAGGACAAGAACATCAACTTTATTAGCGAGCAGATTCTCAAGCGCTTTGTACATGAGCTAAAAGGAGACAACCCCACCGTAGTGGTCATCCCCACCGCCTCTAATGAACCCGACGAATCTGCCCAAGACTACGTCAAACTCTTCACAGATCTGGGCGTGCACCACCTGCTGGTGATGGACGTTAGAACCAGGGCTGATGTCTACAACCCTGAGTTTCTGAAGATGATAGACAAAGGAGACGGCTTCATGTTCACGGGCGGCGACCAGCTTCGGCTCACGGCCATTTACGGCGGCACCGAGATTCTGAACCGGCTCAAAGAACGCTACATGCGCGAAAACATCATCATTGCCGGCACCAGCGCCGGGGCGGCGGCCATGTCCACGCCCATGATTTTTGAGGGCGAGTCGGATGGTGGGTACATTAAAGGCGATGTGCGCATGACAACTGGGCTGGAGTTCATCAAGAACGTGGCCATTGACACGCACTTCCTGACCCGCGGCCGCATTGTGCGCATGACCCAGGCCATTGCCACCAACCCAGAGTGCATCGGCATTGGGCTGGAAGAAGACACCGCCATCCTGGTCACCGAAGGGGGCAAGGTGGAAGTGGTAGGCAGCGGTCTCATCACCATTGTGGACGGCATGGGCATGACCGAAACCAACATCTTTGACATTGAGAACGGCCAACCCTTCACGGCCAAAGGCTTGCGCGTCCATCTGCTAGGCGATAAGGACGAATACCTCATCCCCACATACAACCGCACCCAAGTAGTATAACAGAAAAGCCGTTTTTGGCCTGATTTCCGGAAATCAGGCCAAAAACGGCTTTTTAAATATTGTCCTAAAACTTACTGCACCTCGTCGCGGGCAATACGTTTGTCCATCCAGAACGTCCCAAATGGAACCAGCGAAGAGATGAACGCCAAGGTCACTTTCCAGAAAGACCATTTATACTGTATCCAAACCTGAAGCAGTAAGGCCACAAACAGCACAAACAACACGCCGTGCGCCCAGCCCATGTATTTTACGGGCTCAGGAATACCCATCATGTACTTCATGGGCATGGCGATGATCAATAACAACAAGAATGAGATACCTTCTATGATAGCGATAGACCTAAAGCGGTCAAGGGTAGTAGAAAACGAAAGAGCCATAACTGTGTAAGATTGAATCACAAAGGTACATCACGCGCCGGTAATCATCCCTTTCCCCAAACGATTTCCCTTCTCAAATCTTATTCTCTCCCGCTTAATTCCTACTAATTTTCAGCCCCATCGTTTTTGGCCTCCTTTCCAGAAAACAGGCCAAAAACGATGCACCCATAGAGCAACTTTTACCCAAGCTTCCGGTGTTTTCTTTGTATCTTCGTAGTCCGCTCCGGCGGGTTTTAGAGGTGGCTTTGCGGTCATTTCTAACTCATAATTTCTAATTTCTAATTACCCTGTCGTGCCAGATTTTTCCCACCTCCATACCCATACCCAATACTCGTTGCTAGACGGGGCCGCCAGCATCAGCGGACTCATGAAAAAGGCGCAGGCCGATGGCATGAAAGCCGTCGCCATGACCGACCACGGCAATATGTTTGGGGCGTTCAACTTTGTGGCCGAGGCCAATAAGTACAACGTGAAACCCATTGTGGGCTGCGAGTTCTACCTGGTAAATGACCGTCACCAAAAGACGTTCACCAAAGAACAGAAAGACGTACGTCACCACCAGTTGCTCTTGGCCAAAGACCAGGAAGGCTACCAGAACCTGGCCAAGCTCTGCTCCTACTCTTACATTGACGGCTTATACAGCAAATGGCCCCGCATTGACAAGGAACTGCTGGTCAAATACCACAAAGGTCTTATCGCCACCTCCTGCTGTATTGGTGCCGAACTGCCCCAGGCCATTCTCTGGAAAGGCGAGGAAGAGGCTGAGAAACTCCTGAAATGGTGGCTGGATTTGTTCGGCGATGACTACTACATTGAGATTCAGCGGCATGGGCTCATGAACATTGACAACACCGGCCTGTCTCAGGAAGACGTAAACCAGGTGTTGCTCAAATTTGCCATCAAGTACAACGTCAAGGTTATCTGTACCAATGACTCTCACTACGTAGAGCAGACCGACTGGAACGCGCATGACATTCTGTTGTGTGTGAACACTGGTGAGCAGGAAAGCGTACCGGTAGGCGATTTCCAGACGCAGTACTTCAGGATGATGTCGGGTAGCGGTGAGGTGATTTATGATACCCTAACTAACATTAGAAACTCTTACGGCCACGACGAGAACGTGCGCCGGATGCTCTACCGCATTGAGGAAGAACAACAGAAACCGCGTCCGCAGGACCGTTTTGGGTTCCCGAACGACCAGTTCTTCTTTAAGTCACAAGCTGAAATGAACCAGCTGTTTGCGGACGTGCCCTTTGCAGTGGACAACACCAATGAGATTGTAGACAAGATTACGCCGCCCAAGCTTCAGCGCGACATTCTGTTGCCCAACTTCCCGCTCCCTCCGGAGCACCCTACGGCAGATTTGTTTTTGCGTCACTTGACCTTTGAAGGAGCCAAGAAGCGATACCATGAGATTACCGCAGAAGTTAAGGAACGCCTGAACTACGAGCTGGGCATCATTGAGACCATGGGTTTTGCGGGTTACTTCCTTATAACCCAGGATTTCATCAACAAAGGCCGAAGCATGGGCGTAGCCGTTGGTCCGGGCCGGGGTTCAGCGGCGGGTTCTGCCGTGGCCTACTGCGTGGGTATCACCAACATTGACCCCATCAAGTACGCCCTGCTGTTTGAGCGTTTCCTGAACCCTGAGCGGGTGTCCATGCCCGATATTGATATTGACTTTGATGACGTGAACCGCCAGCGCGTGATAGACTATGTGGTAGACAAATACGGCAAGACGCAGGTGGCCCAAATCATCACCTTCGGTACCATGGCCGCCAAATCTTCTATCAAAGACGTGGCCCGCGCTATGGACTTGCCTTTGTCTGAGGCCAACGAACTGGCCAAAATGGTGCCTGAGGTGCCCGGCACTACGCTGGCCAAGGCGTTTATTGAATCGCCGGAACTGGCTTCTATCAGAGATGGCAACGACCTGCGCGCTAAAGTTTTGAAACTAGCCGAAAAGTTGGAAGGTTCGGTGCGTAACACCGGTATTCACGCGGCGGGCGTGATTATTGCGCCAGATGACATCACCAATTACATTCCGGTGTCTACCTCCAAGGACTCAGACCTGTTGGTGACGCAGTTTGACGGGAAGGTGATTGAGAGTGCGGGCATGCTGAAGATGGACTTTTTGGGCCTGAAAACCCTGTCCATCCTCAAAGACGCCATGGCTTTGATTAAGCGCAACCATGGGGTGGAGATTGACATCGACAACATTCCGCTGGATGACGAGAAAACCTACGCCCTCTACCAGCGCGGCGACACCATCGGCACGTTCCAGTTCGAGTCCGAGGGCATGCGCATGTACCTCAAAGACCTGAAGCCCACCAACATTGAAGACTTGATTGCCATGAACGCCTTGTACCGTCCGGGCCCGATGCAGTTCATCCCGAACTTCATTAACCGGAAACAAGGTCGTGAAGAAGTGGAATACCCGCACATCTTGCTGGAGCCGCTCCTGAAGAACACCTACGGTATCATGGTGTACCAGGAGCAGATTATGCAGACAGCGCAGGTATTGGCGGGCTACTCACTGGGTGGTGCCGATTTGCTCCGCCGGGCGATGGGTAAGAAGGACATGAAGAAAATGGCCCAGGAACGCGAGAAATTCGTGGCTGGGGCCAAGGAAATTCATGGCATTCCAGCCAAGCAGGCTTCTGAGGTATTTGACGTGATGGAGAAGTTTGCGCAGTACGGCTTCAACCGCTCGCACTCCGCCGCCTACTCGGTAGTGGCTTACCAGACCGGTTACCTCAAAGCGCATTACCCGGCAGAATACATGGCCGCCGTGCTCACCCACAACATGAACGACATCAAGAAGGTGACGTTCTTTATTGAGGAAGCGCGCAAACAGCAGATTCAGGTGCTGGGCCCCGACGTAAACGAATCCATCCACCAGTTCAATGTGAACCAGCAGGGGCAAATCCGTTTCGGGATGGGCGCCGTGAAAGGCACCGGCGAGGCCGCCGTGGAAGCCATCATTGAAGAGCGCGAGAAAACCGGCCCGTACACCGATGTCTTTGACTTCGCCAAACGCGTGAACCTGCGCGCCGTGAACAAGAAAACCTTTGAAAGCCTAGCCCAAGCCGGCGCATTTGACTCGTTTGAACGCTACCACCGCGCCCAGTACATAGAAACCCCTCCCGGCGAAACCATTAACCTACTGGAGAAGGCCGTCCGTTTCGGGAACCAGTTTCAGGCCGAGAAAAGCGCCGCCCAGCAGTCGCTGTTCGGTGGTGGCGGAGCCGTGGACATGCCGTTGCCGAAGGTGCCTGATGTTCAGCCCTGGTCTTTGACCGAGATGCTTCGCCGTGAGAAAGAAGTGATTGGTTTCTACCTGTCGGGCCATCCGCTGGACCAATTCAAGTTGGAGATTGACTCGTACTGCACCTGTAGCCTGGACCGCATTGAGGAATTCAAAGGCCGTGACGTAAACGTGGCCGGTATCATCAGCAACGTGGTCATGCGCACCGGTAAAAACGGCAACCCGTTCCTACTCTTCTCCCTGGAAGACTATGACAACACCATGGGGTTGGCTTTGTTCGGTGAGGACTTCGTAAAGTTCTCTTCTTATGTGAAAGAGGGTATGTACCTGTTCATTCGGGCCAAAGTAACCCTGCGCTACAAGTCTGAGGACCAGTGGGAGTTGAAACCGCTCTCCATGCAACTGCTCAGCGATGTAGCCGAGAAAATGAGCAAAGGTGTGCGCATGGACATCGACATCCGCAACATAAACGCCATGCTCATTGACCGTCTGGAAGAAGCCGCCGTCAACAGCCCCGGCCAAAAGAAATTGGAGCTGGTCTTGACGGAACCGGGGGAGAGGTTGGCGGTAGAGTTGTTCTCTAGAAAGTATAGAATTGACCCGAAGGTGTTCCTGCAGAACGTGAAGGACTTGGAAGTGGCGACGTGTCAGTTGATTTAATCTTTAGCTAATAGCCATTTCGTTTGTCTAGCATTACTTAAAACAATAAACCCTAGGTGAGCTATCCTCACCTAGGGTTTATTGTTTTAAGTAATAAGCAGTAGCTATTTATCTGTTTACTAACTTATTATTCTAAGTCATGAATTTTATGGCTTCTTATAGCAAGATATTAGAGCTATTCCGACTACCTAATGCTAAACCACTCAACAAATTTGATTAGATAGATTTAACTACATAGGCAGTAATCACACTGCATAGCAATTCAAGACTTACAAGCTATTGTAATAAGTGACAATTTTTGCAAGTGCTTTCTCATCTAGCATATTAATTTTTTGCAGTTGCATATATTTCTCTATTTCAACCGCCTTATTGCTTAGAGTTGTAAGGACAGATTTTTTTACAGTTCTGGTATTTACCATTTCGCCATCTCTCAAAACATAATATTTTTCTTTTGTTTTGAATACATTAGTAGGAGTAGTAGCGCTTGGGGATCGTTCTGCCACAATGGTTTTGAAAGTCCGTTTCAGTAACTTGGTATTTCCATCAGCAAGCACTTCATAATATGTCTCTGCATTTGCATCATCTATGCTAGGGAAACCATTTCTAAAAACTCGCTCTTGCCCCTTCTCCTCATTAGCCCCTTGGCTCAAAGTGAATTCTGTAACAGGGAATTGAAAGGTTTTTACTTCGTTATTGTCAGTCAACAAGAAAACCTGGTTGTTTTCTACGTTATACTTCAATTTCAAATCGGTGTAGTTGCTGCCATCGGCTAGCTTAACTTTTCCAGAAGCCCATTTGTCAGACAGAAAAGGCGACCCTCCCACCCCAGTGAAAGAATTGCCGTTATAGTTTGCATCCTTTAAGTTAGAGGACACGATCATACCCTTTACTTGCCCCTTTACATGTGTACTTATTATCCAAAGCACAAAAAACAGCGAACAGAATTTTATTAGATTTCTTTTCATATAAACTAGGATTGCTAAATAGCAGGAACAAACATATACTACCTCTAAAGATATTAAATATTAGGATTAAAAGAGCTGATAATCAAACAAATTACATTTTCCACAATCACTCTTCTAGCTAATTTATTCTCTTCTTCGTTGTCCCTTCCCTAAGAAACGCTTACCTTTGTGTCAAACCTTCGGGTTCTTGGCTTTTCCGGTTTAAGTTGGCTTCCACCTCTTTTACTAGAAAAGCCAAGTTTTTTTATAAGTATTTCATACACAGCATAAGAATGCTGTGTATGAAATACTTATAAAATCCTTTAAACTAAAAAGCAGGCCTGAGCAATCAGGCCTGCTTTTTAGTTTAAAGGATCTGCTTAGTTCGCTAGTTTCACCAACTTCATTTCCATTTTCTTTTCCTTGCTCTGTATGTCCACCACCATATTATACCCAGGTTTGGCTGGGTAGATATAGCAGTGAGAAGCTTTAGTAGACGTAACATCTAGTTGATCAACAGTAAACTTCTTGGCAGGCGTCTGCACCGCGTTCATCAACATTTTCTTGGTCTTTTCACCTTTCTCTTTATCAAAGTTAAAATAGGCCACGCTAAAGGAAGAGGCGTCTTCACTCACTTGCGTAAATTGATAGTCAAAGCCACTATACAGCTTGATCATGTGGCCCAGAATACCGGCGCTCATCATCTCAGCTCCAGAAGGTAGAAACACCTTAGATTTGTCTTTGGCGAAAAACTCTACCTGTTTCAATTTGTAATCAGCATCAATCCCGAAGATAAGCATATTGCCCACCACGCCGTGCACAGTGGTTACACCCAGTAAGGCTGAGGTGGCAATACTGGCTCCTCTGCCGGCAATCTTGTATTGCTCAGCCACTAGGTACAAGTTTCCATCTCCTCCTCTAAATACGCGGTGAATGTAATTGACATAGTTTTCTGCTAGGCTAGCTTTGGCTGCAGCCGGCAACAGTGAACGCACTTCATTGTCCCAAGCATAGAACTTTGCAACTTTCTGTTCTCCCTGAGGCGAGAAACGCTTTACAAAGAAGCCCATGCTGGTGTTCACAAAAGGTTTGTCTTTTAAACGATAATATTCACCTACCACTAAGAATTCATCTTTGGTTTTGTCATAGTTGACTGAACTCATAGAAAGCTGTTCTGTGGCTGACGCCTCCACAAGTTTCTCAAATAGTTTCTTACCAGTCTCAATGTCAAAGGCCGCTATGAAAAAGGTCATTTTCTGAGACATCATCCCAGACTTACGGGCAATGGTAGCCACTAGGTATTTCTCAGTAACCTCATTTACCATGACAGAAAGATTGTCCTTTTCTTTCTTATCAGTCTCATATTGCCATTTTAGGTTAAGGTTGTTGTCATACATCTCCAGCGCAAAACCTTGTTGCACCATACCGGTATAACGATTCCTGATAAATCCTTTGTTAGGTACCGGATATAAATTAAAGCCAGCCATTGGGTGATTTGACTCCTCTGTGGTAGAAGCCATGTCTTGCCCAATCATCATTCTGTCTAACTTAGAAACGTTGTCTATCTGTTTGCTGGCAATTTTATTAAGTCCTGCATCATACGTCTCTAACTCAACCTTATTTTCTTTTAGGTTATAGAAATAAAAGCCAAAGGTATTGCCGTTAAACCCGTTTTCTAAAAGAAAATGGCTGTTGCGGGCTTTTTGCAGGGTTACGCTTTTCACCTTGTTCAAATCTTGGTCAAAGAAGTCGATCCCATAGTTATCTAGGTTTCTAGCAGCCTTGTCTGCTTTGTAATACATGGTATAGCCACGTACTACATGGCTATCATAAATGGGAGTTAATGCGTTTTTGGGCATGTTGGTAAAGCCCTCCATAGAATAGGATTGACTAAACCCCGCCGTGGCAGAAAGTAAAGACAAGCTGAAAGTAAGCGCGCGTAATAAGTGTTTCATAAAGGGCGGTTGTGGAATAGTTTTTATTAAAGTTTAGGTATAAAATATTTTTTGAATCTTCCGTTTTTATACTGTGTATAATAAGCAGCTTGCGCTTCTGTAGCTTTGCTAACATCATTCTGCAGAATGGCCCACGCATACTGGGCCAACAAGGCATACTCATTTCCCTGGCTTTTTATTGGCGCCTTCTGTTGATAACAACTGCTCAGTCCTTTAAAATCAGATAGGTTGAGCAAGTGCAGGAATTGCAACAACTCTTTTAAATTGTTGGGTTGCTCATCAGAGACATTAGACACTACATCTGCAAATTGGTGCCGCTCAAAGTGGTCCTTGAATTGGTGTAGACACAACATGACCATAGCCTGTAAGTAGTCATCATTAGGCGAGGCGTTTAATTGCAAGAGAGCCTGGTAAAGCGCATAGTCATACCGCTGCATATCAAACCAGCTCTGTACAATCTCACGGTTACAATTTAGCTGTAAAGCACTTAATTCTTGGGAAATATGGGTGGCAAATTCAGTTGTAATGCTAGTACGCAGCGCCAACTCCTTTATGTACCCCATCCGCTTTTTACAGTCTGGATGCGTTTTCAGGGTGTCACTCATCTCATAGTCCTTCACCTCAGGGATGACCGCAAAAATGGATTTCGGCTTTTGTTTTTCAGAGGGTGGCAATTGAAAACTCTGGCAGCTAAACCAGCTATTTAATTCTAACGGACGCTGGTTGGCTGGGGCGTCCATTTTGTCCATCAACTGTAGAGCGGTGTATGCCTGCGCCGGGTCAAAATCAGTTTTCAAGAGCATGGTAAATGCCAGAGAATCTGCTTGCTTCTCATGCCCGCGCCGATGGAAGTTGTTGTTCATGGAGAACTTTAGGGCCAGGTTTTCTAGTTTAGAATGAGTGTTGTATACCTGCCTTACAATCTGGCGGACCTCTTTTTGGTGCTCTTTGTCATATAAGGCATCTAGGGTTTGCTTTATTCCCGTTTGCATGTGTTGAAAATACACGTGCGCCAACTCATGGCTAATCACAAACGCCACTTGGCTTTCATTCTCTAAACGCGCCAGCAAACCCACATTGAAGACAATGGTTCCGTTAGACAGGGCAAACGCATTTTCTATTGGGCTTTTAGAAAGAATCAATTGAGATGCGGGTAGTCCTGGATTATTCTTAACAATACGCTGGTAAATATTCTGGATAAAAGGATTCAGTTCTTCATCTAACAGCGCAGAGTACCTTACTCTATTGTAAGCATAGGCAGCACTCTCATCTACAATCCTTTTGAAATGATTACGGTAGGTAACCGAGCTGCTCTTGGGCAGTGGCATGGAAGTTTTGACACCTGCCTTTTGCGTCAAGGCCAAGGTGTGCAATTGTACAGTATCTGGAGAATAAAATGGGAAATACACCTTTGTCTGTGCTGAACCCACTACAGACAAACCCAACAATAGAAACAGAAATATACCTGAGCGCCAACCTTTACGCGTAGCCCCTACCAAAACAGCCAACATGATTTTGTGATTTTTATCTCTTAAAATTATCACAATTCCTTTGGATTGTTATTAGCTCCCTCTAAAATAAATTTATGGTAAAGTAGGGTTCAGAAAAGAGGCAGCATAGAATATGGAAGTTTATCCATCTGGTAGTCATTATAATAAATTAAAAGCCGAAGCCAGCAGATTAAAGGACAAACTGTCATGAACCAACCTCTAGCCGCATCCAACCTTTTTGAACAGGAATCAGTAGATAGGAAAGCGTTTTTAGGCTGTTTTCTGGAAAATAGGCCAAAAACGGTATCATGCAGAAAACTGGTAAAACTGGCAGAGGCCACGCAGTTTTGATAGATAAACAAGAAATGGTTCTATATTTGAACTGAGACATTTACCATACACCGATTTATAAAAAGACAATCATGGGAAATAAAGCAATCGAGATCACCGACGCTAACTTTGAGGAGATCATCAATTCAGATAAACCTGTCCTGGTAGACTTCTGGGCAGAATGGTGCGGACCTTGCCGCATGGTAGGACCCGTAGTAGAGGAACTGGCCGGCGACTATGAAGGCCGCGTAATCATTGGGAAAGTGGACGTGGACGCCAACCCGCAGACGTCTGCTAAGTTCGGTATCCGCAGCATTCCTACGCTTCTGGTTTTCAAAAACGGACAGGTAGTAGACAAGCAAGTGGGCGCCGTTCCGAAGAACGTTTTGGCTCAGAAACTAGATGGCCAATTAGCCTAAGCTAGCCTAGCTATTTTAGAATGAAAGAAGCCGCTCCTGTACAAGGAGCGGCTTCTTTGCTTTTGGCCTGTTTTCCAGAAAATAGCCCGAAAACGGCAATTATAGGTTTGAATCTGTTTCACTACTCGCAGCCACAAAGGCTTTTCTCAGCGGTACAGATATCGGCGTAGCCCTGTTCCAGCAATTTTAAGCGGCCGGCCAGGCGTTGGTTGTGCTCTTTGAGGAGGTCAGACTTCTCATCGGTGGGCGGGGTTTTCTGGATGCCTTCCAGTTCGGCTATCTCGCGTTTCAGCTCTTCTTTCTTCTCGCGCAGCTTTTGGATGTGGGCCGGCAAGGTGTCTGTGGGAAACTGGGTCTTAAAGGCGTTTTCCATGCAGGCGTCTTGCTTGAGCCAAGAAATGACCTTGCGCTCCACTTGCAGACCCAGGTCTAAGCGTCTGGCGCGCTCCTTCTCCAATTGCTGCTCTTCCAGGCGTTGGTTGAAGACGCGTACCGACTGCTTCACGTCTTCGCGGCAAGTGCGGCATTTGGTGGTGGTGGATTTCTCCAGCAAGGCGTTGCGCTGGGTCAGGGTCTCCTCCGTAGGCGTGGCCTCGCGCAGGCGGCTCACCTCTTTGGCGAACAGGTCATTGTACTGTGCGCTTTCCAAGCGGTTTACTTGTCGCGTGAAGGCCTCTCCTTCCAGAGTGGTGGCCAGGAATTCGGGGCTTGGCATCTCTACGGAGTACAGCTTGTTCAGGTAGAACTCGCGCTGGGCCACGGTGAAGGGTTTGCTTTGCTCCTGGTCTAGTTCCACCAGGGTGTTCACCAGTTCTTTGCCGTTCTTGAGGTTATGGTCGGTTTCCATGTACCCGTCGGCAGAGGCCAGGATGGATTGGTATTCGCCTTTGAAGATGCGCTGGTAGGTGCTGTTGCGGGCGAACTCGTTGTCGCGCTGACGGGCCAGCGTTTTCAGGCGCTTATAATCCTGTATCACCGCGAACAGCGTCTTGGCGTTGGCCTCGGGGCTGTTGTTCTTGTAGTTAAGGCGGTAGCTGTTCAGGTTCTGCTTCAGGTCGGCGAAGTTGCGCAGATACTCCACGAAGAATTTCTCCTGCTTGTAGGCATCGTCGTTCACCAGGCCGGCGCTGTAGGCCTGCTCAATGCGCACGCGGCGGCGCTCAATGGTCTCTGAGGAAATCTCACTCCCGGTCAGGGCGTCCATCTTGTACAGTGACTTGTAATTGGCCACCACCAGCACCGGATAGTCCTTGAAGTTCATTGCCGCCTCCAGCTTCTGCTTCTCAAATCCCTGTGGACTGTTGCTTAATAGCTCAGTCAACCGGGCGGTTCGCAAGGCAGGCACTTTGGCGAAGGACGGCACAAACACATATACCCTTACCGAATGCAGCCGCGTGTCAAAGTTCTGGCCCTCGTACAGCCTAATCGTGGAGCTGAACTTGTATTCCTGGCGCTTGGCGGAGTTGCGTATTAGATTCCCGAACTCGCCTACCAGAGACAGCATGGCCGTCTGGGGCGTGGCCAAAGACCCGATGTTGGTGAGCTGGTTGGCGATGATGTTAAAGAAGACTTCGCGGCTGTCTGAGGTGAACAGCTTGGCCTCCACCACCGCGTCAATGTTTCGCTCGTCGGCGGCCAACGGTAGTTTATCTATGATTCTGATGGCATCCAGGTGGTCAGAAATATGCGTAGTGTACTCCTTCTTGGAGTTGTCAATGGCGAAGTTGAACAGCGGGTACACAATGGGCTGTTGCCCAAACAGCTTGGCATTCTTGAGCTGCGCCGAAATGAACAACGACTCCAGGTTGATGTAGTCGCGCTTGCGGGCTTTGGTGGTGCCCTGCTCTAGTTCATTGATGACCTTGGTGAACTGGCCCGCGTTGAGCAGGTACATGTCTGTGGTGAGGTACTGCCACTCATCAGAGAATTCAAACTTGTCCAGGTAGTTGTATCCCAGGCGGGTTTCAATCATGTCCTGCCCCTGCGCCACAGTGGCGGCACAGCACAGCGTTACCCAGAAAAAGACTTTAGTTAGTAGTGTTGCTCTCATGTAATGCGGTTGCGTCTTCTCCCTCTAACGCAGAGGGCTCCCCTTCTCGTATCTTCTGCAAAGGTCGGGCTTTCAATGGCTTTTGCCAAAGGAAGGGGCTATAGAACTCGGTTTATATTTCCGAACTTTACCTCATACCCAAGTAACCTGTATGACGCTGTTTTTGCAACCGCTCTGGCAACTCTTCTCAAAACCTACTTTCTGGCTATTGCTGGTCATTGGCTTTACACTGGTGTATTTCTTTCTGGAACATGAGGGCTTTTATTTCGGGGACGACCATGACTACAGCCTATTTGCCATGCAACTGCTGCAAGGCACGTTCCACTTTGACAACTACTCCTTCTCCCACAGATTTATGGTGTTCGTGCCCACGGCCTTCTTTTATTTGCTTGGGGGACACAACGTCTACACCACCACGCTCTGGCCGCTGCTCTGCACGTTGGGCACACTGTACCTTCTCTACGCCAGCTTTAAAAAGGAACACCCGGTAGCCACCTGCTGGGCTTTGGTGTTGCTAGGGCTGTATTACTTTCAGCTGAACACGGTCAATTACCTGTACCCAGACAACATCCTCCTGTTCTTCACCACAACTTGTCTGCTGATTCTGTACAAGCTCAGAAACCCGCTGGCCATTTCTCCAAAGCAAGAACTCAACTGGGGCATTTCTTTCGCGGTGCTGAACCTATTGGCCTTTTTAACCAAGGAGACCATCGTCTACACGGTGCCTTTCTACCTGGCGCTGTTTTTTTTGCAGATAAGAAGAAAGCAGAATATTAGGTTCTGGGTAGCTGCGGCGGCCACGGGTGCGGTATTACTGACCATCTATTTCCTCTCCTACAAGATTTTCACCGGCGACATGCTGCTCCGCCTGCATGACATTGCCGCTACCAACACAGACCAAACCCGCCAAGACTACCTAGACAGCCGGTCGGCCACCTTGCTCCCGAGGCTGACCTACGGGCCGTTGCTGTTTTTCATTGGCTCTGCCTTGGCTATTCCGGCGGGGTTTGCCTTGCTTTCCTTTCTGCGCTTTGCTAAACCCGTTTCTTGGCGCGAGCCCCACGGCTTCTGGTTGCTGGCCATGGTCTGCATGCTGTTCCCTATCTGGTTTGGCTCGGCCACAGTAGACTTCTACAAGCCCATGCCCCTGGTACCGCGCATGTTTCACCCCTTGCTCCCTGCCTTTTGCCTGACAGCTGGCCTGGCGCTGGAGAAAGCCTGGAACCACAGGAACGCCTACCTGTTCATGGCGGTCTTGTTTGGCCTTGGCACTTGGCTGTCTGGCGATAATCTTTGGGTAGTGTACGCACCCTTGGCTGTGCTCTTTCTGGCGCTGTACCTTTACAACAGACCCGTACCTTTCTGGCTAGGCTTAGGGGCGGTGGCTTTGGTAAGCGCTATACGGCCGGTTTATTTTATCCTGAAGCCTACGGTCTCCTACTATTTTGAGCAGAAGAAAATCATAGACCAGCACCTGCGTCATGCCACAGGCACCCACGTGGTACTAATGGATTCAACCATGCTCTGGGGCTATGAGTATTTTTATGGCTATCAGGTACCCAAGAATTATACCTTCAAACGGTATGAGTTTTACTCAGCCCAAGACCAGCAGGCAGACACGGTTTTCCTGCTCATCAACAACGGGGTTTTGGAGCATCCAGAACTGATGATGACGCTCAGAGAACAGGACATCCTGCCTAAATTCCCGACCGCCAAATTGCTAGCCCAGGAGAAGAAGGTGAAGCTGTTCTACCTGCCCAAAGACTCCATCTCCGCCAAATAAAAAGGGGCCGAAATTCGATTCCGGCCTCTTTTCTGGGAATTATGGTAAAAACGGGCTGTGGCAAGGGATGGAGATATTCCCCAATGAACCCAATTGGTCACTTTGTGTCCTTTTGAACCGAACCTATGGGCAAACTATAGTCGCATTTACGCAAACGCCTGTCTAATTCGCTCACAAGGTCCTTTCAGGAAGACAAAAGGAAAATAGCATCTCAGCACATTAAACAATTAGCACACTAATTACTGCTTCTGCTCTTTCTTGATGCGTTGGTAGTCTTTCAGGTCAGCGCTGTTCTCCAGGGCCAAGTATTCTGCCTGCAGGGCTTTGATTTTGGTGGCGTGCCGAAGGATGATGTCATCATGCAACACTTTTTCACGGTCGTTGAGCTGCTTATAGATGGCGTTGGCGTAGTCCCAGTCTTCTAGGGTCCAGATCTCGCGGCGGTCTCGCACCTGTTGCAGGAAATAGATGTAGGCATCTTTGAGGTTCTCAGGCGTAGTCTGGGAAAGCATGCGGTAGTCGCCTAGCAAGTCTTTCTCCATCTGGGCTTTTTTGCCGGCGGTAGTGCCGCGGGCTTCGCGCAGTTTGCGCTCCTCACGCTGTTTGGCTAACGCTTCTCTGGATCTCTTGATTTCTTCTTTAGACTTGGCGGCGGCGGCGCTTGCTTTCTCGTCTAGCTGGTCAATCTCACGCGCGGCAATCTCCTTGCGCTCCCGGGGGGTGGTATCACAGCTGGACAACAGTAGAACCCCTGACAGAATTGCCAGCGAGCAGAAAGTCTTGGAAAACAGATGAACGCGTTTCATAGTAGTAGGTATGTGTAAACAACTCGCATACGCAGACTAGGGCAATTTAGGTGCTTTTGCCTGCGTTCACGGTAGCAAGGTATGGCAAAAAACGGTTTCAAGTACGAACTCGATTTCAAGAAAGTAGACTTCAGGGAGCATCCAGAGCTGTACCGTGTGGGCGTGGGCGAGCAGGGCGTGTTGCTGGTAGAGCCCTACAAAAGCGAGATTCTGCCGCACTGGCGGTTCAAGAACCCCGAAGTGGCCCTACCCTCGGCTCAGAAAATCTACCAGCTCTTTGAAACCTACCTCGCCCAGCATGACTTCGTGGGCGCCGACATGGCCCGCAAGTTCCTGCAGATGGGTTTCACGCGCGCGCGCCGGTACGCCAACCACAAAGGCGGCCGCAAGTATGAAGCCACCAACCAAGACCATTCAGAAGGCCTGCCCTACCCCTACTCCTCCGGAAGCGCCCACAAAGGCAATGACATTCTACCCCAAGAGGCAGACGCGCTCACCAACGAGAAAGCCCAATCGGCCGCAATTTTCAAGGAGTATTGGTTAAAAGCCAAAGACCATCCAGAGTATTTGAGGCAGAAGCAGGAATTTAGGGATGCTTATTATGAGAAGTAGCGTTTTTAGCCAGTTTTCTGGGAATTAGGCTAAAACGGATAGGCCTCACTAAAAACGATTCTCCCCTTGAGGGGAGCGTAGAGGGGTGTTTACACAGGAGAGCACATATTGCTTACTCTAGAGGCTATCCTAAGTAAATAGAGAAGTATCTCTATTCTTAAAAATCACCTTCCTCAGTTGGGAAAGCTTTGACCTGGTGATGCCAACACCCCTCTGCGCTCCCCTCAAGGGGAGAATCCGCGTTTAGTAAAGGCTGTTAACATTGAGAGGGGTTGTGTTAATGCATAGATGCGTTTTTGACCTTTTTTTAGGGAAATAGGCCAAAACAGAGAAGCCCCAGCATAAATGTCAGGGCTTCTCTGTTTTAACAATTTAATACTTATTGCGCCTGTTGCTTGGCTTTGTAAGCGGCTACGCCGGCGTCTAAGAATTGAATGAACTTCTGGACGTCTTTCTCATAGGCCACCGGTTTTACCAGCATGTTCTCGTTCTCGTCCATGAGCACGTAATACGGCTGGGCGTTCACGTTGAACTTGGTCACCTGGTAATCGGCGTATTTTTTACCGAGGGTGGTTTTCTCCTTCTGGTCGTAGGTGCTGGTGTACCACTCGTTTTTAGGGAGTTCGGTTTTGTCATCTACATAGAGCGCGGCAATCACGAAGTTCTCCCGCAGGCGTTTCAGAACCTCGGGGTCCGACCAGACGTTAGCCTCCATCTCACGGCAGTTCACGCAGCCGTGGCCCGTGAAGTCAATGAAGATGGGCTTGCCCTGCTCCTCGGCGCAACGCTTGGCTTGCTCCAGGTCAAAATAACCTTGCAAATTGTGCGGCAGTTCTAGAAACTCGGCGTATTTGGGTGTCTCGCATAAGGTAGAAACCGTCGTTCCGCCAGCAGTGGTGCCTCTATTGGAATACAGGTCAAAGTCTATGGTAGACTGCGGCGGCAGGTAACCGGCTAGGGCTTTCAAAGGCGCACCAAACATGCCAGGGATTAAGTAAACTACAAACGAAAACGTGGCAATGGCCAACAACAGCCTCGGCACGCCTAAAAACGGCAAGTCTGAATCATGGGAGAACTTGAGTTTGCCCAACAGGTACACGCCCATCAGCGCGAAAATCACTATCCAAAGCGCCAGATACACCTCGCGGTCCAGCAAGCGCCAGTGGTAGACTTGGTCGGCTACGCTCAAGAACTTAAGCGCCAGCGCCAGTTCAATAAAGCCCAGACACACTTTCACGGAGTTCAACCAACCCCCAGACTTGGGCAGGCTGCTCAGCCAGTTCGGGAAGATAGCAAACAAGGTAAATGGCAAGGCAAAGGCCAGGGAATACGCGAACATGCCGGCAATGGGCTTAAGCGTCTCGCCGCCCGCCGACATTACCAGGATAGAACCTACAATGGGGCCGGTGCAGGAAAATGACACCAGCACCAGCGTGATGGCCATGAAAAACACACCGTAATAGCCGCCTTTGTCTGCCTGCGCATCTGCCTTGTTCACCAGCCAATGCGGGAGGGTAATCTCAAACATGCCCAGGAAAGACATGGCAAAAAACAGGAAAATGGCGAAGAACAGCAGGTTAGGGAACCAGTGCGTACTCAGGAAATTGGCGGCCTCGGGCCCGGCCAGTTTGGCCACCAGCGTCCCGATTAAGGTATAAATAGCAATGATGGACAAGCCGTAAATCAAGGCTTTCATGATGGCTTGTCCGCGGCTAGCGCTGCCGCCAGTAAAGAAGGTTACCGTCATGGGCACCATCGGGAAGACGCAGGGCGTAAGCAGGGCAATCATCCCAGAGAGGAACGCACCCAGCATGAACTCCCAAAGCGTTTCGGTGGGCAAACCGCCGGCAGTGGCTCCACCACCCATGACCGCAGGGGCTGCTATAGTGGCAGTATCAGCTTTCTTATCTGCTTGGGCTGCTCTGGAATTCTCTATGTCTTTGTTGGGAAAAGGCGTGGTGGCAGTCAAGGAATCCACCGTAGTAGAAGCTAGTCCCGCCGAAGTAGAAACAGAGGTGCTTCTTGCTTTGTCCAAGGCACTCGTCGCAGGTGTTTGCTCAGTACCAGTGGTGGTAGTGGGAGTCGCAGGGGTTATAGTAGGCGCGGCGCCCGGCAAGACTTTTATCTGGGTGAAGTTGAAATCGCCTTCGCCGGGAATGCACTGGCCGGTCACATCAGAACAAACCTGGTACTCATAGCTGCCTTTCAGGACTAAGGTGGGCTGCAAGACTTTGATGCGCTGCCTGAACTGGGCCGTCTTGGTAAAATAAGTGTATTCGCCGCCCCAGGTGTCATCGTATTTTTTCTTCGGGCCCATGGGTTTCACCTTGCCCACCAGCGCAAAAGACGGGTGCTTCTGGAACGTGAACGTGGTCACCATCGGGCCCAGGTCCGGGTCAAAGTCAGAGGAGTAGAGGTACCAGTCAGGGATAATTTTCGCGTTGAAAATAAGGTCCACCTCCTCGCCTACTTTCACCTCTGTGCTGGAGACGTCATAGCTCCAGCTGGACGGTTTTAATACTTGCGCCTGCACCATTGTCACCAGAAGCAGCAAAGGAAGCAAGAACATCCACAGGCGTTTTAATGCCATATCATTTAAAAGTTACGGTCTTCAATAAAGAGGCAAATTACTACAATTACCCCATAAACAAGTACAACTCAACAGAAAGCCCTTTGTTCAAACATAGAGAAAAGGCTTACCTTCTGGGGCAAATCTCGTAGACCAAACGGTTATTAGCACTTTGATAGTGCTGATAAACCGTTAAATTTGACCTAATCTGGTTTCTTGACACCTTGAGAGCCGGTATACTCTATGATCCTAAATATCTTCTTGACCTTGTTTCTGGTGGCGCTCAACGGCTTCTTTGTGGCCGCCGAATTTGCGTTGGTAAAAGTGCGCGCCTCCCAGATAGAACTACGTGCCCAAGCCGGAAACAATCTGGCTAAAATCGCTTTTCACATGATTGGCCATTTGGATGCCTACCTGTCAGCCACTCAGTTGGGTATTACACTAGCCTCCCTAGGCTTGGGTTGGATTGGCGAAGGCGTGGTTTCTGAGATCATCATTGCCATCATGCACGCGGCGGGCTTTAATCCTGACCCAGTTCTGGCCCATAAGATTGCGCTTCCTATCTCTTTTGCCGTCATCACCGTCCTGCACATTGTGTTCGGAGAGCTGGCGCCTAAGTCCCTGGCCATTCAGCGGCCAGAGTCCACCACCTTGGCCGTGGCCGTGCCCTTGCGGATTGTGTACTATGTACTGCTTCCCTTCATCTGGGTGTTGAATGGCCTTTCTAATTTTATCCTGAAGCGGGTGGGCATCACGCCCATGCACGGTTCTGAGGTGCACACCGCCGAGGAACTGCGCCTGCTCTTTGAGCAGTCCGCTGAGAGCGGTGAGATAGGCGACAGCCAGCAACAGCTCATGGAGAACGTCTTTGAGTTCAATGAGCGCATGGTCAAGCAGATCATGGTGCCCCGCACCAAACTGGTGGCCCTTGACCTGGAATCTACCGAGGACGAGATCTTCAAAGTGGTTTTCAACGAAGGCTACACCCGCATGCCCGTCTACCGCGACACCATTGACAACATTGTGGGCATTCTCTATGTGAAGGACCTTCTGGTAGTACTGCGCGCCGGCGAACAGGTGAGCCTAGAGAAACTTATGCGCTCTGCGTACTACGTACCGGAGACCAAGAAAATCAGCCGCTTGCTCAAGGATTTCCAGCGTAACCGGATGCACATTGCTGTGGTGTCAGATGAGTTTGGCGGCACCTCGGGTATTGTCACCATTGAAGATATCATTGAAGAGCTGGTAGGTGAGATTCAGGATGAGTACGATGAAGAGGTTCCGCTTATTGAAAAGACCGGCGACTTTGAGTACAAGGTTAATACCTCTGTATCCATCCAAGATGCCAATGATGACCTGCCCTACCCCCTACCCGAAGGCGAAGACTATGAAACCGTGGGCGGCTACCTGAACATGATTTACGGCCGCATCCCAGAGATTGGCGACACCGTAGTGCACGGCGTCTACGAGTTCAAGATTCTGGAAAAGACCGAGCGCAACGTAGAGTCCGTCCTCCTCACCGTCACCGAGGACAAGCGCGACGATATCTTGTAAACGTTTTTACTCTTCTTGTATCATACCGTTTTCGGCCTGTTTTCTCTAAAGCAGGCCGAAAACGGTTTAAGCAACATCTGACAAATAAATGCTTTGGTTTTCTTGAACATACTACCTTCAGGTAAGACATTCATAACTTTTGTCCCTGCTAAAATGAAGTACCAGAAATTGCTCCTTTCAGTATGGTTTATAGTCTTGATGTTCAGTTGTAGAACGGCTGGAAAACCCGGTGCAAGATTGAGTAGAGCAGAATTTATAGACAGCTTCAAGACCATTAGCTTTTGCAGATGTGTGGAATTAGCTAACAATAAGAAACTTGATTTAGCAGATGATGATGTTAGCTGCCGTCCGCCTGACTGGCTTTACTCTGAAGGGGACGCGATAGATAGTCTGGTGTTGCGTGAAGTTAAAAAAATAAGGCTGGACTCTTTGGATAGAGCTCAATACCAAGTGGCCGAAGGAATGGACGGCAAGCATGTCATTTCCTCTTGCCTTACCTTCTATAACAGCCAAGCATTGGAGACTTCAGCTAGAAGGAGGGCCAAATTTCTAGGTTATTAGAATCCTGTATAAATTGAAATTAGCGTACTAGAATCGTTTCTTAAATACTAAACCCAAAAAGAACTCCAGAATCTATAAAGCAGTTTTAAAGCATCTTGACTTGGCGAACTAAGTCAAATATTTTCAAGTTTTTTTCACCCCAAAAGAAAACGTTTTCCCCTCGGCTCTCAGCCGGTTTTCTGGTTTCTGCGTAGGTGTAGCACCTGTCCGTTTTTGGCCTGTTTCTGTGAAAACAGGCCAAAAACGGATAACTTCGGTTTTACTTACGTTTACATGACCACGCCCCAACCCTGGATTATCCTAAAATCTGAGACTGTTTTCAAGCACCGCTGGTACAACCTGCGCCAAGACACGGTGCAGCTGCCCAACGGCCTAATTCTCGATGATTATTTTGTAAGCGTACGGCCGGCGGGGGCGCTGGTGTTTCCGGTAACCGCAGATGGCCAGGTGATTTTTGTGCGCCAGTACAAGCACGCGGCCGGCAAGATTCTGTTGGAGCTGCCCGGTGGCATGTTTGACGCAGAAACCGAAGACCCCAGTGAGGCTGCCGCCCGTGAGTTTTATGAAGAAACTGGGTACAGTGTAGCGTCCATTTCTCCTATTGGCATTCTCTATGACAACCCCACCAAAGACACCAGCCAGGTACACTTATTCATAGCGCATGGTGCCCAGCTCACCGGTGCCCCAGAGTGGGACGTGACCGAATGCGTGGAGGTGGTGCCTATTCCGTTGGCAGAGGTCATGCCTAAAATTATGGCTGGCGAGATTCAGGTGTCTTGCTCTGTGTCTTTGTGTTTTATGGCCTTGCAGCACTTGCAAAAAACTGTGTTTTAAGCGGTTCTTTTAGAGAGAATGGCTTGGTTTCTCTGGGGCTTTTAGGATTTCTGAAGAAAATTTAGCGCTAAGCCCAACTACCGGCGCTAAATGAAGTATAGGAGTAAGTTGAGGCATCGCCCCATCGGCTGGGCGTACCATTTTCTTGACAGGAAGGCCTCAGTCGTACATATCCTATCTTCCTTCGCACACCCATGGCAGAGAAAACAGAAAAACAGTTTTCTGAACTAGATTCCCCCAAAGTAAAACGGTCTAAAAAGGGCACCGAAACCATGTTCCGCATCACGGCCACCAACCAGATGCGCTTGAGTGACATGGCCGACAACAAGGCGCACATTCTCCTCACCATTAACTCCATCATTGTCTCCATTGTGGTGTCATTGCTGTTGCGCAAGCTGGGCACCGAGCCCAATTTGCTTATTCCCACCATCTGCTTTCTCATCACGTGCCTGGTAACTATTGTATCGGCTATTTTGGTGACTATGCCCAGAATCACTGAGGGCTCCTTCTCTAGAGAGGACATCATGAACAGAAAGGTGAATCTGCTGTTCTTCGGGAACTACCACAGCATGCGCTATGAGGACTATGAGGAAGGCATCAAGACCATGATGAACGACTCTGACTTTCTCTACACTAGTATGATCAAGGACAACTACAGCTTGGGTCTAGTGTTGGAAAGCAAATACCGCCGGCTACGTTTCTCCTACATGTTCTTCATGATCGGCTTTATCATCTCGGTACTCACTTTTGTAGTAGCCGAGGTGATCAGCACGCCGCTCTAGGAAAGGTGATTTTGGGCTGTTTTCTGGAAATCAGGATGAAATCAAATCCCTTGCTTCTCCTCCCCTTCCTGAAACCAGCTAGCGTACAAAACATAGTTATTAGCTGTCTGCGCCATTCCTGTGATTTGGTCAGGGCTTAGGGCTTTCACTTTTTTAGCGGGAACACCGGCGTAGATGTGTCCGCTTTCGCAGATGGTGTTCTCCAACACCACGGCCCCGGCGGCTATGATACAGTGCTGCTGTACTACGGCTTTGTCCATGACAATAGACCCCATTCCAATGAGTACGTTGTCCTCTACCGTACAGCCGTGCACCAGCGCGTTGTGGCCTATGCTCACGTTGTTGCCAATGGTAGTAGGCGCTTTCTGGTAGGTGCAATGAATGACAGCTCCATCCTGGATGTTGGTCTTGTTGCCGATGCGGATGCGGTGCACATCTCCTCTAATCACAGCATTGAACCAGACAGTGCATTGGTCGCCTAGTTGGACGTCTCCAACAATGGTAGCGTTGGGGGCAATAAAACAGGCATCGCCCAAGGTGGGCATGATTCCTTTGACAGGTAAGATAACTGGCATAGCGATATGGGTTTAACAAAGCTAAAATAAAAAAGCCTCTCCAGAATGACAGGCTTTTTTTATTACAAAGCGGCGGCTTACCTACTTAACAGTATAAGAGGTCAGGGAAATGCAACCCGACCCGTTGATTTTTTTCAATTACTTCTTTCAATTAGAGTCAAGGATTTTCAATCCTTAACTCTATGACAGCATCTTCTTCCAGGTGCCTTTGCGGAGGTTGTACTTAAGGGTGCTGGGCAGGGCCTTCCACCAGTAGCTGTTCAGCTCCACGGCAAAGCTGGGTTGCATGTAACAGTTGATGGTACAGCCTTCGCAGGCGGGCAGTCGGCCTTCCAGGGCAATCAGTTCTTTTACTTCTTTGGATTTGTACAGGTCATACAACTGTCCTTGGATGGGAAAGGTTTTAGCGCCCAGATGATAGCATGGCAAGACCAACTCGTTTTCCGGCGAAATCACCAGCGTGGTGCTGGCCGCTTTGCAGACCGGTTTGTCAATATGATTCCCGCCGTCCTTGCGCAGTTTCACAAAAGCCTCGTTCAGGTACACCCATTTCTGCTTGCTGAAGGTGACCAGGTAATCCAGCTCCTGTTCTGACAGCTGGTCGCCGGTTTCTACCTGGTTGTACTCAAAGGCTGGGTTCAAGAGCAACATCAATTTATTGGGTAGGCAAATATCATTATACACCCGCTCAATCTGGTCAAGGTTGTGTTTGAAAACCGTGAACAGGATATCAGGACGCTCACCCAAGGATTTAGCTATTTGGATAGACTCTAGCACGAAATCAAAACAAGCCACGCCTCTTCCGGTGTCATGCTCGGTCTTGTCCGCGGAGTCAAGGGAAAAGTGTAGCATATCCACCTTGCCTTTCAGGCGCTCGGCCCATTTGGGGTAGAGCATGCCGTTGGTGGTGAGCGTGGTAATGAAGCCCATCTCCTGTGCCGTGCCCAAAAACTGGTCTATCTGTCTATGCAACAAGGGTTCACCACCGGTAAAATCCACCACGTTCACCCCCAGTCGGCGCAGGTCCTTCAGGTTCTGCTTCACATCCTCTAGCTCAATATACGGCGACGGCTTCTCCCAAATGTCACAGAAGGAGCACTTGGCGTTGCACCGGTACGTCACGTAATAATTGGCCAGAACGGGATGATGGATTAAGCGCATTTAGGGTTGGTTCTACTGATGCCTTGGCTCCTGCAAGGTACGCATTGCATACGGGATTCAAGAAGAGGTGGCGAGTACCAATAGTTTTAAGCACGCATTTTTGGCTTACTTTCCAGAAAACAGCCAAAAAAACGACTGCCTAAAACTCAAACACAAACCCGAAGCTGGGCAGAAACGTCACCTCATCCTCATTTAAAATCAACGGAATGGCGTTGGCCCCGTTGGGTTGCAGGGGTTGGCCGTCTGTGGTGGCAAAACCGGTGTTGTCTGCGTTGCGCTGGAACGTGTATTGCGGTAAAGACGGGCCTTTGAACCTAAAGATGTTTTGAATGTCTATGTACACGTCCAAAGTGGTGCGTTTGTAGTTCCACTTCTTGTCCAGGCGCACGTCCAGTTGTTGGAAAGAGCGCAGGCGAAGGGTGTTCAGGCGGTCATAGTCCAGCAGACCAGTGCCCAGCGAGGCGTAGTTCTGTTGCGAGGCTTGCAGGTCAAAGGGCGTGTACGGTGAACCACCGGCAAACCGATACTTCCCGCCCAGTTCCCAGTTCTTGCCAAACTGCCAGCCCAGCAACCCAGACACCAAATGCCGGTTATCCCACGCCGAGGCGATGTAGTTCTCGTTGTCCAGCCCTGTGAATTCACTGCGCACCAAGGTATAAGAAACGGAGCCATAGAGTCCGCGGGTCAGCTTCTGCTGGAAGAAAAATTCGGCGCCGTACGCCCGGCCTTTGCCCACGCTGGCCACGGCCTCGTTTCCTATAGCTCCGAACTCAATGCCTTGGTTGGCCAGGGAAACCCCGTCACGCAAAGAAACCGGGTAATTGCCGTAGCGCTTGTAAAAACCTTCCACGGTGAGGCGGTTGGCAATGGACGGCAGAAACTCCACGCCCGCTACGTAGTGCGTGGACTTGAGATAATCGCTGCCTTGGTTGGCGTAGGTGCCATCGGCGTCTTTATAACCCAGCACCGTGTAGACGGGCAGACGGTAATACGTGCCTACAGATCCGTTCAGTTTCCAGCGTTCCGTCAGTGCATAGGACGCAGACAGGCGCGGGGACAGCGTCTCCAGCGGATTGTTGCCATCCGTAGTGAACGAGTTCATATCTGTGCGCACGCCTAGGGAAAGGCTCAGTTTGTCTTGCAGAAAGCTCTTGGACGTATGGCCGTAAAACCCGTAGCGGAAGAAATCCAAATCAGTATTGAAGTCCAGGACTACGCGGGGCTGTACCACAGTGCCGTTCTGGTCGCGCACCTCCTGCCGTATCTGGCTGAAGAAAGCGTTGTCATAGCCCACGTACTGCCCAATGGCCCCGTAAGAGAACTTCCAACCGCCCACAAACTTGTTCACGTCCAGGCGTAGTTTGTTCTCTCTCTCCTGCGACCGCGCCTTGAGCACTCTTCTGGATTCGTCTCCGTACTGCGCGTCCTCAAAACGGTCCAGCCGGTTTTCAAACACGTTTCGGCTCAGAGACACCTGCACAAAGCCGTTTTCTAAGGAGCGTTTCACACTTATGCCCGTGGTGTAGTTCCACTGGTTGATAAGCGGATTGGACCGCAAGGCGTATTCTTTTTCCGGCGAGGATTCCTTGGGCACGGCAAAACTGAATTCGTCAATGGCCCCAAGGCCCAGCGCCGTTATGGTGGTTTTGGCGTTTAGCTGGTGCGTGACCTTGTACTGAAAATCCCAGTAATTAGGCCTGATGGGCAGGTCAATGGCTTTGAACAGCAACTGCAAATAGGACCGGCGGGCCGAAGCCAGAAACGTGGTCTTGGGCGCCAACGGACCTTCCAGCGTGCCGGCTACCTCGGTGGCGCTCAGGCGCACGTTGCCTTGCAGGCGGTCTGGGTTGCCGTCGCGCTGTTTGAACTGGAACACGCTGGACAGGGCATTGTCATACTTGGCGTCAAAGGCGCTGGTGCTCAGGGTCACGTCCTCAATAAAGGACACGTTCAAAATACCCTGCGGACCACCGCTACTGCCCTGCGTAGAAAAGTGGTTGATCACGGGTATCTCAATGCCGTCCAGAAAAAAGACGTTCTCGCCGGGGCCTCCGCCCCTAATCACAATGTCATTCCTGAAACCAGCCCCCGTACTCCCTGCCCCGGCCACGCCCGGCAAGGTCTGGATCACCCTTGATATATCGAAATTCCCACCCGGGTTGCTTTTAATCTCCTCACTGCTCAAACTCTGTACGGACAAAGGCGTCTCTACCGTGGCTACCCGTATAGACCTGTCTACTGAGATGTCTACCGCTTGCAACTGTGTCTGGCTGGGCGCCAAGTCCAGGTTCAAGGTCAAGGCGTTGCCCGATGTCACGGGTATATTGAAACGTGTGACCGGTTCATAGCCCAAATACGTGGCCTTGAGGTTGTAACTGCCCGTGGGCACGCTCTCCAGTCTGTACCGGCCCTGCCCATCTGTGGCCACCCCCAGCGTAGTTCCCTCTAAACTTACCGTGGCGCCAATGATGGGCTCCTGGGTATTCCGGTCCCGCACTACGCCCGTGATTCTGCCCACGCTCTGGGCCTGCGCCTGATAAAAACCCAGAAAAAGAACAACTGAAAATAGGGCTAGGAAGGGTCTCATGTTGACTAGTAAGAAACGAGGTAATATGCGTGCAACCTAGAAACCAAGCTATTTGTTTTGAACGCCGCAGCACTACTCATTTTTGGCCTGATTTCTAAGAAACAAGCCAAAAACGGTATTACAGGTCAATGCCTTTGCTTCGCACCTCTTCATAATAATTGCAGAGATTCTGCAGGGCGCAAGACCCGCACTTAGGATACCGGAAGGTGCACACTTTCTGACCGTGTTTGAGCATGTGCCGGTGAAAATTGTAGAGTACATCGGCGTCTGGCGGAAACATCTCCAGCAGAATGGCGTGGGCTTTGTCATGGGTCACCTTAGCGCCAATCAATCCCACCCGCTGACTGATGCGGTGCACGTGCGTGTCTACGGGCAAGACCGGCTTATGAAAGTTGAAGAGTAGGACCAGCGTGGCCGTTTTCAGCCCAACGCCCGGCAAGGCCATGAGCCAGTCCATAGCGGGGGACACATCCATCTGCTCCAGAAAAGCCAAATTAAAGTCTGGGTGGGTCTGCTGAATGATGCGTAAGGTCTTCTGGATGTTGACGGCCTTGGCGCCCGGAAACTCAGCTGGTGACAATGCATCTGCCAACTCCTCTACGGGCGCATCCATGACCTGTTGCCAGCTTGGGAACCGCTCCAGCATCTGGGAATAGGCCTTTTCCTCATTGGCGTGCGTGGTCCTATGTGAGAGCATGGTAGAGATGAGTTCACGCATGGGGTCCTGCCGGGGGTAGGTGGGCAGAAGTCCAAAAACCTCGTTTAACCGTAGGTGTACCTGCCAAGCTTTCTCTTTGGGCGGGAGCATGTGGGCCAGTTGCGACATATAGAAAAGGTTTGTCCTTGAAACGCGCCAACGTTGGCAAAGTTTACGTACAAAACCCAAGAGAGCCATCACACACCTAACACTATGAAATTCAGATTTTTAGGCACCGGCGGAGCCTTTGACACGGACTATGGAAATTCGGCGGCGATAGTCTCTTTTAAAGGGAAAAGCATCCTGCTGGACTGTGGTTTCACGGTCTACCCTACCCTGCGCCAGCATGAACTTACGCGCACCATAGAATACATTCTCATTACCCATTTGCACAATGACCACACGGGCAGCCTGGCCAATGTGCTGTTGCACTGCCATTTCTTCAATAAAAACTGCCGGCCTGTAATTCTCTACCCAGATGATGATTTCAGGAGTGAGCTGTATGAGTTTTTGCGGCTGCAGTTGCAGAAGCCAGAACAGTACGCAGATTTTATGCCCCTCTCAGAAATGCCCGGCATCACGGCCGTAGACACGTTTGGCCAGCACGCCGAAAACTACCAGACCTACGCCTACATCTTTGAGGACGCCGGCAACCGCGTGGTTTTTTCGGGGGATTTAGGTCAGCCTGAGGCTTTGTTTGCCCACATCAGAAGCCTGCCACCACGCCCTACCTGCTTTTACCATGACATCACCTTCAAAGAGGAGAACACGGCGCACACGTATTATAAAAAGCTGATTCCGTTGGTAGGCGATTACCACCTGTATGGGTATCACTGTGATCCCAGCCAAAGTCCAGAAGACAATCCTTTTCCCTTGGTCTACCACCAGCCCAGCATGATGGTCTCGGCGGGCCTGCACCAAGAGCTGAGCCATTAAAGCCCGTTACCGTTTTTGGCTTGTTTTCTGGAAATCAGGCCAAAAACGCAAACCATCAACCTTTCCCAAGGATTTTCTAGCATTAACCCCTCTCTTTAGGCAGCCAAATTTGGGCGGTTGTCTTAACATTTAGGTAGAACCGCTATCTTGCGCTTCTTTCATTTGATCCCGTATGGCTTTTTCGTTTGCCCTTGACCCTGAGCATAGACATTTCAGGAAGAACCCACTGCTTATCTTTTATGTACTTGTCTTCCTGGGTTACTGGGCCTACACCGGTTTTAACACCCCAGATCTGAACAACTGGTGGTTGGAAAACACGCTCACGTTCACGGCTATCATTCTGCTGGTGGCGTTTTACAAGCACTTTAGGTTCTCAGACGCCAGCTACACCTGCATCTTCCTGTTCATGATGCTGCACGTGTATGGCAGCCAGTACACGTACTCAGAGAATCCGTTTGGGTATTGGGTAAAAGACGAATTGGACTTGGCCCGAAACCACTATGACCGGCTGGTGCATTTTAGCTTCGGGTTTCTGTTGGCCTACCCTATGTATGAGCTGTTTAGACGCCTGACCAAGATGCGCCTGCTGTTTGCCTTGCTGCTGCCCATTGAATTGACCATTAGCCTGGGCGCTTTCTATGAACTGATTGAATGGGCCGTAGCCGACATCTTTTTCCCGGCGCAGGGCATGGCCTACCTAGGCACCCAAGGCGATATCTGGGATGCTCAGAAAGACATTGCCATTGCCATGTTTGGGGCTATGCTCACCATGGGTACCGTTTTCTTGAGCAATAGATTCTCCCCTAACTAAAAATCCCCGTTTTTGGCCTGTTTCCTAGAAATCAGGCCAAAAACGGGGATTGCTTTTCTGTTATAGACTGGTTAGTCTGGTTTAACCTTTACATCACCGGGCTCCATTTTTACTTTGCCTAGCGGCGTTTCAATCTTGGTCTCTTCCTGGTTGATGTTGATTTTCACTTTGCCGGCCACGTATTTCACTTCTTTAGAAGCACGCTTGTAGTAATACTGCCTTGAGGTCCAATAGCGGCGCAACTCTTCCAGGCTCATCTGGCTGGACCGGCGGGCGTCATTGGCCAACGAGCGCTGCAAAGCCGCTTTGGTGGGTTTGCGGTAAACGGTGCTCTTGGCTGGGGTAGTGGTCTTGGTTTTTACAGTGGTACTGGCGGTTGACTTGGTTTCTGCCTTCGCAGTGCCCGCTGTAGCACTATTAGACCTGGTTCTGTCCGTCTCTACAGTGCCTGCTTCCTCTCCACCCTCTCTGTCTGCTTTGGGAATATAGGCCATGTCTTCATCTGGCCACTCAGAGGCATATCTGTTGTAGGTGCTATCATCCCCCGTGTAGGCTACGCCCGTAGTATCTACCTCGGCGCTGTCTGGCGTAAAGACCAACGTGTCTTCCACGGTGGTTTTGGGCAGGTCAGCGCGGGCCTCTTCTGTCTTTACTTTCTCACAGGCGCCAAGGGTTAAACCCAGCAGCAGGATGCCCAATGGCTGTATGTTCATTTTCATAGTTTTGTACAATTGGTTGCTACCGCTTAAACGGAAGGTATGGCAAGAGGTTGGATTACCAAAGGGGCAAAAAAAGAAGGCTGGCCTTTGCAGGCCAGCCTTCTTAATAGTTTAAAGCAACGGGTGCTTAGTATTTCACTTCACCACGCTCAGCGGCTTTCTTCAATTCTTCACTCGCGAAGATGGCCACCTCTACACGACGGTTCTGCTGACGACCAGTAGCCGTAGAGTTGTCTGCAATTGGCTGGGTTGAACCATAACCACGGGTCTGGATGCGGCTAGACTCTACCCCTAAAGAAGTGGCATAGTTGGCAACAGCCTGGGCTCTACGCTCAGAAAGCGGCTGGTTGATGGCATCGTTACCAGTGTTGTCTGCGTGTCCTTCCACCAATACGTTGGTACCTGGGTATTTCTTCAAGGTCTCGGCTAGTTTAGCGATGTCTGCTCTTGAAGAAGACTGTAGCTCAGCAGAGTTAGTAGCGAACAATAGACCAGCGTCAAAGGTTACTTTGATACCCTCGCCTACACGTTCTACCTGCGCGTTTTTCATTTCACGCTCAAGCTCTTCAGCCTGCTTGTCCATTCTACGACCAATGATCGCACCAGTGGCACCACCCGCAGCCGCGCCAATGATGGCTCCACGAGCCGTGTTACCAGTGGCCTTACCAATGATACCACCAATGATGGCACCAGAACCGGCACCTATGATACCGCCTTTCGCGGTTTTGCTCATTCCTTTATTCTGAGTAGTGCCGGTAGTAGTACCAGTGCTAGCAGTTTCGCTTGATTTACAAGAAGAGAAGATCAAGCTTCCTGCTAACATAGCGGTGAGTGTTCCTTTTAGAATTTTCATAGCGTTTTAATTTTTAATGAATGATGTTGACAGTTTTAGGTCTTTAGCATCGGACATACATACTCATTTCCGGTTAAAATGTTCAGTATAGTTCCAAAACTATATTACCTAATGTAATAATCGTGCCAATTTAAGGAAAATATAAAAGCAGCGTGGCCCGTCTGAGTCTTTCAAACGGGCCACGCTGCTTTTATATTGGATTCAAGGCTTAATTAGCGCCAGAATTCTTTGCAGATTTTTCTTTGATGACTGCCTCTGAAGGTGCCAACATGGCAATTAGCTGCGCCACGCGGTCTTTCAAAGCTTTGCGGTGCACTATAAAGTCCAGGAAGCCATGCTCCAAGACAAACTCAGCGCTCTGGAAGCCTTTGGGCAGGTCCTTGCCAATGGTCTCTTTAATCACGCGCGGTCCGGCAAAGCCAATCAAAGCACCCGGCTCAGAGATGTTAAAATCCCCGAGCATGGCATAAGAGGCGGTCACGCCACCTGTGGTTGGGTCTGTTAATAAAGAGATGTACGGGATTTTAGCTTCAGACAAGAGAGCTAGCTTAGCCGATGTCTTGGCCATTTGCATCAAGGAGAAACCAGCCTCCATCATGCGCGCGCCCCCAGACTTTGAGATCATCATGAACGGGATGTTGTGCTGGCGGCTGTAGTCAATGGCTCTTGAGATCTTCTCCCCTACCACAGAGCCCATAGAACCCCCAATAAAGTTAAAGTCCATACAGGCCACCACCAGGTCCAGGCCATTGGCCTTGCCATGGGCGGTGCGCACGGCGTCCTTCAGGTTGGTCTTGCGCTGGGTAGCCTTGATGCGGTCTGGGTAGGCCTTGGTGTCTACAAAGTGCAAGGGGTCTCCTGAGCTCATGTTCTCATCCAGCTCTGTGAAGGCGTTGTCATCAAAGAGGATTTCAAAGTACTCATGTGAGTTGACACGGTCATGGTGGTCACACTTGGGGCAGGTGTAGAGGTTTTGTCTGTGTTCTGCCTTGCTGGTAACCGCCTTGCACTCAGGGCATTTATGCCACAACCCGTCTGGGGTTTCCTTCTTTTGCTCCGTTGGGGTAACGATGCCTTTTTCTACTCTTCTAAACCAAGACATAGTGTATTTGTAAGGTTCTTTTCAACAATGAAGCTTTGGGGGCAGAAACCCGCTCAGGATTTCTAAAGCTTGCAAAGATAAAAAAGAAAAGGTAGCGCCCTACTTTGTTGCCGTAGAATACGCACTACCCTTTTTGTTTGTAAACGATATTGGTTACGCAATGGTAATGTCCTGGTCCAAATAAACATCCTGGATGGCATTCAACAGCGCCACGCCGGCCTTCATGTCTTTCTGGAATGCCTTTCTCCCCGAGATCAAGCCCATGCCGCCGGCCCGCTTGTTGATGACGGCCGTGCGCACCGCGTCTGCTAAGTCAGACTCGCCTTTAGACTCCCCGCCCGAGTTAATCAAACCCGCCCGGCCCATGTAGCAGTTGGCCACCTGGTAGCGCGTGAGGTCAATGGGATGGTTGGTGGTGAGGTCTGAGTACATCTTGGGGTGGCTCTTGGCAAAGTTGATGGCCGTAAACCCACCGTTGTTCTCCGGTAGTTTCTGTTTGATGATGTCTGCCTGTATGGTGACACCCAGGTGGTTGGCCTGCCCAGTCAAATCTGCGGAGACGTGGTAGTCTGTGCCGTCCTTCTTAAAGGCGTTGTTGCGGGTGTAGCACCAGAGGATGGTGGCCATGCCCAGCTGGTGCGCCTGCTCAAAGGCCTCGGCCACCTCAATTATCTGACGGCTAGACTCCTCAGACCCGAAGTAAATGGTAGCTCCCACCGCCGCCGCGCCTAGATTCCAGGCCTCCTCCACAGACCCAAACATGATCTGGTCAAACTTATTGGGATAGGTGAGCAGCTCGTTATGGTTGATTTTGACCACAAACGGAATTCGGTGCGCATACTTTCTGCTGAGCATGGCCAGGTTGCCAAACGTAGTGGCCACGGCATTGCACCCTCCCTCAATAGCCAATTTGATGATGCTCTCAGGGTCAAAGTAAATCGGGTTGGGCGCAAACGAGGCTCCGGCGGTGTGCTCAATGCCTTGGTCCACGGGCAGGATGGACACGTAGCCGCTGCCCGCCAGGCGCCCGTTGTTAAAGAGCTGGCCCAGGTTGCGCAGCACCTGCGGCGAGCGGTTGGAGTTCACAAACACGCGGTCTAAGAAATCGGGGCCGGGCAGATGAAGCAGCTCCTTCGGGATGGCGGTGGCTTGGTAGTTTAACAAGGATTCGGCGTCTTTGCCTAAGAGAGAAGTAACGGTTTGTACACTCATAGATTCAGGGAAAAGGCTAGGTAAAATGCTCTAAACAAAATCCAACTACATATTCTTTAAGGATAGTGGTTAAAGCATACGGCCAGTCCCATTCCGGAGTTTGAGCCGCAGGCGGCAAAATTATTCATGGCGCCATCTTTCTGATTTTAAACACCTTACCATATCACTTCACGTCCATTCGCCCGTACAAGGCAATGTAGAAAACGGATGGGGCGTTACCTTAGAAGTGTTTTATACCCAAGAGACCGTCTTGCGTATAGCCCACCATTGTCTCACCAACATCCATCACCTAATCTTAACCCTATGAAAAGAACACGTTTCGCCGCCTCTTCCCTAGCAGTTTTATTGGCAGTCACCTCATTAGGTTCTTGCGTTTCTACCAAGAAATACAAGGAACTAGAAGCAAGTAAAAACGCGCTGGAGCAAGAGAAAGCCGCTGCGCAGCGTAGTCTGGAAGAAGCCAACGCCAACGTGCGCGACCGCGACGCCAAGCTGGCCCAATACCAACAGCAGATTGCCCAAAAAGAAAAGATACTGAATGAGCTGCGCGCCTCAGTGAATGAGGCATTGTCTGGTTTTAAAGAGCAGGGCCTGACCGTGAACGTTCGCGACGGCAAGGTGTACGTGACCATGCCCGAAAAACTTCTCTTTGCCACCGGCAGCACCAAAGTGAACCCCAACGGCCAGAACGCCCTGGGCAAACTGGCCAGCGCTATCAAAAACCAACGTGATACTGAGATTGTAGTGGAAGGCCACACCGATGACGTGGCGGTGGACCCGTCTAACGTTACTTTTAAAGACAACTGGGACCTGAGCGTGTTGCGTGCCACCGAAGTGACGCGCCTCTTGATCAACAACGGCGTGGCCCCGCAAATGATCGTGCCCGCCGGCCGCGGCCAGTATACGCCGTTGGCCATGACCCGCACGCCAGAGGCCCGTCAAAGCAACCGCCGCACCGAGATCATCCTGGCCCCCAACTTTGAGAAAATCCTGAACCTGTTGCAAAACGACTAAGGCTCAGAAACCATCACCCGCCTGTTAGCATGACGGGCAAGAAACAGCCGCGGCCATCAGGTCGTGGCTGTTTTGTTTTCGGCCTGTTTCTGAGAAAACGGCCCGAAAACGAAATTAGACTTGGCTACGCCCCCAAGGTTTTTATCTTTGTAATTCCGCCCAAACCCTATTCACTTTATAGTACTTTGTCATGATTAAAAAACCTCTACTACGCTATGCCGGTGTAGCCTTGCTTGGTACGTGCCTGTTGGGTTCCTGCACCACCACCAAAAAATATAATGCCCTCCTGGCCCAGAAAGTAAACCTGGAGCGCGAGAAAGCCGACTGCGAAACCTCACTGGCTGCCATCACCAATGAGCGCACCGACCTGAACAAACAGGTAGCCGATTTGACCAGCTACCGTCAGCAGCTGGCCTCAGACACCACCCAATTGGGTAACGTATTGCGCAAAACCCAGGCGCTCTACAATGACATGAGCGACAGTTATGACAAGCTCATGAAGAACCATGACAAGCTCATGGCCAACAGCGCGCTGGAGTCCTCTAAGCTCTCCAAAGACTTGACCCGCCGCGAAGAAGAACTGAAGAAACTGAACGATGCCCTGGCCAAGAACCGCTCGCAGGTAGACCAGCTTTCTACAGATTTGAAATCACGCGAAGAGCGCCTGAACGAACTGGAGCGCATCCTCTCTGAGAAGGATAAGGCCGTGAACGCCCTTAAAACCAAAGTAAGCAACGCCCTGTTGGGCTTTAATAGCAAAGACCTGACCGTGAACGTGCAGAACGGCAAAGTGTACGTCTCTCTTTCTGAGCAACTCTTGTTCAAGTCTGGCTCCACCAAAGTAGACGCCAAAGGCCAGGACGCCCTCCGCAAATTAGCCACCGCCCTAAAAGATCAGAACGATGTGAACGTGGTAGTGGAAGGCCACACAGATGACGTACCGGTTTCTAAAGGCACCCTAGGCATGCAGGACAACTGGGACCTGAGCGTGCTGCGCGCCACCGAGATCACCCGCATCTTGACCACCGCCGGCTTAGCCGGCACCAAAATCACGCCTTCTGGCCGCGCCGAGAACGTGCCCTTAGTTGCCGCTAAGACCGCCGACGCCCGCCAGAAGAACCGCCGCACCGAGATTATCCTCACCCCAAAATTGGACGAGCTCTTCAAGATTCTGGAAGTGAATTAATCTTCCTACTTTCGGCCCGAGAATGGAGTGTTCACCTACCTCCGTTTTCGGACTGATTTCTGGAAAACAGGTTAAAAACGCGCTTTTGCACCAACCATCGCTGTCCAGCGCAGTAAAGACCAATTCCAAATACAACCAAACACAACCACCAAGTCCTCCTTTTTATAGGAAAAACCTTTACCACATGAGCAAACTTACCATTGACAGCTTTGAGAAACTGCAGCAATATGAGGGCCAGGAAATAGGCGTTTCTGAGTACCATACCATCACGCAGGAGCAGATCCAGAAATTTGCCGAGGCCACCCTAGATTACCAATGGATTCACCTGGACGCCGAGCGCTCCCAGACCGAGTCTCCGTTCAAGAGCACCATCGCGCACGGCTACCTGACCGTCTCCCTGCTACCATACCTGTGGGGACAGATCATTGAGATACAGAACCTCAAGATGCAGGTGAACTATGAAATTGAAAGCCTACGCTTTAACCAAGCGGTTTTAGTAGACAGCGCCGTGCGCTTACGCGTAAAGCTACTTTCTGCGGTGAACTTGCGCGGCGTCATCAAAGCCCGCTTGGAAGTGACCATGGAGATTCAAGACACCAAGAAACCCGCCTTCTCCGGCGTCATCACCTTCTTGTACCACTTTAACTAAGGCGTAAATTCTTAGACGTAAGACACAGGATTCAAGACCCAAGATTTTCTAACGCAAGTTCCTGGAATCTTGTTTGTCAAGAAGCCACCGGCCGTTTTAGGCTGGTTTCTGGAAAAGAGGCCAAAAACGAAAACATTCTGGAGGCATCAGCGCTTTCACTTTATAAGAAACGCCAGCTACATTAAGCTGGCGTTTTTGGTTTTGTACATAACTTTCGGCTTTCAGCCGAGGTACACGTCACTATCTGCAACTCACTCTCTTATGGCTTCACTTTTCACACCGCTCACCCTTAGAGGCATCCAGCTTAAAAATAGAATTGCCATCTCGCCCATGTGCCAATACTCTTCTGAGGACGGATTTGCCAATGACTGGCATCTGGTGCACCTGGGTAGCCGGGCCGTGGGCGGAGCCGGCCTCATTATTCTGGAGGCTACCGCCGTCTCGCCCGAGGGAAGGATCACGCCAGACGATTTAGGCCTTTGGAAAGACGAGCACCTCCCGTTTCTGGAACGCATCGTGTCATTTTTGCACAGCCAAGGCTCGGTGGCCGGCATCCAGCTGGCGCACGCGGGCCGCAAGGCCAGCCACACTTCTCCCTGGAAAGACGGCACTGCTATTCCGCCGCAGGCTAACAATGGTTGGCAGACCGTGGCGCCCAGCGCCATTCCTTTTCTGGAAGGTGAGCCTACGCCATTGGCCTTGGACCAGGCAGGCATTGACAAAGTCATCGCAGATTTTAAGGCCGCGGCGCAGCGGGCCCTCACGGCGGGTTTCAAGGTAATTGAACTGCACGGCGCGCATGGCTACCTGCTGCACGAGTTCCTGTCACCGCTCAGCAATCACCGCACCGACCAGTACGGCGGCTCCTTTGAGAACAGGATCAGGCTGCTGTTAGAAGTAACCCAGGCGGTGCGCTCCGTCTGGCCAGAGGAGTATCCGCTGTTCGTGCGGCTTTCTGCCACAGACTGGACCGAAGGCGGCTGGACGCTGGACGACTCCCTGGAACTGGCCAAGATCCTGAAAGGCCATGGTGTGGATTTGATTGACTGCTCAACTGGCGGCAACGTACCCAAAGCGCCCATTCCGGTGGGGCCCTTGTACCAGGTTCGGTTTGCTGAAGAGATAAAAAAGGAGGCGGGTATCATGACCGGCGCCGTGGGCATCATCACCACCAGCCAAGAGGCCGAAGCCATCGTTTCCAGCGGACAGGCTGACCTGGTGCTGCTAGCCCGCCAGTCTTTGCGGGACCCCAACTTCCCGCTCAGGGCCGCGCATGAACTAGGCGAAGAACTAGAATGGCCGGTCCAATATGAGCGCGCGAAGTTCAGGTAATCTGAACTAGCTGCTATGTTATCATTCAAAAGCCGTTTTTGGCCTGCTTTCTAGAAAACAGGCCAAAAACGGCTTTTTATTTATAGCGGTGGCAATGTCTAGAACTTGAGCATGAAATCGGTGAGGTTTTCGCTGCGGTCCAGTTCCAGCCTTTTCCGGAGGCGGTAACGGCTGATCTCTACGCCGCGCACCGAGATGTTGAGCAGCTGGGCGATGTCCTTGGTGGTGAGGTTGAGGCGCAGGTAGGTACTTAGTTTTATTTCCTGCGGGGTGAGGTTAGGGAACCTGTCCTGTAGGCGATGAATAAAGTCACCGTGCACGTGGTTAAAGTGCAGCTCAAACTGTTTCCAGTCTACCTCGCTGGTGATGTTGTGGTCAATGTTCTTGATGATGCGGTTCAGCTCATCTGCCTGCGCGGCGCGGCCTCCGTTCTTGATAATGTTCTGCAGCTCTGCCTTGACCGTGGTGAGCAGCTCATTCTTGTTAATCAGGTGAATGGTGGAATAAGTGAGCTCGCGGTTTTTGTGGTCAATCTCGGCTTGCAGTTTCTCGTCCCGCAGGCGGTCAATCTCCTGCTCGCTTTGGTTGGTGATCTCCCTGATCTCCATCTCCTTCTGCCCCAGTTTGCGCTCTTTGTCCAGGATGAGGCGACGTTTTTCGGTTTTAAACCGTCGGTCCACCTGCATGGCCACTGCGCCAATGATCAAGCCGCCCAGCAAGGCATATAGCAAAAACGCCCAACTGCTTCGGTAGAACGGCGGCCGGATGGTAAACTCAAAAGGCTGCGCCTCACTGATGGTGCCGTAAACGTTTCTGGCCTTTACCCGGAAGATGTAGGTGCCCTCGGGTAGGTTGGTGTATTCTTTCTCCGTTTTAGGCGTCCAAGAAGACCAGCCGCCGTCAAAGTTTTCCAGGTAGTATTGGTACTGCGTCTTCTCGGGCTGCTCATAAAAAGATGAGGCGTACACAAACCTAAGGGAGTTAAACGCATACTTCCAATCTATGCCACTAGCCTGGTCCAGCAATCTACCGGTTAATAGCAAAGAGTCTCTTTCTCCGGCGGTGCCGGTCACGTGTGCCAGCCTGGTCTGGAAAGGTGCCATGCGCTTGGGCTTGGCCGCGTTGTAATGAATAAAGCCGTCCTTGGCGCCAAACAGCACGTTGTTCAAATCCAGAATCTGGATGTAGCTCAAGTCATCATTCAGCTGGTCCTTGATGTTCCGGAAGAGCTTTTCTTCAATAGTAGGCTTGCCAAACTTATTAAAGGAGATTTTGCCCACCCGCTGGTTAGAAATGAAATAGATGTTGCCCTGGATGTCTTCCTCCATCTCAATCACGTGCTCTTCTGGCGCAAACAAGGAGGCGTATGCCTTGTCCAACACAAACCGGTTGGTAGCTTTGTTAAACCTGTAGACGCCGCTCATGGCCGGGAAAATCAGCTCATTGTTGATCTTCTCCATGTTGATGAGCTGGTCAGAGGGGAATCCGTTTTTGGAGTTATAGAACTGCACCTTCACAATTCTCTCATACCGGGCATCAAACGTAATCCTGAAAATGCCCTTGTAACCGTGGGCCATCCAAAGGTCGCCGTCTTTGTCAAACTCTAACACCCTTGAGGACTCGTCCAAGCCCTTAAATTTCTGCAAGAGTTGTAACCCTTCTGGCGCGGAAGACAACAGGCTAAGCCCGTAATAGGAGCCATAGATCAGTCTGTCAGGTTGGTTGGGCACCTGCACGAACTCCCAGGCCCCGCCCTGCGGATAGATCAGATTGGCGCTGTTGCCTTTAATTAAAAAAGGACCGTTGTGGTGGGCCATGAGCAACTGTCCGCCAATATGGTCTAAATGATACACCTGACCCGTGCTGTTGGGCACCAGCGTGAACCGCTTTTTACCTGAGGTGATGTTGGAGACGTACAGCCCGCTGTTGGTGCCCACAAACAAGGAGTTGCCCTTTTGCATGGCCGCGTACCCCGTCCCTGCCAAACCCAGCGTCCCGTCCAGCTTGCTAAACGGAGAACTCAACTCTACCATGGCCAGACCGTTGTTGAGGCCTAGCCAGAGATTGTCCTGAGTGTCTTGGTACAGCGTGTGGATGGTATTGTCTAAAAGGCCGTCCTGTACCGAGGTATGCAAAACCAGCCGGCCTTGGTTATCTACCACCACTAATCCCTTGTTCTGGGTGCCCAAGGCAAAGTTGCCGTCCTTTAAAAGAATGGCCTGGTTAATGACCAGCCCCTGACAGGAAGGTTCTTTTTGTAGAGTAAAGGGGTTTATTTGCTGCCCATCATACAGAAACAAGCCTTCTTTAATGGTCACAATCAACAGCCGGTCTCTGTCATACGGCAAGACAGAGGCAATTTGCTTCTGCGCGAAAAACTCACCGCCGGGCAACAGGGTTAGTTTATTGTTCTCAAACTGGCAAAGGCCCTTGTTCCAGGCAAGGGTGTACAGATTCTTATTGGCCTGAAAGGTAAACTCTAAAGGGCCATTCGTCTTGATGACTTCTACTTTCTGACCCGGGGTATACTGGTAGATGTTTTTGAAGGTAAAAAAATAGATGTGGCCTGCCTGCTCATAGATGCGCCACACCTCATCTAGGTTCCGGTCCTTGACTGGCAGGCTATCAGCTAACGAATTATAGGTAAGAATACCCGATTTGTTAGGCTCAAAATATCCAAAGTCGCCCTGGCTGCCCACGTAGACCCGTCCTTTCTTAGCCACATACACAGACCGCACTTTGGTCCCAGATTTAACAGAGTACATGTTCCAGGTAGCCCCGTCAAACTCCAGCAACCCAAAGTTATTGGCTACATACAAGAGTTCTCTATCATCCTGGACAATACCCCAACTCTGGATGCCGCCCTTAAACTCATCAGGCTTGAAGTTGCGAATTACCGGATTGCCAAAGAAGTAGTCCTGCGCCGAGACTGCTGTAGTCCAGAACAGAAGAAACCCAATTGAAATACCAATGAAAAACCTAAGTGGGAACATGTTCAAATATACAAATTTGCCATAATCCTGTAATTACTCCGTGATGTAATTATGAAAAACATATTTCTCATTATCTTTTTTGATAAAAATGCATTTAAACTATCCCAACTGCGTTTTGCTCCTTTTTGTAGTAGTGGTGATGTAGTATCTTTAAGGAGGTGATGTAGTATTGATGTAGTCAAATGTTAGGTACCCGCGCTCCACTCTCCTACTTTTAACCATGCTTAACGCTACCATCTAAACTAACCTAACACATGAAGAAAAAGCTACTTTTTTTCCTCTTATTCCATTTAAGCTGGGTTGCCCTCGCGCAAACCACTGTAACGGGACGCGTCACCTCTGCGGTGGGCGGTGAACCACTGCCCGGCGTGAGCGTGGTGATCAAAGGAACCACTAATGGTACTTCTACAGACGCAGATGGCCGCTATCAAATTCAAGCGCCTGCGTCTAGCAGCACCCTCGTCTTCTCTTATATAGGATTCATTTCCAGAGAAGAAGCCTTAAACGGAAGAACTACTGTGAACATGTCCTTGCAAGAAGACGCCAGAGCTTTAGAAGAAGTAGTGGTGGTAGGATATGGCACCCAGTTAAGAAGAGAGGTGTCCACTGCCATTTCTTCCGTTTCTACAGAAGAAATTACCCAAACCCCGGTCACCCGCATTGAGCAAGCCTTGCAAGGCCGGGTAGCAGGCGTGCAGGCCACCAACATCTCTGGTCAGCCTGGTGATGCACCCACTATTAGAATCAGAGGGATTGGCTCTACTGGCAATTCAAACCCTATCTATATAGTAGATGGTTTTCCGGTGGGCGGCATTGACTACCTGAACCCCGGCGACATTGAAAAGATCGACATCTTAAAGGATGCGGCTTCGGCGGCCATTTATGGAGCCAGAGGCGGCAACGGGGTAGTGATCATTACCACCAAGCAAGGAAAGAGAGACGGCAAAATGACGGTTTCTTATGACGGCTATTATGGCGTGCAGAATCCTTGGAGAAAACTTGAACTGTTGAATGGCAGTGAATACGCCACCTTGATGAATGAAGGCGCCGCCAATGCAGGCCTTACTCCTCCGTTTGCAGACCCTAGCCAATACGGTGAAGGCACAGACTGGCAAGACGCCATTTTTGAAAAGAACGCTCCTATTCAGAATCATCAAGTGACCATAAATGGTGGATCAGATAAGTCGGGTTACTCAGCAGCCTTCTCTTATTTTGACCAAGACGGCATTGTGGGTGGCGACAAGTCCAACTTCCAGCGCTACACGGCCAGAATCAACGCAGACAATCAAGTAAAGAGCTTCTTAAAGATTGGCACCAACCTGGCCTACACACACATTAAGAGAAGATCTTTTGATGCGAATCAAGAGTTTGGTGGTATTCTGAGCAACGCCATCAACATGGACCCCTTGACCCCAGTGTTTGAGACAGACCCAGCTAAGTTGGCGCAGACCCAATACACCTTGAATCCGGTGGTAAGAGACGCCAACGGCAATGTGTTTGCCATTTCGCCGTACGCCTCACAGGAGATTGTGAACCCGTTGGCCCGTCTACAAGTGATGAACGGTTTGACCAACGTGGACAAGTTTGTAGGAAACGCCATGGCCGAACTGAAATTACTGGACGGCCTTACTTTCCATTCTACTTTGGGCATAGACCTAGCCTTTGTGGTGGGTAGCAATTACAATCCCATCTTTTACTTGAATGCCGCACAATTCAATCCAACGTCCTTGGTATCTAGAAACACAGACAGATACTACACATGGCAAGCTGAGAATTACTTTACCTATAAAAAAGGATTTGGTGAGCATAACCTAGAAGTGACCGGCGGTACTTCTGCCTTGAAAAGCCGCAGCGAAGGATTATTTGGTTCTAACACTGGCCTGGTAACCACAGACCCTTCCATGGCCTATCTTAACTTGGCAGTGAACGCTGGTACAGCAACTGCCTTAGGTGGAGCCGGTGAACGCGCTATTCTATCCTTCTTTGGTAGAGCTAATTACAATTACATGGGCAAGTACCTTTTCTCAGCTACGGTTAGAAGAGACGGTTCCTCCAGATTTGGTTCAAAAAACAGATTCGCCACGTTCCCTTCCTTCTCAGCGGGCTGGGTGCTATCAGACGAAGTCTTCTTCCCTAAAAACGACTTCCTGTCAATGGCCAAACTACGCGCCTCTTGGGGACAAAATGGAAACGAAGAAATTGGAGGCAATTATCCTTGGGCCGCTCAGATTGGCGTTGGCAGAGGCTACACTTTCTTGAACCCAGGTGCTAAAGGCTATACCAGCGGTGCGGCGGCAGTGGCCATTGCCAATCCAGAATTGGGCTGGGAAGCCTCAGAGCAAACCAACATTGGTTTAGACCTTACCTTCTTTAACAATGCTTTGAACTTCACCACTGACTACTACATCAAGACCACCAAAGGTCTTCTGGTTGTGGCCCCTATCTTGGGACACGTAGGTGAAAATCCTGGCCCCGTCAATGGTGGAACGGTTAAAAACCAAGGTTTGGAGATGGCCCTCTCCTATCAAGGCAATGCAGGTGAGTTTGGGTATAACTTGTCTCTAAACGGAACCTATAATAAGAATGAAGTTACCCAAATCAACAACGAAGAAGGAATTCTTGGCCAGGTAAACATTTCTACTTATGGCCCTGCCAACAGAACGGCAGTTGGTTTGCCAGTGGGTGCTTTCTATGGTTACAAGACGGCTGGTATCTTCCAAAACCAAGCACAGGTAAATGCACAAGAGCTTCAACCTGACGCGGTGCCGGGTGATGTGATTTTTGTAGATGTCAATAATGATGGCAAGTTTGACACCAATGACCGTACGTACCTGGGCAATCCTACCCCAAAGTTCACTACGGGCTTTAACATGGGTTTTGACTTCAAGAATTTTGACATCAGCGCCTTCTTCTATGGCGCTTTTGGCCACAAGATTTTCAACGGTACCCGCCGCTATGACCTAGTGTATTCTAATACGCAGTCAAGAGCTTTGAACCGTTGGACGGGAGAAGGAAGTACCAATGACTTCCCTAGATTCACCTTCAATGATGCCAATGGCAACTACAAGAACATCTCTGATTTGTATGTAGAAGACGGTGACTTTGTCCGCTTGAAAACGCTACAGTTAGGATACAACTTGCCAGGAAGTCTCTTAACCAGAATCCATATGGAGAAACTGCGGGTGTATGTATCTGCAGACAACCTGTTCACTTTGACAGACTACTCTGGCTTTGACCCTGAAATTGGAGCCCGTGGTGCCATTGACATAGGTATTGACAGAGGCGTGTATCCGCAGTCAAAAACATTCAGATTAGGTTTCAATGCCACTTTCTAAGAATGAACTCATGAAGAATATTCGTAAAAACACTTCCAAATATTTAGTTCTGGGCTTGCTAGCATTTGGCTCTGCCAGCTGTGACAGCTTCCTGGACCTAACCCCCATTGACAACAGAACCACTGATAACTTCTTTAAAACAGAGGCAGACGCCAGAGAGGCTTTGGTGGGTGTATATGACGTCCTGCAGTGGAACACCGTGAGAGGCTTCCACCCAACTCCAATGTTGCTGGACGTAGCTTCAGATGATGCTTACGCGGGCGGTGGTAACCGTACAGACATTGTGAACATCCAAGAGATGGATTTTCATAAAATCTTACCGAACAACCCAGAAGTGCAAGGTCTCTGGAAGAAGCATTACTTTGGGATTGCCCGCGCCAACACGCTCCTTCAGAAAATGGAAGGCCTGGAAGCTTCTGAGAACTTCAAGAAAGCAACCATTGCCGAGGCCAAGTTTTTAAGGGCTCATTTCTACCTGGACCTGGTGCGCTTCTTTGAGAACGTTCCCCTTATTTTGACGCCATTGGCACCCAGCGAGTACAATCAGCCACAGGCAAGCCCTAAGGCGGTGTATGACCAGATAGCTAAGGATCTAGAGGAAGCCATTGTTGACCTGCCTGCCACTACCTTGACAGTGAGCAAAGGAAAGGCTACTAAATGGGCGGCCAAAGCGCTTCTTGCCAGAACCTACATGTTTTACAAAGGCGTGTACGGTCAAGATTTGCAAGCTGGTAGTACTACGGTAAACGGTGCCAGAGCCTTGACGCATCTGCAGGACATTATCACCAACAGCGGCCATGACCTTATGCCTAACTATGGCGACGTCTTCAAAAGAGCCAGTGAATTTGGTATTGAGTCTGTTTGGGAGATTTCTTACTCAGATGAGAACCCATGGTGGGACTGGGGCTACATTCACGGCGGAGAGGGCAACATGCAACCACAAATGCAGGGACCACGCATCAAGAACCCAGCCACTGAGAGCTATGTAGCCGGCTGGAGCGCTGCCACCCCAACGCAGGAGCTGTTTGATGCATTTGGCGCCAATGACCCAAGACGCGATGCCACCATTTTGGTAGAAACCGAATTGGCTGGGGGTAAAGCCAACCTCAACATTGGCTACCAGCACACTGGATATTTCAGTCAGAAGTATTCTACCTCTAAAGAATATGCGCCTGCCGCTGGACAACCAGAATTAAACTGGGGCAATAACTACCGTGCCATCAGATATGCAGACGTGTTGCTGATGGCGGCAGAATTAGCCCTAACCAACGGCGGTAACGCAGAAACCTTCTTAACCAAGGTAAGAGCGCGTGTAGGGTTGGCCCCAGTGCCTGCTACCTTGGACAACATCAAGAAAGAGAGACGCTTAGAACTGGCCTTAGAAGGTCACCGCTATTGGGACTTGCTACGCTGGAACGCGGCGGGCCAAGAAATTCCAACCACGCAGGTTGGTTCTATGTATGTGGGTGACAACAGCGATTTTGTCATCACTTACAATGCCGCCAGAAAAGGCTTCTTCCCTATTCCGCAGAGCGAGATTGACTTATCTGGTGGTACGCTTAAGCCAAACGCAGGCTATTAATACATGTATTTAAAGACAGAAAATATGAAAAGGTATTTATCTTATCTGGCAACCCTGTTGCTAATGACCTTTGTCTGGAGCGGCTGCGAGGTAGACGATCCAGAGTTGGCAGAGGCTCCCTCTTCAGAGATGGTGTCGTTCACCACGGCTCCTACTGCGGCCAACGCCAACATCATTAACTTTGAATCCACTTCACCAGGCTTTAAAGCGGTGTGGGACTTTGGGGATGGCGCCACCGGCGAGGGTACCAAAGTATCGCACGCCTATCCTGTTAAAGGAAATTATCCGGTAAAGCTCACCATCTATACCGCGGGCGGCTCTGCCTCCAGCACCAAAACGGTGGTTATTGCCAACACCAACCCTACCATGCTGAACCGTGAAGACTACAACTTCTTGACGGGAGGTGTGAACCAACTAGAAGGCAAGACCTGGGTGATTGACAAAAACGCCAGTGGCCACCTGGGCATTGGTCCAATTGGGGGCACTACGCCAGAATGGTACACCGCGGCACCCAATGAGAAAGCCAGCGAAGGGTACTATGATGACGAGATGACCTTTGTATTGGGCAACACCTTGTCTTATACCTATAAAAACAACGGCACTACCTTTTCCAATGGTGACAATGCCCCTGGCATTGGAGGTACCAAAGGCGCTGACCAAACGGTTAACTATACCCCGCCTACCAACCTTACCTGGAGTATTTCTGAAGAAGGCGACAAGAAATTCCTGATCATCTCCAACGGTGGGTTCATTGGCTACTACACCGGCGTTTCAAAGTATGAGATTCTTTCCCTCACTGAGAACGAAATGTACCTGCGCAGCGGTAGTGCCGCCGTGGCAGAACACGCCTGGTACCAGAAACTGGTGCGCAAAGGCTATGCACCGCCTAAACCGGTAAAGGAATACAAAGAAGTAGACGTAGCCGACAATTTTGACACCCCGGGTACCTTCACCTGGAAGTTTGAGAACATCGGGTTCAACGAGTCCTTTGACAACCCAGCCCAATTGCCTTCTAACCCTTCTGACAAAGTAGGCAGGTATGTGAGACAGGCAGGTCAGGCCAATGAGTTCGGGAATGCATCTATTCAGTTCACCCATAACCTAGACCTTACCAAACGCCACGTCTTCAAAGTGAAGGTATTCTTGCCTAGCTACAATGACTACACCACCATGGGTGGCGCCGAGGACTGGTCACCAGTGAAAACCTTGCAAAAACAACTGTCTGTGAAACTGCAGAACTCTGAGCTGGGCGGCAACGCCTGGACCACGCAGGCCGAGGTGGTACAGCAGGTAACCCAGATGGACCAATGGGTGGAGTTGACGTTTGACTTTGGGGCGCATGCCACCAGAAAAGACTTTGACAAAATAGTGGTTCAGTTTGGCGGCGAAGCCCACTTTAACCCGGGTATTTTCTACCTGGATGATTTCCGGTTGATGCCGTAAAACGCTTTTTGACTTTCTGTAGGCCAGAGGCATCCGTTTCTGGCCTACTTTTTCTAAAACAGCCCAAAAATGCAAAAATTAAAATATCTGACCCTGTGCCTGAGCCTCTTATGGAGCTTGGGTGCAAAGGCGCAGAATACCACTTTCAATGAGCTTGTCTGGAGCGATGAGTTTGAGGGAGAAGGTGCCGTTAACCCCGCTTGGTGGAGCTACGACCTTGGCACCGGAGACAACGGCTGGGGAAACCGCGAGCTGCAGTCTTATACCAACCAACTGGCCAATGTGCGCCAGTCAGGGGGCAAGCTGGTGATTGAAGCCATCAAGCAGAACGGCAACTGGACCTCAGGACGCGTTAAGACTCAGGGCAAATTCAAGTTTACCTATGGCCGCGTGGAATGGAAAGCCAAACTAGCCCCGGGCGTAGGTACTTGGCCTGCCCTCTGGATGTTAGGCGAGGCCGTGACCACCAAAGGCTGGCCTGCCTGCGGCGAGATTGACGTGATGGAGTACATAGACCGCTTGCCCGGCAAGGTGCAGGCCGCCTTGCACACGCCGTCCAGTTTTGGCAACACTCAGAACATAGGCTCTACGCAAATCCCAGACGCTACCACTACCTATCATATCTACGCCGCTGAATGGTCCCCAACTGAGATTAAGTTTTTCGTGGACAACACCCTGTATTATACCTATGCACCGGCGGTGAGAGATGCCAGAACCTGGCCGTTCACTGAGGACCAGTTCCTGATCATGAACATTGCCGTGGGCGGTAACATGGGCAGTGAACCAAGCTTGGAAACCAACGGCCAGAAGAACGGCGTGGACCCCAATCTTACCAGCACCCGCATGGAGATTGAGTATGTACGGGTCTACCAAACCTTCAAAGAACTTGCCCTAACGGGTCCAACTTTGGTGAAGCCATCGGCGCAGAACGTCACCTACAAGGCTAGTCAGCTAGCCAACGCCACTTATGTTTGGACGCTGCCCGAAGGCGCTACCATCGTTAGCGGACAGAACACGTCAGAGGTGGTGATTAACTGGGGCCGGAAAGCAGGAACGGTTCAGGTGCAAATGCAGCACAACGGCCAGACCTATACCAAGACCCTGGAGGTAAAGACGAAGCTGGTGCCCTCGGGGAGTTCCTTCCTGATTGAAGGTTTCTCTCCCATTCCCTCGTCTTTGTTAAAAACGTCTGGGGGAACGTTCCAGTTAAGCCAGGCCATAGACGCCCTCCGGATTAATTACACCATCACTACTCCCAACAACCTGCCAGCGGTGGTGTATGAACTAGAATCCCCGCTGGACATGACCGACTATCCGGTGCTGGCGGCCTCCATCAAGACGCTCAACAAAAGCAAGGCTGTTTCTTTACGCATAGACCTACTAGATGCCACCGGTAAAATTACCGGTGGCAATCAAGTTTTTACGCTATCTCCCATCATTGATGACGGCGAATACTATACCTACCATTTCAACTATGCCAGTGCCTTTGGCACCGGTACTGGGCAGGTAGATCCTGCCACCATTAGCAAAATCAGAGTTCTGATTAATTATGGGTTGTTTGGCTCACCGGGACAAGACTCTTTGTGGATAGATAGTTTCAGCGTATTACCAAACTTGCCCACTACTCCTAACAGGGCTTCCCACGCCGTTGCGGCTGCGGCGGCTTCTGGCGTTACCTTGACCTGGCAAGACAATGCCTCCAATGAGCAAAATTTTAAGATTTTCAGAGGCACCCAAAGCCACGGCACCTACCAGGAGATTGGCTCTGTAGCCGCCAACACCAAAACGTTTACAGACCCGGCCGGCACCAGGGAGAGCTTTTACAAAATTCAGGCGGCCAATGCAGCGGGCATGGCTGGCTTTTCTAACATAGCATCGGTAGCTGGGGTCATCAGTGGTTTGCCTAATGATGAGGTACTGGCCCGGCAAATGCAAATCTTCCCAAATCCGGCAAAGTCCAAGTTTTCCCTTTCTTACCCTGCTGGCACCAAGATCACGTCTATTCGGCTTTTCACGTTGAATGGCCAAGAGGTTCCTGCGTTGATTTCTTTTCAGGTGGCAGGGAAACCTACCGCTGAAGTGAAACCGGCCACGCACCTCCCTGACGGCGTGTATCTGTGCCAGATCCAAACCGAGAAAGCGATGCTCTTTAAACGGCTTCTTATCCAGAAATAACTCCTACCCCTCCCTGTTTATGACCTTTTCTGGCTACTCTAAGCCAGAGAACAGGGATGGTACAACCTTTCATTGACCAAATTTCCATCTCATGAAAAGATTTTCCGCATCGTGCCTGCTCCTTTTCCTTACCATCTTTTCCTTTACTTCCTTCACGCCAGCCCCCCAGAAAGCGCCCATTGAAAAGCGCATTGAAGACCTGCTGGCTAAAATGACCCTGGAAGAAAAAGTAGGCCAGCTCAATTTTGTAGTAGGCGAGCTCTTCAACACCGGCCCCACCGTTCGCACCACCGAGTCCAACAAGTTTGACGAGGCCATCAAGAAAGGCCAGATCACGGGCATGTTCAACATCCACGGTGCCGCCTACATAGGCAAGCTGCAGCGCCTGGCGGTGAAAGAGTCAAGATTAGGTATTCCATTGTTGATTGGCGCCGACATCATCCATGGCTTTAAAACCGTGTTCCCTATTCCCCTAGGCGAATCTGCCAGCTGGGACTTGGCCGCTATTGAGAACGGGGCTAGAGTGGCCGCGATTGAATCCACGGCCGGGGGCATCAACCTGACTTTTGCACCCATGGTGGATATTACGCGTGACTCCCGCTGGGGCCGCACCGCCGAGGGCGCTGGCGAAGACCCGTACCTGGGTTCTTTGATTGCCGCCGCCCGCGTGAAAGGCTTTCAGGGCAAGGATCTGGCTGACCCGCGCACCATGGCCGCCTGCGTCAAGCACTTCGTGGCTTACGGTGCCGCCGAAGCCGGACGCGACTACAACACCACTGACATGTCTGAGTATGTTTTGCGCGACGTGTACTTGCCTCCTTTTAAGGCCGCTTTGGACGCTGGTTCCGCTACCATCATGTCGGCGTTTAATGAGTTGAACGGGGTGCCTGCCACGGGTAATATGTTCACCATGGACCAGATCCTGAGAAAAGAATGGGGCTTTAAAGGTGCAGTCATCTCTGACTGGCAGAACATAACTGAGATGGTCAACCACGGCTATTCCAAAGACCACGCCCAAGCCGCTGAGCAAGCCTTGAGAGCCGGCACCGACGTAGACATGATGGGCGAAGCCTATCTGAAATACGTCCCTGAATTAGTGAGAAGCGGCAAGCTGGACCAGAAGATTCTGGATGAGTCGGTGCGCCGGGTGCTTTGGCTTAAGTTCAAGTTGGGCTTGTTTGACAACCCCTACCTGTACTCAGACGTGAAGCGCGAAAAGAAAGAGATACGGTCTAAAGAAAACCTGGCCGCGGCCTTTGACATGGCCCGCAAGTCTATGGTCTTGTTAAAAAACCAAGGCAACGTTCTGCCTTTGACGGTCAGCATTAAAAGGATAGCCGTGATTGGACCACTAGGCAACAACAAAGCAGACATGAACGGCACCTGGTCCTTCTTCGGGGAGGAGCAGCACGCGGTAAGCTTCCTGGAGGGCATTAAGAAATACGCGAAAGGCGCTGAGGTGACTTTTGCCGAGGGCTGTGACCTGTACACCAATTCCACAGACAAATTCGCCGCCGCCGTAGCTGCCGCCCGCAACGCAGATGTGGTGATTATGGCCCTTGGCGAAAGCGCCGTCATGAATGGTGAAGGTGCCTCTAGAGCTGACATCGGTTTGCCTGGTGTACAACTGGACTTGGTGAAAGAGATTCATAAAACCGGGAAACCAATTGTGGCGCTGGTGAGCAGTGGCCGCGCCTTGGAATTGTCTTGGCTGGACCAGAACATCCCTACCATTATGGCCACTTGGTCACTAGGGTCTGAGGCCGGCAATGCCGTGGCCAGCGTCTTGTTTGGAGAATACAACCCCGCCGGAAAGCTGCCTATCTCTTTTCCGCGCCACGTAGGCCAGATGCCTTTGTATTATAACATCAAAAACACCGGCCGCATGTATGAGGGCACCCACTCAGAGCCGGGCAGTGAGCGCGTATATCGGTCCCGCTACCGCGATGTGCCCAACACCGCCCTGTATCCCTTCGGCTTCGGCTTAAGCTACACCACCTTTGCCTATGGCCAGCCCAAGTTGAACAAGAGCAGCATTGCCGGCAATGAGAACCTGGTCTTGACCGTAGAGGTCACCAACACCGGCAAATACGCAGGTGAAGAGGTGGTCCAGCTCTACATTCAGGACTTGGTGGGCAGCACCGCCCGTCCTATCAAGCAACTCAAGAAGTTCCAGAAGCTGTCCTTTGCGCCCGGCGAGAAGAAGACCGTGACGTTCACCCTGAACACCACAGACCTTTCCTTCTGGCGCCAAGACATGACGTTTGGCGCTGAGCCTGGCGACTTCAAAATAATGGTAGGAGGCAACTCCAGAGACGTGCAGACCTTGCCGTTCACTTTGACCTCTACCTCCATCTAATTTCTTTCATGTAGAGTCGTTTTTGGCCTAATTCCCCGAAAACAACCAAAAAACGCCAGCTACTTTAGCTGGCGTTTTTTTATTTAATACTTCTGTCGTGAGACCAACTTTCTGTTTACCCAATCGGTCAGTTAGCAATTTAAACTACAATATCTGGTTGCGAAGGTCAGGGGTGCTTCTTCTTTAAGGAAGTATGCAAGCGGCGTTTTCGGGATAATTTCTAGAAAACAGGCCAAAAACGGATTTTAAATTTATAGAGCGAAAGGCGGGGCTTGGTCCGGTTTCCAGACGGTTTGGGCCAGCTCGTTCAGGGCCAGGCGGGCATTCCGGAAGCCCTCGGCCAGCTGGGTGTAGACGTCGGCCAGTTCCAGTTCATAGGCCAGTTTGTGGGTGGCGGCCTCTTTAAAGCTGGAGCGCCCTATAGAGTCATAGAAAGACGGGTCTGGGGCCCCGCGCTGCCGGCGGCGCTCAATCCAGGCCTGGAACATTCCGGAGAGAAACAGCGCATAGTTGCCAATGTGCACCCGTATCAGAAAGGCCTCGGCGGCCGAGGCGTTGGTCAAAGCATCCAGCATGTCCACGATGTACTGGAACCGGTGCGGCAGTTTCTCATGTGGCGAGTGCATGCGCTGCGTGGAGGAGAACTGCCAGAGCAAAGAGGCAATGTAATCGGCTAGCTCACGGTCTTCAATGCCTTGGCGGCGCAGCACGGTGCGGGCCAGCACATAAAAGTACAGTTGCTGGGACACGCTTACCTGCCCGGCCTGTGAAAGCAGGGCTTTGGGCAGCGCGGCATGGTCCAGCATCTCGTCGCGGCACTCCGGGTCGCTGAGCAGTTCAACCAGGCTTATATGTTTGGCGCCCTGTTTTGACAGGATGCGGGCAATGAAATCAAAGTCTTCGGCGGTGAATTGGGCCCGGCAATTGGCTAATACCATGGGTCACGCTCCTTTCCAAAATAAGGTGGATTTTCTATGGGTGATTGAACTCTGAAAAGACAGGAAAGCCTTCTCAGCTTCTAACCCTAAAACGAAGTAGCATTTTGGAATGTTGTCACCGCTTTGTCCGTGATTAGGCGTTTTTGGTTTGTTTCCTGGAAAACAGGCCAAAAACGAAAGTCCCCGCCGGTTCTGCACCTACGGGGACTTTCAAAAAATATCAGTTTGCCATTCTAGCCGATGGCCTGCTCCAAATCTGCTACAAGGTCTTCTACGTCCTCAATGCCCACGCTCAAGCGAATGAGTGAATCTGACAGCCCGCCTTTCAAGCGCTCTACCTGCGGAATGCTGGCGTGCGTCATGGTGGCCGGGTGCCCGCAAAGGGACTCAACCCCGCCCAGAGACTCGGCTAAGGCGAAATACTTCAGTTTCTCCAGTACCTGAATGGCATCTTCCTGGCGGTCACCTTTCAACACAAAGGAAATCATGCCGCCAAAATCACGCATCTGGTCACGGGCAATCTGGTGGTTGGGGTGGCTCTCAAAGCCTGGCCAGAACACCTTCTCCACTTTAGGGTGCTGGCGCAGGTACTCGGCAATCACTTTCCCGTTCTCACAGTGGCGCTGCATACGTATGTGCAGGGTCTTGATGCCACGCAACACCAGGAAGCAGTCCTGTGGACCAGGAGTTCCACCGCAGGCGTTCTGGAAGAAGGCCAATTGCTCAGCTAAGGCATCATCCTTCACCACAATGGCGCCCATCACCACATCTGAGTGACCGGCCATGTATTTAGTCAAAGAGTGCATGACAATGTCAGCGCCCAAGTCAAGCGGCGTTTGCAGATATGGTGTTGAGAAGGTGTTGTCCACTACCAGCGTGAGGTTGTGCTTCTTGCTGATGGCGGCGGCACCTTTGATGTCAATGATGTTCAGGAGCGGGTTGGTGGGCGTCTCTACCCAGATCATCTTGGTGTTCTCTGTGATGTGCTGTTCAATGCTCTGGATGTCGGCCATGGACACGAAGGTGAACTTGATGCCGTAGTTCTGGTACACCTTGGTGAAGATGCGGTAGGTGCCGCCGTACAGGTCATTGGTAGAGATCACTTCATCGCCAGGCTTTAACAGTTTGATGATGCAGTCAGTGGCGGCCATACCAGACGCGAAGCATAAGCCATGGTTACCGTTCTCCAGCGCGGCCAGGGCATTTTGCAAGGCCGTGCGGGTGGGGTTGTGCGTGCGCGAGTACTCGTAGCCTTTGTGGTCGCCGGGCGAGCGTTGCACA